>DASZEJ010000001.1:0-12911 GCA_035940955.1 Solirubrobacteraceae bacterium
GACGAGGAAGACGAACCCGCTCACGGCCGCAGCAGCCTCTCGGCGCCGACGGCGAGCAGCCGCTCGGCCAGCTCCGCCGCGAGCGGCGCGGGGTCGTCGCCGTCGAGCTCGTCGGTGATCCATGCGGACCCGTCCGGCGCGCCGACGAACGCGCGCAGTCGCCACCCCGCCGCGCCGCCCGCCGCGTGCACGCCGACCGCGCTGCGGCAGTCCGCTCCGAGTCCCGCCACGACCGCGCGCTCGGCCGCGAGCGCCGCCTCGGCCGCCGGGTCGCTGAGCGGCGCGAGCGCCTCGCGGGCCGCGCCGTCGTCCGCGCGGGCCTCGATCAGCAGCGTCCCCTGGCCGGCGGCCGGGACGAAGTCGAGCGTCGCCTGCGCCGCGTCGGCGCGGCCGAGCCGCTCCAGCCCCGCCGCCGCGAGCACGATCGCCGCCGCCTCGCCGTCCGCCAGCTTGCGCAGCCGCGTGTCGACGTTGCCGCGCAGCGCGACGACGTCGAGGTCCGGCCGGCGCGCGCGCAGCTGCGCCATCCGCCGCAGCGAGGACGTCCCGACCCGTGCGCCCTCCGGCAGCGCGTCCAGGGAGGGCGCGCCGCACAGCGCGTCGAGCGGGTTCGCGCGCGGCGGCGCCGCCGCGATGGCCAGGCCCTCCGGCCGCTCGACCGGGACGTCCTTGGCGCTGTGCACCGCCAGGTCGACCTCGCCGCCCAGCAGCGCCTCCTCCAGCTCCAGCACCCACTCGCGCTTGTCGTCGACCGCCCGGCGCCGGTCGCCGGAGGTGACGATCGGGACCAGCTCGGCGCCGCCCGGCACGCGCTCGGCGACCCAGCGCGCCTGCGCCAGCGCCAGCGCGCTGCCGCGCGTGCCGATCCTCACCGCGCGCGCCGGCGCAGCTGGCGCACCTCGGCGGGGTCGCTGTCCTCGACCTCCGCGGGCGGGTCGGCGAGCCCGAACAGCTCACGGGTCAGCGCGAGCCGCGCGTGCGACCCGTGCTCCTTGAGCTGCAGGGTCGGCTCGTGCAGGAGCCGCGACATCACGGCGCGGGCGATCGCCTCGGCGCGCGCCACGTCGCGCGGCGACGCGCTCTCCCACCGCCCGGCGTTCTCGGCGACGACGCCCTCGACGATCCGCTCGCCGTGGGCCCGCAGCGCGGCGATCGTCGGCACGACGTCCAGCGACCCCAGCCACGAGGCGAACCGCCCGATCTCCTCCTCCACGATCGCCTCGCCGCGCGCGGCCTCGTCCTCGCGCACGCGCAGGTTGCGCGCGACGACGCGCTGCAGGCCGTCCATGTCGACGAGCCGGACGCCGTCCAGGTCGCCGCACGCCGCCTCGACGTCGCGCGGCACCGCGATGTCGAGGATCAGCAGCGGCCGCCCGCCGCGGTTGCGCATGACCAGCTCCAGCTCCTCGCGCTCGACGATCGCGTGCGGCGACGCGGTCGCGCACAGCAGCACGTCCGCGTGCTCGAGCTGGTCGGGCAGGCGGTCGAGCGGCAGCACGGTGCCGCCGAAGCGCTCGGCGAGCGACCGCGCGCGGTCCGCGCGCCGGTTGGCGACGAAGATCGTGGTCACGCCCCTGGCGGCCAGCGCCTGCGCCGTCAGCTCGGACGTCTCGCCCGCCCCGATGATCACCACCGGCCGGCCGGCGAGGTCGCCGAGCACCTCGGTGGCGAGGTCGACGGCGACCGACGAGACCGACGCCGCCCCGGCGCCGATCCCGGTCTCGGCGCGCACGCGCTTGCCCGCGGCGAGGGCGGCGCCGAACAGGCGGTTGGTGAGCGGCCCGGTCGTGCCGGCCTCCAGCGCGGCCTCGTACGCGCGCTTGACCTGGCCCTGGACCTCCGACTCGCCGACGATCATCGACTCGAGGCCCGCGGTGACGCGGAAGAGCTGGCGCGCGGCGTCGCAGTTGCGCGGCGAGTAGATGACCTCGGCCAGCTCGGTCGGGCGGATCCCCGCGCGGCCGGCCAGCGCGCCGAGCGCGGCGCTCTCGCCCTCCACGCCGTCGTCCGACGCCACGAGGTAGAGCTCGGTCCGGTTGCACGTCGAGATCGCGACGGCCTCCTGGAGCGCCGGCGTCGCGACGAGCCCCTGCAGGAAGGCAGGGAGCTGCGGGGCGGGGAGCGCCAGCTTCTCGCGCAGCGCCACGGGCGCCGTCTTGTGCGAGATGCCGAGGAGGATGACGACGCTCATGCGACCGGCTCCGGCGCGCGCTCCTCGGCTGCCTCGCGCTCGGCGGCCCGCTCGCGCAGCTCGGCGAGGTCGCGCTCCAGCCGCCCGAGGCGGGCGACCATGATCGCGACGTACACGAGGACGAGGGCGAGGAAGACCAGGTACGCCGCGACCAGGTACTTCTCGCCGGTCGACATCAGGCGGTCACCTGCGGCGCCGCGCTGCGCCCCGCCGCCGGGCCGGCGTCGCCGGTCAGCCGGCGGCGCAGCGCCTTGAGCTCGAAGCGCGAGTGCTTGGCCGCCATCTCGAACTTCCACAGCGTCACGAACAGCAGCGCCATCCCGACCAGCGCGACGCCGAAGGTCAGCCACACCTCGCCCGGCATCCCGCCCGCGGTCAGCGTGCGCGGGTGCGTCCTCTCGGTGGCCATCCGCACCGCCGCGAAGTTCAGCGGGACGAACGCCCCCGCCACGACGGCGAACACGCTCGCGTAGCGGGCCTGGCGCTCGGGGTCCTCGATCGAGAACCGCAGCGGCTGGTAGGTGGCGTAGAGCAGGAACACGATGAGGAACGAGACGAGCGTCGGCTCGTCCCACAGCCACCAGTGGCCCCAGAAGCCGCGCGCCCAGATCGACCCGGTGACGAGCGCGCCGACGGCGAGGATGAGGCTCATGTGGATCGCCACGTACGACCTCAGGTCGTGGGAGCGGTCGCGCGTGCGCAGGTGCTGGATCGCGAAGACGCCGCCCGCCACGAACCCGCAGAGCGCGACGATGGCGAGCGGGACGTGGATGTAGAAGATGCGCTGGATGTTCCCCTGCTCGGCCTCGCGCGGGGCGTAGAGGAACGCCATCACCAGCGCGCCCGTCAGCACGGCGGCGGTGGCGATGGAGAGGGGCCGGAGGCCCTTGCCGTAGAGGGACATGCTCAGTCTTCGAGGAGGAAGTCGAAGACCCCGTAGGCGACGAGGCCGATGGTCAGATCATAGATGGCGAGGATCGCCAGCCAGCGGCCAGGAGGTCCCTCCGCGCCCGCTTGCGCCAGCAGCGGCGCGGTCGCCTCCGACGCCGCCAGCACGACGGGGACGAGCAGCGGCAGCGTCAGCAGCGGGCCGATCAGGTCGCGCGCGCGGGTGCGGATCGCCAGGGCGGCGGCGAGCGTCGCCACGACCGCGATGCCGGCGTTCGCGAGCGCCAGGATCGCCAGCAGGCCCGGCAGCGGGTCGAGCAGGCCGGGGCCGAGGAGGAGGACCGCGAAGGCCGGCACCGCGACCAGCTCGACGACGACGAGGAACGCGAACAGCGCGAGCGCCTTGGCGACGAACAGCGCGGTGCGGTCGACCGGCGCGAGCAGGAAGCCGTCGAACCCGCCCTGCTCGTCCTCGGCCACGAACAGCCGGTTCTGGCCGAGCACGGCGGCGAACAGCAGCGTGACCCACAGCACGCCGGCGGCGAGGTCGCCGTCCAGCTCGCTGCGGTCAAGGCCGAAGTGAAAGAGGACGAACGTCGTGACCGCGAACAGGGTCATGGCCGGGACCGACTCGAGCGTGCGCCGCTCGGCGGTGAGGTCCTTGCGGACGAGCGCGGCGACCGCCTGCCTCACCGGTACAGCGCCCCGATCCGGTCCGGGTCGGCGGCGCCGGCGGGGGCGAGCAGCTCGGCCCGCCCGCCGCGCAGCCCGAGGACGAGGTCGGCCTCGGCCGCGCCGCCGCGCGGGTCGTGGCTCGTGACCACGCGCGTGCGCCCACTCGCCCGGCCGATGAGCGGCTCGACCAGCTCGACGCTGCCGGGGTCGAGGTTGGCGCGCGGCTCGTCGAGCAGCAGCAGCGGCGGGTCGTGCAGCACCGCGCGGCAGACGGCGAGCCGCTGGACGAGGCCGCGGCTGAGGCCGTGGACCGGCTCGTCGGCGCGCGCGGCCAGCCGGGTGGCGTCGAGCAGCTGCTCGATCCGGCCCTCGTCGACCCCGTGGAGCCGGGCGTGGAAGCGCAGGTTCTCGCGGCCGGTCAGGTCGCGGTAGAGCAGCGGCTCGTGGCCGAGGAAGCCGACCCTGCCGCGCACCGCCCACGCCTCGCCGGGCAGCTCGCGGCCGAGGACCCGGACGGTGCCGGCGTGCGGCCGCAGCAGCGTGGCGAGGACGCGCAGCAGCGTCGACTTCCCCGCGCCGTTCGGGCCGAAGACGACGAGCGTCTGGCCGTGGTCGAGGCGCAGCGAGACGCGGTCGAGCGCGACGCGCTCGCCGTAGGCGCGGGTCGCGCCGTCGAGCTCGACGGACGCCGCGACGGGCGCCGCCGCCTCAGTGCCAGCCGTCGCCGTGGAGCGTGTCGACGACATGCCGCAGCGTCGGAGCGATCACCGGGAACAGCTCGGCGACCGCCTTGGGGCTGCCCGGGAAGTTGACGATCAGCGTGCGGTAGGCGATGCCCGACACGCCGCGCGAGAGGATGCCCATCGGGGTGTGGCGCGCCGCCTCCGCGCGCATCGCCTCGGCGAAGCCCGGGGCGTCGCGGTCGACGACCGCACGGGTCGCCTCGGGTGTCACGTCGTCAGGGGTCAGGCCGGTGCCGCCGGTCGTGAAGATCAGCGCGAAGCCGTCGTCGACGTAGTGGTGCAGGCGGTCCTCGATGAGCGCGTAGTCGTCAGGCACGACCTCCATCGCCTGCACGTCGGCGCCGGCCTCCTCGGCAAGGTGCGCGAGCAGCGGCCCGGACTCGTCCTCCGCCTCGCGGCGCGACACGCGCGTCGAGATGGTGAGGACGGCCGCCTTCACGCGCGCCGCCAGTCCCCGCTCTTGCCGCCGGTCTTCTCGACCAGGACGACCTCGGCGATCTCCACGCCCCGCTCCAGGCCCTTGACCATGTCGTAGACGGTCAGCGCCGCGACCGACGCGGCGGTCAGCGCCTCCATCTCCACGCCCGTCTGCGCCCGGGTGCGCGCCTCGGCCGTGAGGGTGACCGCGTCCTCGCCCACCTCCGCCTCGACGCCGACGAAGCTCAGCGGGAGCGAGTGGCACAGCGGGATCAGCTCGTCGGTGCGCTTGGCGGCCATGATCCCCGCCAGCCGCGCCGTGCCCAGCACGTCGCCCTTCGGCGCGTCGCCGTCGCGCACCGCCGCCGCGGTCGCCGGGCTCATCCGCACCGTCGCGCGCGCGACCGCCCGCCGCTCGGTCGCGTCCTTGGCGCCGACGTCGACCATCGCCGCCCGGCCGCGCTCGTCGAGGTGGGTGAGGCGCTGCTCCACGGCGGCGAGCGTATCGCCGCCCGCGCCCTATGCCGGCTCGTGCGGGCGCTGCGCCGCGGCGATCAGGTCGCGCACCGCGTCCTCGTCGCCGGCGCGCAGCAGCTCGATGGGGTCGGGCTCGCCGTTGACGATCTCCTCGAAGAAGTCGCGGCGGTCCTGGTAGGTGGGCAGCGTGCCCTTCGCCCAGCCGCGGACCTCGTTGAGCATCATCGCCAGCCGCGCGTACTCCTCGCCGAAGAGCTGCCCGACCTCCTCCTTCATCCGCTTGGCCAGCGCGGGCGAGGCGCCGGCGGTGGAGATCGCGATCGCCAGCGGGCCGGTGCGGACGATCGCCGGGAGGATGAAGTTGCACAGCGGGGGGACGTCGACGATGTTCACCAGCATCGCCCGGCGCTCTGCGTCCTCGTAGATGCGGATGTTGACGTCGGTGTCGTCGGTGCACGCGATGACGACGAACGTGCCCTCGAGGTCGCTCGGCCCGGCGTAGTCGCGCCGCTCCCAGGCGATCGAGCCCTCGCGCGCCAGCTCCTCGAGCTCGGGCACCGCGGTGGGCGCGACGAGCGTCACCTCGCCCTCGCAGGCCAGCAGGCCCTCGACCTTCTCCAGCCCGATCTCCCCGCCGCCGACGACCAGGCACCGCCGGCCCTTGAGCCGCAGGCAGGCGACGTAGAACGGCGTGTCGAGCATGTCCCGCACGCAGGTCTGGTCGCAGATCCCGCGGCGGAACTGGCACACGCACTCCTTCCCCGTGTAGGCGGCGGCCGGCATGGTCCTCCGGAGGGTATTCGCTCGTACCCTGATCTGGAGATGCCGGACGCGCCGTCCTACTTCACCGACGACTCGATGCTGCGGCGCGTGCACCGCGAGTGGGCGGTCGCGCTCAGCGCACCCCGCGCGCTGCTCATGCAGGCCGCGCATCCGGTCGCGTTCGCCGGCTTCTTCACGCACACGGGGTCGCTCTCCGAGCCCTACGAGCGGCTCGAGCGGACGGCCGAGGTGATGGACACGATCATCTTCGGCTCGCGCGCGCGGGCCGACCGGATGACCCGGCGCGTGCGCGCCATGCACCGCCGCGTCGCGGGCGAGCTGCGCGAGCCCGCCGGCCGCTTCCCCGCCGGGACCCCGTACCGCGCCGACGACCCGGAGCTGCTGCTGTGGATCCTCGCCACGCTGGTCGACAGCGCGCTGCTGGTCTACCAGCGCTACGTCCGGCCGCTGACCGCCGAGGAGCGCGACGCCTACTGGCAGGACTACAAGACGGTCGGGCATCTGTTCGGGCTCCGCGACGAGGACATGCCGGGCACCGCGGGCGAGCTGGACGAGTACATGGCGGACATGCTGTCGGCGGACGTGTTGCACGTCAGTGACGAGGCGCGCCGACTTGCCGTGCAGATCGTCATGAACCCGCCCGTCCCGCGTGCGGCGGTGCCGCTGCTCAAGAGCGCCAACTTCGCGACCGTCGGCCTGCTGCCCGAGCGCCTGCGGCGCGCCTACGGCTTCTCGTGGGACCCCGTCCGCGGCCTGGCCGTCCGGGCGGGCGCCGAGTACACCCGCCGCGTGCTCGTGCCGCTGCTGCCGTCGTTCATCCGGCACGTGCCGCGGGCGCGCGCCGCCTGAGCGCGAGGCCGGCGAGCGCCGCGGCGAGCGAGAGCAGCGCGGCGAGCGTCCCGAGCGCGGCGCCCTCGACGACGCCGCCGTCGCCCCACCACAGCGCGCTGCGGCTGAGCGCGTCGGCCGTCACGCACGCGGCCGCCAGCACGCACCCGGCGGCCAGCGCGAGCGCCGCGGCGCGCCGCGCGAGACCGGCGGCGACCGCGAGCAGCCCGGCCGCGAGCGCGACCAGCGCGAGGTCCAGGACGTGCCAGCGCTCGAAGCCGGTCGGCGCACCCCGCTCCAGGTCGAGCACGCCGACGAGCGAGCCGTCGCCCTGCGCCGCCGCCACCACCTGAACCGGCCCCTCGAAGCCCCAGCCCGACAGCAGCGCGGCGACGATCCCCGCCGCGCCGGCGACGAGCAGCAGCCGCCCGCCGCCGCGCGGCCACGCCGCGAGCGCACCGATCGCACCGGCCGCGCACCCGGCGAGCGCGGCGTACGGCCCCGCGCCGACCTCCACGAGCGAGCGGACCGGCAGGCGCGGCTCGAAGCCGTGGCCCAGCACGACGGCGACGCCGAGCGAGCACAGCGCGGCGAGCGGGAGCAGGACGGCGGCCCGCCGCACGCCCGTCGCCGCGGCGGCGGCCAGCGCGGCCGCGAGCGCCGCCAGCACGACGTCGGCCCACGCCCAGTGCTCCCAGCCGCTGACGCCGGGGAAGAACGGCAGGAAGAGCGACGCGGCCACGGCGGCCGCGCCGGTCGCGAGCAGGCCGCGCCGAGCCATGTGGCGCGAGCGTAGTCTGCGCCCGCCCGCCTCAGCGGGACGGGCGCGGCGCTCGCGCGAGCGGTGTGAGTCAGAGCCGGCGGGCGGTCAGCACCGCGGCCGCCTGGTCCTCGCCCGCGGCGGCGTGGATGACCACCCGGTAGTCGCCGCGCGCCAGCCCGCGCGCCGCGACGCCGAAGCGGAAGACGCGGTTCGCCGGGCGGGACGCGGCGAAGCGCCTGACGACCCTCGCACCGCGCCGGACGGTCACGGTCACCGTCGCGGGCGCCGTCAGCCGGTACGCGCCGCGCAGCGGCGTGCCGCGGCGGCCCCCGAACGCCGGGCGCTCGAGCTTGGCCAGCCTGAGCAGCCCGCAGCTCTCGCGCTGGTGGTGCCGGGGCCGGAGCCGGAACCGCCCCGCTCGCGTCCGCTGGAGCACGATCCGCCGGGTGTCGAAGGACCGCCCGCCGCGGATCATCCGGAACCGGACGAAGTAGAGCCCCGGCCCGACGCGCGCCCGCCAGGTGAACGCCTCGCGCGCGTTGCGGAACCGGGCGACGAGGCGCTCGGTGATCACCCGCCGGCCGCGGGAGACGCGGAAGACGTCGACCTGCACCGGCAGCCGCGCGCGGCGTCGGAAGCGCAGCCTCAGCCCGCCTCCGGACGGCTGCGCGGACGCGCTCGCCAGCGCGCCGGTGTCGACGCAGCGCGCAACCCGGCCGGACGGCGAGGCGTCGACCCCGCCGCCGCCGTCCCGGAACGGCCACACGTCCTCGTCGACCTTCAGCGCGTAGAAGCCGCTCGTCCCGTCCGAGTACCAGATCTCGCCCCGCTCGGGCGCGAACGCGGGCTGCGACATCGCCCAGTTCGCGCGCTCGTCGATGAACGTCGCGCCCGTCTCCGAGACGTGCGACGGCGGCGCGACGTGGTAGGCGATCTCGCGCGGGTTCTGCGGGTCGCGGATGTCGAACACGCGCAGCCCGGAGAGGATCATCGAGCACGCGACGATGCCGGGGTCCTCGCGCCGCGGGACGTTGCAGTAGTGCGCGGCGTAGCCCTGGACCGGGCTCTGCGCCCCGTAGTCCCCGCCGATCGCGGCGCGGTTCTCCTTCTGGTGGACCTCGAGGCGGAGGTTCGACACGACGAACGGGTTGCGCTCGTCCGACACGTCGATGATCCGCGCGGCCCCGACTCGGTCGCCGTGGCCGCCGATGTCGCCGTTCTCGTCCGTCGAGTACTCGTCGACCTCGACGACGTACGGCCGGCCGCCGATCGTCACCGGGATCGGGATCTGCGGGATCGTGATGTTCGACCACGTCAGGCGGCTCACCTCGCGGCCCTGCGCGTTCGGCCTGCGGTCCTGGATCTCGGACGTGTCGACGATCACCAGGCCGTTGCCGATCGAGGCCAGGTAGGCGCGGCGGCCGTCGTCGGAGATCGAGAGGCCGTGCGTGGTCAGCTCCTCGCTCGTCCACAGCGTGCGCGGCACGCGCGGGTTCAAGATGTCGACGGCGGAGAACTCCGCGGCCGACGACGGGTAGAAGGTCAGCCCGTCCGGCGCCATCCCGCTCTCGTGGCCGAACGGCGTGGCGGGGAACGCAGCCGCCATCGGGACGGGATGGCGGCAATCCTCGCTCACGTCGTAGAGGTCGACGCCGCCGGGGTACCGGTACGGGTTCCCCATGACAGCGGCGAGGATCCCGCGCTGGACGCTGAGGTTCAGCGACTCGTGCGGGGTCTGCATCGCCGGCGTGACGAGGGTCTCCGTCCGGACCGGGTTGCGCGGGTCCGACATGTCGAGCACGGCGACGCCGGTCGGGTCGAGGCTGAGGTTCAGGGCGTTGGTGGGGAACAGCAGCGCGGTGTCGTAGTACGCGCACTCGCGCCCCGCCTTGTCGACGTAGCGGTGGACGCGGAAGCCGCCCGTCGCGCCGACGTGGCCGATGCGCGTGACGTTGCACCAGTAGCCCTCGTCCGCCCGGCCGGCGTCGACCTCCTCCTTGGGGACGCGGCCCTGGATGCCGGGCTCCGGCTTCGAGCCGGGGTTGCAGGTCGCGCGTGGGGTGGGCGTGATCGGCGGCTCGGGCGCGGAGGCCGCTGCGCGCGCCGCGACGCGGGAGCCGGCGGAGAGGTCGTGCGCCTGGGCGGCCGGCGGCAGCGCGAGGGCCGCGGCGAGGACGGCGAGCAGCGTGCGGCGCGGCATGTGCCGCTGGACTGTCTCACACGGGTGAGGGTGCCGAGCCGCTTCGCGATCCCTCAGACGGCGGGCGGTCGCCACGGCTCGTGCTCGTGCGTGAGCCAGACCAGCTCGGGGTCGAGCGCACGCACGCGCAGCTGGCCCTCGGTCTCCGGCTCGTCGAGCTCCCCGAACCACACCGCCACGTCGCCGCCGACGACGACCGGGCGCCCGCCGGTCTCGACGACGACCATCTGCATGCCGGGTGTGTGGCCCGGCGCGGGGACGAGTCGGAGCCCGGCGAGCAGCTCGAGCTCGCCGTCGACCGGCACGTACCGCACGCCGGGCGCCTCGACCCACTCGCGGATCGTGTAGCCGTCCTCGCCGCGCGCGTCGTCCAGCTCGCGGCGCTGGACGTAGATCGGCCTGCCGGCGAACAGGTGGTTGCCGCCGCAGTGGTCGAAGTGCAGGTGGGTGTTGACGACGACGTCGACGCCGGCGAGATCGAGGTCCTGCTCGCTGAGCGGCCACAGGCGGGGATCGAGGTCCGCCGCCGCCGGATGCAGCTCCGTCATGCCGGTGTCGACCAGCACGCGCGCATCGGGATGGTCGATGACGTGCACGTAGACCGGCATCCGCTCGCCCTCGGCGAGCAGGTCGGCGACGCGGAGCGGCGTGATGGTGATCGAGGCGGGGACGTTCATGGTGTACCGACCGCCGCGGCGGTCGCTTTTGAGCGTGACAACGGAGCTCTCCTACCTCTCGCGTTCGCTCGGCCGCTCGCTATGACCGGTCGCGAGAGGCGAACTCATCGCGGGAGTCGTTCGAGCGATCACTCTTGAGCGACGCACAGCAGCGACCGTCGCGTCAACAAGTTCGGGCCTCGAGTCCCTCGAGACCGGCGCAACGCGGTTGCCACGGGCGGCGCTCGCAGGTGACGCGGGACGGGGCACCGCTCTTGGGGCGGCTGAGGTCGCTCGGGCCACTGTGACTCGACCGGCGAACGGCCTGCGTCGGTCGGCGATCGCCAGCACGCTGTACGAGCGCTTGTCGCGCGAGCCGGCAGTGACGCCGCTGGATGCGGCTAGAAGCGGCCCCGCCGCGCAGGTAAGGAGGACACAGTGGCCGCTCTGCCCGCGAAGGGAACCTAGAAGGCCGTGAGGGTTCGATGGTCGTCCGATGCCGTCGTCCGCGGCGCGACCGTCTGTCTGACGTGGTTCGTCGCGGTTGTTCTCCTCGAGCACGCGATCCGCGATGATCTTGCTCCTGGGCGCCATCGAGTCTCCGAATACGCGGTCGGTTCGGGCGGCTGGCTGATGACCACGGGCTTCGTCGCGTGGGCGGCGTCGTTCGCGCTGACGTCTATCGCGCTGCGTCGCGGTCGGCTGCGCCCGTCGCCCGTCGCGACGCTTCTGATCAGCTTGATGGCGGTATGTGCTGTTGGAGCGGTTGGAACAGCGGTGTTCGAGACTGGGACGAGCGCCGGGATGCTTCCGCCCGGTCAAGAGCTGACGGCGGCGGATCAGGCGCACGACATCGCGTCGGCTGCGTTGCAGTTGAGCCTGTTCGCAGCGGTCGTCTCCTCACTGGCAATCGCGGGGAGCCGCCACTTGAGGACGACGATCATTGCATTAGTGGGATGTTCGGCGGTGGTCAGCGTCCTCTTCTCGGGACCTCTGCTCGACCTGCCGGGTGCGCGCCAGCGAGCGCTACTGGGCGTCGCGTGGCTGTGGCATTTCCTGCTCCTGCGAACGGTCCACGAGGGTGTCCGGCCTCGAGCGTCTTGAGTACCCTGCGCCTGATTCGGCGTCCGCGTCGGCCGTCGAGTCGTTAGCCGAGTTCGTGGTCTGACTATGCGCCAAGGGGTTGTTCCAGCAATACCAGTTGACGCCTGAGCACTCGTGTTGGCACGGCGGGCGCGCGTTGTCGACGTAGTGCCTGTCTTGGAGGTTGGGGAGTGCGACCGGCTGGCCCTCGTCGTCGTGCTTTCGCACGAACTTCGGTTCGCGGTAGCGCCCCTCGGCGTCCAGATGCTTGAACTTCGCGCCTTCCCCGGCGACGTCCACGAGGTAGGCCGGGAGTCGCTCGACAGAGTGGGCGCTCTCGCGCACGAGCCATAGCACGTCTCCGACGTAGCGCTTGGGGTTCAGGCCGAAGTTCAGCGCAGCCTTGCCCTGGACCTCGAACTCGACGAGATAGACCAGGAGGACGGCCGCAATGGCGAAGCAGATCGATTGAGCGGCTCGGCCACCGCTGACGGCGCCCA
Source organism: Solirubrobacteraceae bacterium (assembly GCA_035940955.1). Classification (GTDB taxonomy): domain Bacteria; phylum Actinomycetota; class Thermoleophilia; order Solirubrobacterales; family Solirubrobacteraceae; genus CADCVT01. Next base: position 12,205 of record DASZEJ010000001.1, read on the forward strand.
GCACGGTGGGGCAACCGATCAGTACGCCCGGGACCAGCAACCGCACGATGCCGCGGTGAAAGGACCAGAGCCCGGTGATGCCGGCCCAGCGCTGCTGGCCGGGCCGTTCGCACGGCCCCGGACATGAGACCCCGGAGACCTTTGGCAGCACCAGGTACCAGTCGATCGCGCTCGAGAGGTAGACGCCGGACCACAGGACTACCCAACCGATGACAAGGACCTCGAAGGCCGGGCCGACGTCCTGGAATGGCCGCACGTCAGCGAGGTCGAGCACGGCAGCGCCGACGCCGCCGAGTACGCCGATTGCCACCCACTGAGCCAGGACCCACTTGTCGAGATCCGCGCGATGCTTCGGCACGAGCTTCGGGCGGCGCTCGCGAAACTTCTCCGGCATGCGTCTCGCGCCCCGCCGCTGGAACAGATAGACCGAGTGGAGGAACCCGCAGGAGGCGCCGACGACGCCGACGCCGACCCACATCCCGGCAAGTCCCGAGCCGCCTAGGGCGAGCAGGAGCAAGCCAAAGACCTCCGCAGCGGCAAACCACGACATCGCGACCCTCGGTTCCACAGCTGATATGGACGGCGTTTTGTCAAGCGTGCAGCACGAAAGGCCCGCGCGAGCGGGCCTTTTTGTTGGTCGAGGAGGCGGCGGGCCGGGCCGGGTGCGCGACGCGCGGTCAGGCTGATATTCGCGGATCCGGGTGGCC
>DASZEJ010000002.1:0-2914 GCA_035940955.1 Solirubrobacteraceae bacterium
TCCGCCCCGCGCGGTCGCTCCCCCGCCCGCGCCGCTCCGGGCGCCGCTCCGCCGGCGCGGTCGCTCCGCCCCGCCCGGCCGCTCGCTCCGCCCCGCCACCCGCTCCGCGCCCCGCGGTCGCTCCGCTCCGCCGCGCGCGACTGGTCCGCTCCCCGCCGCGCGCGTCGCCCGCGCCGCTCCGCGCGAGCGAGACGCTTGACATCATCACGCAATTAGGTGATGATGTCACACGCTTCGTTCCATCCACCGACAGGAGGTGACGAGATGTCGACCATCGCCGCATCCGCCGGCACCCGCCGCCTGAGCCGTCGCGCGCTGCGCCTGCTCGCGGTCGCCGGCGCGGCGCTTGCCGCGCTCTGCGTCTACGTGCTGGCCACGGCCGCCTTCGACCTCGACCTGCGCCAGCCCGCCTTCCAGGCCGGCAAGGACGCGCAGGACCTGAGCGCCGGCTGGGCCGCCGTCGTGGCGGCGTTCGCGGCGCTCGCCGGCTGGGGCCTGCTCGCGCTGCTCGAGCGGTTCACGGAGCGCGCGCCGCGCGTCTGGGCCGTGCTCGCCGGCCTGGTGTTCCTGCTCACGCTCGGCGGCCCGTTCAGCGGCCACGGCGTGAGCGACGACAACCGCCTGGCGCTGCTCGCGATGCACGTCGCGGTCGCGGCGGTGGTGATCCCGCTGCTGTACCGCAGCGCGTCGCGCGACGCCTGACCACTTCCCCGCGAATCGAAAGGAGAGAGACATGACCGCGACGATGGTCCCGACCGAGACCGCCAACCCGATCGCCGAGCCGGGCCGCTGGTCCGTCGACCCGGCGCACTCGACCGTCGGCTTCGAGGTCCGCGACATGGCGGGGCTGATCGCCACCGTGCGCGGGCGGTTCACCGACTACGAGGGCACCCTCGTGACCGGCGCGGACGGCGAGGCGCGCGCGAGCGGCGCGATCCGCGTCGCCAGCGTGACCACCGACCAGCTGCAGCGCGACGAGCACCTGCGCTCGCCGCAGTTCCTCGACACCGGGCGGTTCCCCGAGATCCGCTTCGCGTCCGACCGCATCGAGCCGCTCGACGGCGAGCGCATCCGGATCGCCGGCCGGCTCCAGCTCAAGGGCAGCGAGGAGCAGGTGGAGCTCGACGCGCGCGTCCTCGGCTCCGGCGTCGACCGCCACGGCGCCGAGCGCATCGCGATCGCCGGCGAGGGCGAGATCGGCTTCGGCCCGATGCGGGTCAAGCTCGTCCTCGACGTGTCGCTCACGAAGGGGGAGTAGCGCCATGCGCATCCTGGGGATCTGCGGCAGCCTCCGGCGGGATTCGCACAACCGCAGCCTGCTGCGGGCCGCGGGGCGGCTGCTCCCGCCGGATGCGGAGCTGGTCGAGTGGGAGGGACTGCGCGCGGTCCCTCCCTTCGACGAGGACGCCGAGGCCTCACCGCCGCCGGCCGTGGTCGAGCTGCGGGCGGCGATCGCCGAGGCCGACGCGGTGCTCGTCGCGACGCCCGAGTACAACGCGTCGCTGCCGGGCCAGCTGAAGAACGCGCTCGACTGGGCGTCGCGCCCGGCGGGCGAGAGTGTCCTGCGCGGCAAGCCCGCGGCCGTGGTCGGCGCCAGCACGAGCATGTTCGGCGCCGTCTGGGCGCAGGCCGAGCTGCGCAAGGTGCTGAGCACGATCGGCGCGCGCGTGGTCGACGGCGAGCTGGCCGTCGCGCACGCGCCCGAGCACGTCGACCGCGACGGGCGGCTGGCCGGCCAGCAGCTCGAGTCGCGGCTGCGCGAGCTGCTCGCGGAGCTCGTCAGCGCCGCGGGCGGTCGCGAGACCCAATCCGAGATCAGAGAGGAGGTGCTCGCCGCATGAGCGTGTTCACCGAGGCTGAGCTGGAGTACCTGCACGGCGGCCGGCGGCTCGCGCGGATCGCGACCGTCGGCCCGGACGGCACGCCGCACGTCGTCCCGGTGGGGTGGACGCACGACGTCGAGCACGACACGATCGACGTCGGCGGCCGCGACCTCACCGCGACCAAGAAGTTCCGCGACGTGGCGCGCAGCGGCCGGGCGGCGATCGTCATCGACGACCTCGCCAGCACGAACCCGTGGCGCCCGCGCGCGATCGAGGTGCGGGGCCGCGCCGAGGCGATCGAGGGCCCGCGGCCGGTCATCCGGATCCATCCCGAGCGGATCGTGTCGTGGGGGATCGAGCCGCAGCGGCTCGCGCGGACGGTCGGGCGGGAGGAGCAGAGCGAGGAGAGCTCCTCCGCTGCGTGACGTCGTCACGCTTCGCGGGTACGATGGCGCGCGTGACGGCAGCGGTCGAGACCACGGTCCCGCAGGCGCTCGGGCGGCTGCGGGTCGAGCTGAACGAGTCGTTCGAGCGCGTGAGCCGCGAGCTCGGCCTGTCCGCCCAGCAGGCCGAGCTGCTCTGCGCGGCGATGCGGCCGGCGGCGGTCGGCGACGTCGCGCGCGTCCTGCACTGCGACCGCTCCAACGTCACCCGCCTGGCCGACCGCGTCGCCGAGCGTGGCCTGCTCACGCGCCGCCCCGGCGACACCGACGGCCGCGTGACCGTCCTCGAGCTGACGCCCGAGGGCGACCTCCTCGCCCGCCGCTTCATCGCCGCCCTCGAGTCCGAGCTCGACGACCTCCTCGCCACCTGGACCGAGCGCCGCAAGCGCGACGCGGTCCGCCTCCTCGGCGCGGTGTCGGACGCGCTGCGCGCGGCGGCGGCGTAGGGCGGCGCCGGGGCGCTCCGGTCCGCGGCGCGCGGGCGGCGGCGTACCGCCGCGCTCAGGTCGGCGGCGCGCCGGCTGCGAACTGTGAAGGGGTCAGACCCCTTGACTCGAAGCCGCGGCGGCGCTTAATGCCGTCGGGCTCCTTCCAGCGGACCGGACCTCTCGGTGACCGTGCCGTCGCGCCGCTCCCAGCGCCGGACGC
>DASZEJ010000003.1:0-29900 GCA_035940955.1 Solirubrobacteraceae bacterium
GTCCTGGTCCTGGGCAGCCGCCTCGACTTCGGGACGATCGGCGCGGACGTCGCCGCGTTCGCGCGCGACCGGACGATCGTGCAGGTCGACTGCGACGCGGGCGAGATGCACCGCGTGCGGGCCGTCACGCCGGTCGTCGCCGACCTCGGCACGTTCCTGCCCGTCGCGGCCGACCGCGCGCGCGAGCGCGCCTGGCCCGCGTGGGGCGACTGGCGGGCGCACCTGGAGGAGCTGCGCGAGCGCTGGCCGGACACCGAGGAGCTCGAGCCGTGCGAGGGCATCAACCCGAACCGGCTGCTGCGCCAGCTGGCCGCCGCGTCGCCGGAGGCGGCGGCGTTCGTGATCGACGCGGGGCAGCACCTGTGGTGGGCGTGCCAGTCGATCCAGCCCGGGCCGGGGCAGCGCTTCATGCCCGCGCTCGGCCTGGGGCCGTGCGGGTTCGCGCTGCCGGCCGCGGTCGGCGTGGCCGTCGCCTCCCGGCGCCCGCTCGTCGTCGTCGCGGGCGACGGGGCGTTCCAGCTCAACATCCAGGAGCTGCAGACCGTCGTGCGCAACCGCCTGCCGATGAAGATCGTCATCGTCGACAACGGCTGCCACGGCTCCGTCCGCCAGCTGCAGGAGTCGGCGTTCGCGGAGCGCTACCCCACGACGGTGTGGGGCTACGACGCGCCCGACTTCGAGCGCGTCGCCGCGGCGTACGGCATCGACAGCGCGACGATCGAGGGGCCCGGTGAGGTCGAGCAGGCGCTCGAGTGGCTGTGGCGCGACCCGCTCGCGCCGGCGCTCCTCCAGGTCCGGATCCCGCTCGAGCTGAACGTCTACCCGAACGTCCCGTTCGGAGCCCCCCTGACGATGATGGAAAGGAAGGCGTGATGCCAGTCGACATCGACGTCCAGCAGTTCCTCCCGTCGACCGAGGACGTCGCGTTCTACCGCGAGCACGGCTGGTGGGTGGCGCCGAAGATCATCTCCGACGACCTGCTCGAGGAGGCGATCATGGGCGCCGACCGGCACTACGCCGGCGAGCGCGACTACCCGCTGCTCATCACGGGCGGCTACCTGGACTGGCGCCCGGAGCACGGGAACGTCATCCGGCTGAACGACTACGTCTCGCTGCAGAACGAGCAGCTGCGCGAGCTCGTCCACTTCGAGGTCATCTCGGCGATCGCCGCGACGCTCGCCGGCACGTCGACGATCCGGCTGTTCCACGACCAGCTCGTCACCAAGCCCGCCGGCCTCGAGAAGGCCGAGTCCACGATCGGGTGGCACGTCGACGCGGCGTACTGGAAGACGTGCTCGTCGCGCAACATGCTCACCGCCTGGATCCCGTTCCAGGACTGCGACGAGGAGATGGGCTCGCTCTGCGTCATCGACGGGAGCCACCACCGGCCCGACACGGAGTGGATGAAGACGTTCAACGAGCGCGACCTCGACGCGCTCGAGCGCCAGTTCAGCGACGGCCGGACGCTTGAGAAGGTGCCGCTGCGGATGGAGCGCGGGCAGGTGAGCTTCCACCACTGCCGCACGATCCACGGCAGCGAGGCGAACCGCTCGGACCGCGACAGGGTCGCGCTGGCGGTGCACGTGCAGGACGAGTCCAACCGCTACGTCCCGCACGTCGACGACACGGGGCGCCGCACCGTGCACATCAACGACCTCCTGGTGCGCAAGGACCAGGACGGCAACCCGGACTACTCCGACCCCGAGATCTGCCCGGTGCTGTGGCCGCGCGGGTGATCCGAGAGGAGAGCGATGACTGACGTTACGACCCGCGCCGACACGGACCTCTCCGGGTGGAGCGACCGGCTCCAGACCCGGCTGCCCGAGCTCGGGCCGCCGCTGTTCAAGAAGCGCTCGACGGTCTACCGGCGCAAGAGCCTCACGGTCGCGCGCGACCTGCCGAGCGACCTGCGCGCCGCGCTGCCGGCGCGCGCCGACGCCGACGTCACGCCCGTCCACGCGACGTTCCTCGCCGCCGTCGCGGGCGTGCTGTTCCGGTACTCCGGCGCGAAGCACTCGATCGGCGTCGTGGTCGGAGCGCCGCTCCCGCTGTCGTCGAACGGCCACGAGGACGAGGCCGACGCGCTCCCCTTCGTGCTCGACGTCGCGCCCGACACGCGGTTCGGCGACCTCGTCGCCGGCGCCGAGCGGCTGGTCGCCGAGGCGGCCGGGCACACCGACGTCTCCGCCGCCGCCCTGCTCGAGTCGCTGGCCATGTCCGAGGTCACGAACCGCAACCCGCTCTTCGCGGTCGTGCTGCGCACGGCCGGGCTGCACCCGGCGATCGGCGACGCGCGCAACGACGTCACGATCACCGTCGACCCGACGGGCGAGACGGCGTCGGTCGAGCTCGAGTACAACGGCAACGTCCACGACGAGGCGACGATCTCGCGGTTCGCCGACCACCTGCTGCGCTTCCTCGGCGAGGCGCTCCGGAACCCGGGCGCGCCGGTGACGGGCGTGCCGTACCTCGGCCCGGAGGAGTCCGCGCGGCTCGAGGAGTGGGCCGGCCACAGCGCCCCGTACACCGAGAAGCCGATCCACCGCATGGTCGAGGAGGCGGTGGCCGCCGACCCCGGCGCGGACGCGCTGATCGCCGGCGACCTGGCGATCTCCTACGCCGAGATGAACGCGCGGGCGAACAGGATCGCGCATCACCTGCTGTCGGTCGGCGTCGAGCGCGGCGCCGCCGTCGGGCTCTGCCTGCCAGCCTCGCCGGACCTGCTGATCGCCGCGCTCGCGATCCTCAAGACCGGGGCGGCGGTCATCCCGCTCGTGCCGACGTTCCCGGCGGCGCGCAACGCGCTCGCCATCCAGGACTCGAAGATGGCCGTCGCCGTGACGGACACCGCGCGGTCGGGGCAGTTCCCGCAGGACGGCCCGCGGCTCGTGCTGCTCGACGAGCACGCGGCGGACGTCGAGGCGCAGCCGGACGCCGATCCGGACGTCGAGGTGGGCATCCGCGACCTCGCGTACATCATGTTCACGTCCGGGTCGACCGGGCGCCCGAAGGGCGTTGCGCTCGAGCACCGCACGATCGTCAACCTGATCTCCTGGCAGCGCGAGCGCGGCCAGGACCCCAAGGGCGCGCGGACGCTCCAGCGCACGTCGATCGGCTTCGACGTCAGCTTCCAGGAGATCTTCTCCACGCTGGCCTACGGCGGCACGCTCGTCGTCGCGACGGACGAGGTGCGCGACGACGTCTCGATGCTGGCGGAGTTCGCCGAGAAGCACGACATCGCGCGGATGTTCCTGCCGCCGGTCGCGCTCGACCAGCTCGCGGTGTCGGCCGGCCTGCAGCAGCGCTCGCTCACGAGCCTGCGCGAGATCATCGTCGCGGGCGAGCAGCTGCGCATCTCGATGCCGACGCGCCGCTTCTTCCACGAGCTGCCGACGTGCACGCTCGACAACCAGTACGGCCCGACCGAGACGCACGTCGTGACGGCGTTCATGCTCGACGGCCCGAGCACGCGCTGGCCGGAGCTGCCGCCGATCGGCAAGCCGGTCCAGAACGTCCGCGCCTACGTCCTCGACGCGTGGCGCAACCCGGTCGCCGTCGGCGTACCCGGCGAGCTGTGGATCGGCGGCGTGGCGCCGGCGCGCGGCTACGTCGGCGGCGCCGACACGGACGCCCGCTTCGTCCCCGACCCGTTCGCGGGCGAGGACGGCGCGCGCATGTACATGACCGGCGACCGCGTCCGGTTCCTGCCCGACGGGAACATCGAGTTCCTCGGGCGCGACGACGACCAGGTGAAGATCCGCGGCTACCGGATCGAGCTCGGCGAGATCGAGGCGGTCCTTCAGAGCGTGCCGGGCGTCCGGCAGGCGGCCGTCGCCGTCCACGAGATGGACAACGTCGGCAAGCAGCTCGCCGCGTACGTCATCACCGAGGAGGAGGGCACGCCGAGCGCGGCCGAGATCAGGGAGTTCGGGCTCGACAGGCTGCCGGGCCACATGGTCCCGGCGGCCTCGAACATCATGTACATGACGTCGCTGCCGACGACGCCGACCGGGAAGGTCGACCGCCGGTCGCTCCCGGTCCCCGAGCGCCCGACCGGCGGCGACCCGTCGGCGGCGGCGCGCGGCGACACCGAGAAGACCGTCGCCGACCTGTGGGCGCGCGCGCTCGGGGTCGAGGCCGTGGGCCGCGACGACAACTTCATCGACCTCGGCGGCCACTCGCTCGTCGGCATCCAGATCGTGTCGCAGATCAACGAGCTGTACTCGATCGCGCTGCCGCTGCGCACGCTGCTCGGGGGCGCGTCGGTGGCCCAGGTGGCGCGGCAGATCGACGCGCTGCGCGGGATCGAGGTCGACGGCGACGCGGGCGACGCGGAGTCCGACGGCGCCGGCCGGCGGCTCGAGGAGCTGACGCTGCCGAACGGCATGAAGGTGGCGTGCCTGCAGAAGGCGGAGACCGAGTACCTGTACGTCGACGTCTTCGAGCACCGCACGTACGACCGCGGCGGCATCGAGTACCCGAGCGAGGGCCTGGTCCTCGACGTGGGGGCGCACATCGGGCTCTTCACCCTGTACGCGCTCCAGCGGTCGCCGGGGCTGCGGGTCGTCGCGTTCGAGCCGTGCCCGCCGCTGTTCGAGGCGCTCGAGCGCAACACCAGGGACCTCGACAACGTCGAGCGGCTCGCGTTCGCGCTGGGCAGCGAGAACGACACCGCGGAGCTGACGTTCTACCCGCAGCTCACGGGCATGACGTCGTTCCGGCCCGACGAGGCGCAGGAGCGGACCCTGCTCTCGGGCATCCTGCGCAACCTCGCGCAGGACGAGGCCGGCGTGCAGCTCGCTGAGTCGGAGGAGTACCTGAGGGAGCGGATCTCCGCCGCGGCCGAGACGTACACGTGCGAGCGCCGCCGGCTCAGCGACGTGCTCGGCACGCTCGGCGCGGAGCGGGTGGACCTGCTCAAGGTCGACGTCCAGAAGACCGAGTGGGAGGTGCTCGCCGGCATCGCGGACGAGGACTGGCGCCGGATCCGCCAGGTCGCGGTCGAGGTGCACGACCTGGACGGCATGGTCGAACGCGTCAGGGCGCTGCTGGAGGGGCACGGGTACCAGAGGGTGACCGTCGAGCAGGACCCGCTGCACGCGGGGACGCCGGTGCACTTCGTCTATGCCGTCTAGCGCCCCGTCGATCCAGGCGCAGCCGGTCACGGCCACCCAGGAGGAGCTGTGGGCGCTGAGCGCCGCGAACGCACCTCCCGCGGCCGTGAACCTCGGCTACGCGCTCGCGGTCGACGGGCCGCTCGACCCGGCGGCGCTGCGGGCCGCGTTCGCGGCCGCCGTCGAGCGGTACCCGGCGCTGAGGAGCACGTACGCGTGGCGCGGCGACGCGCTCGTCGTGGAGCCGCAGGACGCCGACTTCGGCGCGCTGGGCCTCCCCGCCGAGCCCGAGCCCGAGTCCGTGGCCGGCGGCGCGGACGCCGTCGCGGCGTTCAGGGAGGAGCGCAACCGGCGCTTCGCGCTCGACGCCGAGCCGCCGTACCGGCTGCGGCTGCTGCGCGAGCCGTCCGGCCGGCACGTCTTCCTGCTCACGCTGCACCACATCGTCGCCGACGGCTGGGCGCTCGACCTGCTCACGCTCTTCCTGACGCGCGCGTACGCGCAGGCCGTCGCCGGCGGGTCGCTCAGCGCCAACGGGAGCGGCGGGGCGGCGGCGGCGCCCGCGCCCGCGCAGCCGCCGGCCGCGCCGCGCGCGAGCGCCGAGCAGGTGCAGGCCTACGTGGACCGGCTGGGGGACGCGGCGCCGGTCGTCGGGGCGTTCGGCGCCGCCGAGCGGCCGAGCGTCGTCGACATGCAGCGCGAGTGCGTGCTGATCGACGCCGCGCAGACGGCTCGCCTGCGCGAGCTGGCCCGGGCGTCGGGCGCGTCGCTCTTCGCGGTCCTGCTCGCGGCGGCGGAGGCGGCGCTGTCCGCGTGGTCGCAGACCGGCGACTTCATCCTCGGGTCGCTCGCGGCGAACCGCGGCTCGGCCGCCGCCGGCGAGGTGATGGGCGCCTACTACAACCCGGTGCTGCTGCGCGCCTCGCTGCCGCCCGACCCGACGGTCGCCGACGCGCTGCTCGGCGCCAACGACGCGCTCCTGCGCGCGCTGGAGGACCAGGCGATCCCGTACCGCGCGGCGCGCGCGGCGCTGCGCGAGCGGCTGGGCGCGGCTGCGGACCGGGTGCCCGCGGCGATGATGCTGCTCGACTGGCATCCGCTCAAGAAGCTCGAGCTGGCCGGCTGCACCGTCACGCCGCTCCACCTCGACGACGGCGGCCCGCGGACGCCGCTGCCAGGCGGCGGGCCGAGGTCGTCGGTCACGGCGGCGTCGGTCGCCGACCTGACCTTCTTCGCGCGCGACGCCGGCGAGCGCCTCACGATCTCGGCGCTCGTCCCGCACGAGCACCCCGCCGCGGCGGACCTCGTGCCGCTCCTCGACGGCTTCGCCCGCGCGCTGGAGCTGTTCGACGAGGCGCCCGAGACGCCGCTCGCGGCACTGGCGGCCGACCTCGGCGACGGACCGCCGGCGCCGGAGCCCGCGGGAGGCGGCGCGGAGGCGGCGCTGCGCGAGATCACCGAGATCGCCCCCATCGACGCACTCAGCCCGGTCGGGGTCTGGACTGACGAGAGGACGCGGACATGAGCGAATCGACCAGTGCGCTGCGCCCCGCGCAGCTCGAGCTGCTGCCCAGCGACGACGACGTGCGCTTCTACGAGGAGCACGGGTGGTGGATCTCGCCGCCCATCCTCACCGACGAGGAGATCGAGGAGGCCGCCTTCGGCGTCGAGCGCTACTACGCCGGCGAGCGCGACACGCCGCTGCTCATGGAGGCCGGCACCGACTGGCGCCCGGAGCGCGGCAACATCCTGCGCCAGAACGACTACGTCTCGCTGCAGGTCGACGAGCTGCGCCAGCTCGTCAAGCACCCGCTGGTCGCCGCCACGGCCGCGCGGCTCGCGCGGACCCCCGAGGTCCGCCTGTTCCACGACCAGCTGATCTACAAGCCGCCGCAGGTCGACCCGTCCGTCACGAACGTCGGCTGGCACACCGACATCGCCTACTGGAAGACCTGCTCGTCGCGGAACATGCTGACCGCGTGGATCCCGTTCCAGGACGTCACGCCCGAGATGGGCCCGATGCTGGTCGTCGACGGCAGCCATCGCTGGAGCGAGAACGACGAGCTCGAGTTCTTCCACGAGACGAACCTCGACGCCGTCGCGGAGCGGATCGTGCTCCCCGACGCGACGATGAAGCCGGTGCCGATCCTGCTGGAGCGCGGCCAGGTGAGCTTCCACCACTGCCGGGCGATCCACGGGAGCGAGCAGAACCGCAGCGACCGGGCGCGCCTGGCGCTCGCCGTCCACATGCAGGACGCCGACAACCGGTACGTCAGGACGACCGACGAGAACGGCAAGCCCCGGTCGCACCTGAACGACTTCATGGTCCGCCGGGACGCCGACGGCAACCCGGACTACACCGATCCCGAGGTCTGCCCGGTGCTGTGGCGGGAGGCCGCCTGATGACGGTCGACGCCACCGCGACGATCGAGCCGGCGATCGCGGGCTTCTGGCGCGAGGTCCTCGAGGTGCCCGAGGTGTCGGGGAGCGACCGCCTGCTCGAGCTGGGCGGCAACTCCCTGGCCGCGACGATGATCGCCAACCGCATCGAGCTCGTGCTCGGCGTGCGGCCGACGATGACCGAGATCCTCACGAGCTCGCTGCACGAGCTCGCGGTGACGTGCGCCGAGCGCGCGGCCGACGCAGGCGGGTGATGCGCGCCGGGCCTACTGGGCCCAGCCGAAGCCGTTCTCGCCGAGCGTGAGCACCTCGATGCCCGTCACCGTCACGGCGACGGTGTGCTCGAAGTGCGCCGCCGGCTGGCCGTCGGCCGTGGTCATCGTCCACCCGTCGCTGCCCTGACGGACGAACCGCGAGGTCATCGTCGCCATCGGCTCGATCGCCAGCACGAGGCCGGGCACCGCGACGAAGTCGACGCCGGAGCCGGCGTAGTTCGGCAGCTGGGGCGCCTCCCACATCTCGCGCCCGATGCCGTGGCCGACGAGCTGCTGAAGGATCGTGAACCCGCCGCGCGTCACCTCCTCCTCGATCGCGGCGGCGACCTCGCTCCAGCGCACGTACGGCCGCAGCGTCCGCAGCGCCGCGCGCAGGGCCGCCTCGGTGACGCGCAGCAGCCGCCGGCGGTCGCTCGAGACGTTCCCGACCGGCCAGGTGACCGCGGCGTCGGCGCACCATCCGCGGTACCGCACGCCGACGTCGACCGAGACGACGTCGCCCTCCTTCAGCGTCCGGTCGTCCGGGATGCCGTGGACGACCTCCTCGTTGACGGATATGCAGGTCGCGGCGGGGAACGGCGCGACGCCGGGCACCGAGTGGCCCTTGAACAGGGGCTCGCCGTCGCGGCTGGCGATCACCTCGTCGACCACCGCGTCGATCTCGGCCAGCGTCACGCCGGGGCGGATGACGCCGGCGGCGGCCTCGTGCGCGGCGTTCACGATCGACCCCGCCATGCGCATGAAGCGCACCTGCTCCGGCGACTTGATCGAGGGCTTTCTACTACTCACGGCACGAGTGTACATCAGCCTTTTCCGCGGGCAGCGGCGGCCGCGGGCGCCCGCCCGGCGAGCGCATCCGCGGTCCGCAGGGCGAGCGCGACGGCGGTCAGCGAGGGGTTCGTGGCGGTCGGCGTGGCGATCAGCCCGGTGCCGCACGCGTAGAGGTTGGGCGACTCCCACACGCGCCCGAACGGGTCGACGACGCTCTCGCCGTCGTCGCGGCGCCCGATGCGCGTCGTCCCGAGAAGGTGCATCGAGCTGCCCGGGGCGGTCACGCGCGGGGGCCGGCTCGGGACGAAGCGGCCGATGGCGTTCCCGTGCGCCCGGAGGTCCTCGACCGCCAGCGCCGCCCGCTCCCGCTCGACGGCCGGCACGCGGTAGTCGAACGCCGGCTGCGGGAGCCCGACGTGGTCGCGGTGGCGGTCGTCGAAGACGACGCGGTTCTCGCGGTCCGGCTCGGCGCGGGCGTACCAGTAGAGCGAGACGAGCAGGCGCAGGTCGACGTTGCCCTCGAGCGCCGCGCTGTCGTACGCGTCGCAGACGAGGAGGCCGTGGAAGGGGCGCTCGGCCGACGCCGGGACGACGACGAACGGCTCCGGGTCGTCCTCTTTGCCGGCGGCGAGGTCCGGGCGCAGGACGACCTGGCCGTGGCAGAGCGGGTGGTCGGAGAGCCAGCGGCCGAGCGCGCCCGCGGGGTCGCGGCACAGCCCGGAGGCGAAGAGGAGCGCGGGCGTCCGCAGCGCGCCGAGCGCGAGCACGAACGTTCCGGCCTCGACCCGCGCGGTCTCGCCCGTCAGGAGGTCGGCGACCTGCGCCGCGCGCACCCGGCCGCCGGCGTGGACCAGGCGCTGGGCGGCGTGGTGGCCGAGGAGTGCGTGCAGCCTCGCCTCGCCGAGGCCGCGCCTCAGGACCTCGCGCGGGCCGGTCCACTCGACGCGGCCGTCCGGCCCGCGGCGCGCGGCCACCGGGGCCGGCTCCGCCCGGGCGGGAGCGGGCGTCGCTGCGCGCAGCGCCGCCAGCATCCGCTCCTGCCGCCGCGAGCCCGCGTGCGTATCCGTGCCGACGGCGAGCGCGTGCTCGGCCCGCTCGTAGAGCGCGTCCCACTCCCGGTCGCCGATCCCGTCCCACCGCTCGCCGGGCGCGAACCGCGGCGCGACGCACGTCCAGAGCGTTCCCATGCCGCCCGCCGCGGCCGTCGTGCGCGCGCCCGGCATGCTGCGGGCGGGCGCCTGGGCGGGGTTCACGCCGCCGCCCGCCGCGGCGACCGGGACGTCGTCGCCGAGGAGGCTCGTTCGCGGCGGGGCGACCGAGACCGGCCGCAGGTGGGCGCGGAGCAGGTCGTAGTAGAGGGCGCGGTCGCGCGAGCACGGGGGCGCGTTGCGCAGGTGGGTGGCCGGAGCGTCCGCCGGCGACCAGCCCGCGTCGACGAGCACGACCTCCGCGCCCGCGCGGGCCAGCTCGGCGGCGACGGCGGTGCCGACGAGGCCGGCGCCGATGACCGCGACGTCGCCTCGAACCGCTGCAGCGTGCATCGCTCACCGAACTTATCGCCACTAGCCGCAACAATGGGTCGATGCACAGCTTTGACGACGACGCCGCCATCGGCGAGCAGCTCGAGCGCCGCCGGCGGATGGCGGTCGAGGCGTGGAACCTGCCCGCCGACGTCGTCGTCGTGGTCGGCGCCGGCGAGCCCGTCCCGGTCCCCGGGCGCGGCGACCGGACGTACCCGTACCGGGCGCACTCGGAGTACTTCTACCTCACCGACCGGGACGACCCGGGTGCGGCGCTGGCGTTCGACTCGAGCACCGGCTGGACCGAGTTCACCGTCCCGGTCGGGCCGAAGCAGCGGCTGTACGGTCCGGTGCCGGAGGAGCGCGACCTGCCGGCGGCGGGGACGCGGGAGAGCGTCCATGAGCTCGCGTCTTGGCTGCGGGAGAGGACGGGCAAGCGCGTCGCGTGCCTCGGATGCCGGGTGCCCGAGGCGCCGTGCGACGCGGAGGCGACGAGCGACGCGCGGCGCGCCCTCAACACGGTCCGGCGCCCGAAGGACCCGGTCGAGCTGCACCGGATGCGCCGGGCCGAGGAGGCGACGCGGGCGGGGTTCGCGGCGGCCGCCGCCGCCGTGGCGCCGGACGTCACCGAGCGCGCCGTGCAGGTCGAGCTCGAGGCCGAGTTCCACCGCCACGGCGCCGACGACCTGCTCGCCTTCGACACGATCGTCGCCAGCGGCCCGAACGCGGCCGTCCTGCACTTCTCGCCCGGCGAGCGGGTGCTCCAGCCCGGCGAGCTCGTTCTGATCGACGCGGGCGCCGAGCACCGCCGCTACTCCTCCGACGTCACGCGCACGTACGCGACGAGCGGCGAGCACACCGGGGCGCAGGCCGCGCTGTACGCCGCCGTCGACGAGGCCCGGCGGGCGGCGATCGCGCACAGCCGGCCCGGGGTGGCGTACCGCGACGTCCACCGCGAGGCCTCGCTCGTCGTCGGCGCGCACCTCGTCGACTTCGGGCTCCTGCGCGGCGAGCCCGAGTCGCTCTTCGAGGCGGGCGCCATCGGGCTCTTCTTCCCGCACGGCATCGGCCACATGGTCGGCCTCGGCATCCGCGACGCGGTCGCCGAGCCGCACGAGCAGGTGCCGGACCACCCCGGCTACCCGCACATGCGGATCGACCTGCCGCTGCGGCCCGGCTACGTCCTGACCATCGAGCCGGGCGTGTACTTCGTCGAGGGGATCCTGCGCGACCGGGACAACCGCGAGCGCCACCGCCGGGCGGTGGACTGGGACCGGGTCGACGGGCTGCTGGACTTCGGGGGCATACGGCTCGAGGACGACGTGCTCGTCACCGAGGGCGATCCCGAGGTCCTCACCGCGGACATCCCGCTCGTGCCGTGAGCCACGGCGGCGGCGGCGACGCGGAGCGCCACCCGCTCTCGTTCCCGCAGCTTCGCCTGCTCTTCCTGCACGAGCTCCAGGGCTCCAGCACCGAGTACCACATCCCAGAGGTCTTCCGGCTCTCCGGCCCCGTGGACGTCGCTGCTCTGGAGCGCGCGCTCGGGTCGCTCGCGGAGCGCCACGAGAGCCTGCGGACGGCGTTCGTCCTCGACGGGGAGGAGCCGGCGCAGATCGTGCAGGAGGCGGCGGGCGTGCCGCTCGCCGTGGAGGAGCCGGCGGCGGGGTCCGAGGAGGAGGCGCGCCGCGCCGCCATCGCCGCCGCGCTCGCCGAGGAGTGGGACCGGCCGTTCGACCTCGCCGCGGGCCGGCTGCTCCGCGCGCGGCTCCTGCGGTTCGGCGAGCAGGACCACGCGCTCGTCGTGACGACCCACCACATCGCGTCGGACGGCTGGTCGCAGCGGATCCTGCGGCGCGAGCTGGGCGCGCTCTACGGCGCCCATCGCTCCGGGGTCGATCCCGAGCTGCCGCCGCTGTCGCACCGGTACGTCGACTTCGCGAGGTGGCAGCGCGACCTGGTGGAGAGCGACGCGCTGCAGCCGTCGATCGCCTACTGGACGCAGGCGCTCGGCGGGCTGCCGGAGGAGGGCGAGCTGTCGTTCCGGCGCCCGCGCGAGGCGACCGGTCCGTCGCGCGGGCTGGTGCTCACGACGCGCATCGACCCGGAGCTGACGACAGCGCTGCGGCAGCTGTCGCGGTCCAGCGCGGCGACGCTCTACATGACGCTGCTCGCGGCGTTCGCGCTGCTGCTCGCGCGCGAGGGCGGCGCGCGCGACTTCGCGATCGCGACGCCGATCGCCGGGCGGCAGCGGGCCGAGTTCGAGCCCGTCGTGGGCTTCTTCGTCAACACGCTGGCGCTCCGGTTCGCGCTGGGCGCGGACGCGACGCTCGCCGGCGTGATCGACCAGACGCGCGCGTCGACGCTGCACGCGTACGAGCACCAGCACGTCCCGTTCGAGCGGGTCGTCCAGGAGCTCGCCCCGCGCCGCGCCTTCGGCCGCCTCCCGCTCGTGCAGGTCCTGTTCGGCCTCAACGACGGCCGCGACGACCGGCCGGGCTTCGAAGGTCTGGACGTCGAAGCGGTGGAGCTGGCGACGGTCCGCCCGCGCTTCGACGTCGAGGTCCACGTCTTCGAGCGCCCCGCCGACCTGCAGGTCTACTGGGTGTGCGACGAGGCGGTGATCCCCGAGGACACCGCGACGGCGCTCCTGCACCGCTACCTGGACCTCCTCGCCGCCGCGCTGCGCTAACTTTTCCTCAGTGAGCGACGCAGCACGATCATTCGAGAACCTCGACGCAGAGATCGCGGCGGTCTTCGCCGAGGTCCTCGGCCTCCCCGAGGTCGGCCGCGACGACGACTTCTTCGCCCTCGGCGGCCACTCCCTCCTCGCGATGACGCTGATCGGCCGCCTCCGCGACCGGACCGGCCTCCAGCTCGCCCTGCGCGACGTCTTCCAGGCCCCGACCCCGGCCCGCCTGGCGGAGCGCATCCAGGCGAACGCCTGAGCTCAGCCGCCGGCCGGCGCGGCGACGGCGTTCCGCCGAGCCTCGTCGTACAGCGGCTCGGGAGCCATGTCGAGGCCGCCGGGCCACACGACCGTTCCCCACTGCGGATCGACGCTCACCTGAGCGAAGAACGCCGGATCGCGGAGAGGCTCGAACACCCCCCGCCACTCGTCCGCGGCGAACGAGACGTCGCCGACGGTCCCGTCCACGAAGGTGAGCCGCAGCCGGTGGTCGGCGATGACCTCGACGGCGGCGACGTGGACCAGCGGCTTCGCTTCGGTCACGGGCACGATGTTACGCAAGCGGCTCGATCGGCTGGAGCGGCTCGAGCTGCTGCGCTCGTGCCCAGTTCGCGCGCAGCTCGAGCTCGTGCAGGCGCGCCCAGTCACGGACGAGCCGCAGCGCGCGCGGTGGCAGCGAGCCGCCCAGGACGGTGCCGTCGACCGCGATCGCCGCCTCTTCGCCGCCGTACCTGGCGTGGAAGTGGGGGATCGTGTGGTGGCCCTCGCGCCAGTACATCGCGATGACGACGCCGTAGAAGGCGCTGATACGCGGCATGCGGTCAGGCCGGGCGCTCGGCGCCGCCCAGCACGGGCAGAGTGGATCGGAGGGCTAGGGGCTCGGTCATGTGCGGCGGGGCGCGGATGGCGCCGACGCACATAGGCCCGAACGGGAGGGTGTTCGCCCCCGTCCTCAGCCGCCGCCGCGGACCCGCCCCGTCCCGTCGATCAGCGCCCGCACCTCGCGCAGCCCCACAGGCAGGGTCGTGAGGTCGTAGGTGCCCGCCGAGCGGATCTCGTCGAGGACTCCGAGGCAGCGGTCGACCGTCGTCGTGTTGGCCTCGGTCCAGGCGGCGAGGCGCTGCTCGACGGTGCCGTCCGGCGGGCTCTCGTGGAGGACGTCCTGGGTCAGGTCGCGGTGGACCGCGAAGGCGTCGTCGCGCAGGGCGGCGCGGGCCATCGCGCGCCAGCGGTCGTCGCGGGGGAGGGCGGCGATGCGGTCGCGGAGCCAGTGCAGGCGCAGGCGGGCGCCGACGAGGAAGTGCAGCGCGGCGACGTCGAGGACCGAGTGGCCGGTCGATCGGGCGACCTCGACGACGTCGAGCGTCGCCAGCAGCGCGCCGAAGCTGGCGACGCGGGCGGCGAGCGCGGCCGGCACGCCGACCGCCTCCAGCGCCGCGACGCGCGCCTGCCACGCGTCCCGGTCGGCGTCGACGAGCAGGTCGGGCAGGGCTCCCGACACCGCGCGCTCGGCCTCCGCGAACTCGGCGACGGTCGCCGCGATGTCGAGCGGGCGGCGGCGGTTGCGCAGCAGCCAGCGGGTCGCGCGCTCGATGAGCTTGCGGCCGTCGAGCAGCATCTCGGCCTGCGTCTCGGCGGCGAGGACGTTGTCGAGCGCCTCGACGTCGTCCCAGAACGCCGTCATCGCGAACACCTCGCGCGCGACGGCGTACGCGCGGGCGATGTGGTGGGCCTCGGCGCCCGTCTCCTCCTGCACGCGGAACGCGAACGTCGTCCCCGCCCGGTCGACCAGGCTGTTCGTGACGTGGGTGGCGATGATCTCGCGCCGCAGGCGGTGGGCGGCCATCGGCGGCCCGAAGCGCTCGGCCACCGGCGCCGGGAAGTACCGCGCGAGGTCGCGGGAGAGGTGCGGGTCCTCGGGCAGGTCCGACCCGAGCAGCGCCTCGTACAGCGTGATCTTGCTGTAGGCGAGCAGGATCGCCAGCTCGGGCCGCGTCAGGCCCTCGCCGCGCGTGCGGCGCTCCTCCACGGAGTCGGCGTCCGGCAGCACCTCGAGCGCGCGGTCGAGGCGCCCGGCGTGCTCCAGGTGGCGGATGAAGCGCTCGTGGACGTCGAGCATCGACGGGCCCTGCGCGTGCGCGAGCGTCAGCGCCTCGGACTGGCGGTCGTTGTCGCGCAGCACGAGCGCCGCGACCTCGTCGGTCATCTCCGCCAGCAGCCGGTTGCGCTGCTTGCGCGTCATGTCGCCCGCCGCGACCGCCGCGTCGAGCACGATCTTGATGTTGACCTCGCGGTCCGAGCAGTTGACCCCCGCCGCGTTGTCGATCGCGTCGGTGTTGATCCGCCCGCCGGCACGCGCGTACTCGATCCGCCCGCGCTGGGTGAAGCCCAGGTTCCCGCCCTCGCCGACGACGCGGCAGCGCAGCTCGGGCGCCTCGACCCGCACCGGGTCGCCGGCCTTGTCGCCGACGTCGGCGTCGCTCTCGGTCGAGGCCCGCACGTACGTCCCGATCCCGCCGTTCCACAGCAGGTCGACCGGCGCGCGCAGGATCGCCCGGATCGCCTCGTTCGGCGTCACCCGCTCGGCGTCGACCCCGAGCGCGGCCCGCGCCTGCGGCGACAGCGGGATCGACTTCGCCGTCCGCGGCCACACGCCGCCGCCCTCGCTGATCAGGTCGCGGTCGTAGTCCGCCCAGCTCGAGCGCTCGAGCTCGAACAGCCGCCGGCGCTCCGCGAACGACGCCGCGGGATCGGGGTCCGGGTCGATGAAGACGTGGCGGTGGTCGAACGCGGCCACCAGCCGGATGCGGTCCGAGAGCAGCATCCCGTTCCCGAACACGTCGCCCGACATGTCGCCGATGCCCGCGACCGTGAACTCCTCGGACTGCACGTCGACGCCCAGCTCGCGGAAGTGGCGCTTGACCGACTGCCACGCGCCGCGCGCGGTGATCCCCATGCGCTTGTGGTCGTAGCCCGCCGACCCGCCCGACGCGAACGCGTCGCCGAGCCAGAACCCGTACTCGGCCGCGACCGCGTTGGCGACGTCGGACAGCGCCGCGGTGCCCTTGTCGGCCGCGACCACCAGGTACGGGTCGTCGCCGTCGAAGCGCACGACGTCGGGCGGCGGGACGACCTCGCCGCCGGCGATGTTGTCGGTCAGGTCGAGCAGCCCGCCGACGAACGTCCGGTAGCAGGCGACGACCTCGTCGAGCAGCGCGTCGCGCCCGCCCGGCGGCCGCTTGACCACGAAGCCGCCCTTCGCCCCCACCGGCACGATCAGCGCGTTCTTGACCGTCTGCGCCTTCATCAGCCCGAGGACCTCGGTGCGGAAGTCCTCCCGCCGGTCCGACCAGCGCAGCCCGCCCCGCGCGACGTGCCCGCCGCGCAGGTGGACGCCCTCGACGCGCGGCGAGTACACGAAGATCTCGAACCGCGGGCGCGGGGCGCGCAGCAGCGGGACCTTCGACGGGTCGAGCTTGAACGACAGGTACGGCCGCGGCGCGCCGCCGGCGGCGGGGCGGAAGTGGTTGGTGCGCAGGATCGCCCGGATGACCGCGAGGAAGTTGCGCATGATGCGGTCCTCGTCGAGGCTCTCGACGCGCTCGATCGCCGCCTCGATCCGCTCGGCCAGCGCGTCCGCCGCGGCGAGCCGCTGGTCGCGCGGGTCCAGGCGCGCCTCGAACAGCTCGACGAGCGCACGCGCGAGGTCCGGGTGCGCGGTCAGCGCCTGCTCCATGTAGCGGTTGCTGAACGTCGTCCCCGCCTGGCGCAGGTAGCGCGCGATCGCCCGCAGCACGACGACCTGGCGCCAGGTCAGCCGCGCGCGCAGGACGAGGGCGTTGAAGCCGTCGTCCTCGACCTCCCCGCGCCAGACGCGGCCGAAGGCGTCCTCGAAGTCGCCGCGGACCTCCTCGACGTCGACGTCGCCGTCGTAGACGAGCCCGAAGTCGTACAGCCACACCGGCGCGGCGTCGCGCGGGCGGATCGCGTACGGGCGCTCGTCGGCGACCTTCAGCCCGGCGTGCTCGAACATCGGCAGCACGTCCGACAGGGCGATCGGCTCCCCCGCCCGGTAGAGCTTGCACCGCAGCGCGTCGGCGGGCGCCTCGAGCGGGCGGTAGAGCGTCATCGCCAGCTCGTCCGGCGCGAGCTGCTCGATCCGCTGCACGTCCGCCACCGCCGACCGGGCGACCGAGTCGGCCTGGTAGCCGGGCGGGAACGCGCGCCCGTAGCGGCGGAACAGCCGGTTGCCGCCCTCCTCGCCGAACTCCTCGAACAGCGCGTCCTGCAGCGCGTCCGTCCACGAGCGCGTCAGCTCGACGATCCTCGCCTCGAGCCGGTCGACGTCCACGTCCGGCACGCCGGCGAGCCCGACGCGCACGACGAAGTGGATCCGGACGAGCACCGACTCGGACAGGTTCAGCGAGAAGTCGACCGCGTCGCCGGCGAACGCCTCGCGCAGGACCTCCTGGATGCGCTCGCGGTTCTGCGTGTTGAACCGCTCGCGGGGGAGGAAGACCAGGCACGAGAGGAAGCGCCCGTACGGGTCGGCGCGCACGAACAGCCGCGTCCGCGGGCGGCCGCCGAGCGCGAGGATCGCCATCGCCAGCCGGTACAGCTCCTCCTCGCCGACCTGGAACAGCTCGTCGCGCGGCAGCGCCTCGAGGATCTCCTGGAGCGCCTTCTCGTCGTGGCTGCCGCGCGGGAACGCGGCGCGCGCGACCACCGCGTCGGCCTTGTGGCGCACGAGCGGGATCTCGTGCGGCCGGGCCTTGTACGCGCCGGAGGTGTAGAGGCCGAGGAAGCGCCGCTCGCCGACCACCCGGCCCTCCGCGTCGAAGCGCTTGACCCCGATGTAGTCCAGGTGGGCCGGGCGGTGCACGGTCGAGCGCGCGTTGGCCTTCGTCAGCGTGAGCAGCGTCCGCCCGCGGGCCAGCGCCTGCGCGTTGGCCGGCAGCGTCGACATCGGGCGTGCCTTCGGCGGCGAGTGCTCGTCGCGCAGGATCCCCAGGCCGGTCCCGGGGAGGGCGCGCAGGCGCTCCTCGCCGCCGTCCTCCACCAGCCCGTACTCGCGGTAGCCGAGGAAGACGAAGTGGTCGTCGGCCAGCCACTCGAGCAGGGCGTTGGCCTCGCGGCGCTCGGCGTCGTCGACCGGCGGCGGCGGGTCGTCCAGCTCGGCGGCGAGCGTGCGCGACCGCTCGGCCATCCGCGGCCAGTCCTCCACCGCGACCCGCACGTCGCCGAGGACCCGCAGCAGCTCCTCGCGCAGCGCCGCGAGCTGGGCGCGCTCGGTCTGCCGGTCGATCTCGATGTGGATGACCGACTCGGGCGAGCCGGAGCCCGCCTCGGCGGGCAGCACCTGCTCGAGCTGCCCGTCCCCGGCGCGCTCGACGCGGACGACGGGGTGCACGAAGAGGTGGATGCCGTAGTCGCGCCGGTTGAGCGCCATCCCGAGCGAGTCGACGAGGAACGGCATGTCGTCGGTGACGACCTCGACCGCCGTGTGGGTCGACTGCCAGCCGTGCTGCTCGAACGTCGGGTTGTAGACCCGGACGACCGCCTCGCCCGGGCTGCGGACCCGGGCGAGGTTCCAGTGCGCGAGCGCGGCTCCGTACAGGTCCAGCGCGCCGCGGCGCGCGAGGTCCTCGGCCGGCACCCAGCGGTAGTACTGCCGCACGAACTCCTCGGCCTGCTGCGCGTGCTGGGGCTCCACCCGCTCGCGCACCCGTTCGCACAGCGAGTCGACCAGCTCCGTGGCGACCTGCCTGGTGCTCACGGCCATGCCCCGAGGCTATCGCTCGCGCCGGCTCGCTCGTGCACCATCGCTGGCATCCTGTCGCGCTCGTGGTCGCCCCCTTGACCCGCCCGCTCACGACGGAGCCGCAGCTTGCCCGCGCCCTCGCCGCCGCGACCGCCCGCGAGCCGACGGTGCTCCACGTCTGCCGCGAGCGGGACGTCGGGCTGTTCTCGCTCGTCCAGCAGGCGATCGCGAACGTGCCGTGGGCGCTGCGCGAGGGCCGCGTCCCGGTCGCCGACTTCCGCGAGCGCACGTGCTACTGGACGCCGGCCGGGCACCGCGGGGCGGCGTCGGTGTGGGAGTACTACTTCGAGCCGCTGGTCGACGGCTTCCCCGCCGCTGCCGTGCCGGCGCAGGTCACCGCGGCGGTCGAGCGCGACTTCCCCGACCAGAACGACCTCGGCCGGCCGGTCGGCGAGCGGGCGTTCGTGTCCAACCACTTCGGCGACCACCCGGCGCTGGACGGCGCCGCCCCCCGCATCCCGTACGCGACCGGCAACCCCGACCCGGCGCTCAGGGCGTGGACGAGTGCCATCATCCGCTCCTTCGTGCGGCCGCGCGCCTACGTCGAGCGCCTGGCCGGTGCGTTCTTCGACGAGCACATGAGCGGCCACGACGTCATCGGCGTGCACGTCCGGGGGACGGACGCCGTGTCGGCCAGCGAGACCCGGGAGTACCGGCAGGGCTCGCTCGACCTGGGGCGCTACGAGGCCGAGCTGACGCGGCTGTTCGCGGAGCGCCCGCGCGCGAGGGTGCTGGTCGCCACCGACGCGGAGGCGTCGCTCGAGCACCTCGCCGGGGCGTTCGGCGAGCGCGTCGTCGCCTACGACGCGGTCCGCCACCGCGACGGCGAGCCGGCGGGTCAGGGGCCGACCGGGATGATCATGCCCGCCTACGTCGCCGCCGACCGCGACCGGGCGGCCCAGAACGGCGAGGACGCGATCGTCGAGTGGCTGCTGCTCTCGCGCTGCCGCCACCTCGTCCACAACGGCGCGAGCCTCGCGACGACCGTCCTGCTCAAGGAGCCGCGGATGCCGCACACGAACACCCACCGCCGTGCGTAGCGCGCTGCGCCTCTGGCGCTGGAAGCTGCTGCTCAGGCCGCGCGCGTCGACGATCGACCGCGTCAAGGCGCGCAAGGCCGAGCAGCGCCGGGCGGGCCTCGAGTACGCCGAGCGCCCGAACGTGTCGGTCGTCGTGCAGTCGTTCAACCAGGTGCGCAACGTCGCGACGCTCGAGGCGCGCCTGCGGCGCACGTGCGCCGAGGAGCTGATCGTCTGCGAGGACGGGTCGATCGACGGCTCGCACGAGGCGTGGCTGTGCCGCCTGACGCGGCCGAACGACTTCCTCCTGCACTCCAACGACGTCCACGAGATCCGCGCCTACAACCGGGCCGTCGACTACGCGCGCGGCGAGGTCGTCTGCCTGATGCAGGACGACGACCAGCCGCCCCACGACGGGAGCTGGCTGGCCGAGGCGCTCGACGTCTTCGCGCGCCACCCGCGGCTCGCGGTGCTGGGCGGCTGGTGCGGCTTCAACGAGTGGTTCGCGGAGGAGTACAACGCGCCGTGGCTGCCGCCCGGCGAGGGGACGATCCCCACCGCCGACCCCGACACCGGCCGGCCGCTGATGTTCGTGGAGAACGTGAACATCGGCCCGTACCTCATCCGGCGCGACGCCTTCCGCGAGCTGGGCGGGTTCGACCCGCGCTTCTCGCCGCCGGGCGAGCCGGGCATCACGTTCGAGGCCGAGTACTGCTACCGCGCGTGGCAGCACGGCTACGAGGTCGCGCTGACCGACATCCCGGTGAAGCTCGCGACCGGGCGGCAGAGCTACATCCTTCCCGGCGGCACGTCGCTGTGGGGGCTGGAGGCGCGCGAGCGCAACGAGCGGGCCAACAAGCAGCTGATCGAGGACCTCTACCTGGAGCACTTCGACGCGATCCAGGAGGCGGTGCGGGCCGCCAACGAGCGGCTGACCGCGCGGCCGGGGCCGGTCAGCGCGTCATGAGCAGCGCGTCGAGGTCCTCGAGCCGCTCGGGCGGCGTCGTGCGCAGGTACCAGTCGACGGTGCGGGCGACGCCCTCGTCGAGCGGCGTGCCCGGCTCCCAGCCGGTGAGGGCGAGGATGCGCGCGTTGTCCGACGCGCGGCTGCGGACGCCGACCGGCTTGTCGAGCTGGCGGTCGAGCTCGGCGGGCCGCCAGCCGAGGCGGGCGAAGATCACGTCGAGCAGCTCGAGGATCGTGTGGTGCGTCGGCGAGCCGACGTTCAGCACCTGGTGGCCGGCGAGGCGGCCGGCGAGCGCCAGCCCGCGCACCGTGTCACCCACGTAGGTGAAGTTCCGCGTCTGGCGGCCGTCGCCCCAGACGGGGAACGGGTCGAGCCTGGCCGCCGCCTTGGCGATCAGCGCGATGACCGCGTGCGACTCGTTCTCGCGCTCGCCGTAGGCGGTGAAGATGCGCGCCGCGACGGCATCGACCCCGTGCTGGCGGTGGAACGCGCGCAGCTGCAGCTCGCCCATGAGCTTCGCCCACCCGTACTCGCCGTCGGGGAACGCCTTGCCCGGCTCGTCGAAGTTCGCGTCCTCCTCGGCCAGCAGCAGGCGCTGCTCGTCGCTCGCCTGCAGCGTCACCGGGTAGACACAGGCCGAGCTGGCGTGCACGAGGCGCCGCGCGCCCGCGGCGACCGCCGCGTCGAACACGACGTGGTCGAGCAGCATGTTGCTCGTGCACTCGACCGGGTGCGTGTCGATGTAGCCGCGCCCGCCGTGCATCGCCGCGAGGTGGAAGACGGTCTCGGCGCCCCGCGCGGCGCGCGCCGCGAAGGCCGGGTCGCGCAGGTCGCCCCGCAGCAGCTCGACCTCGCCGGCGACCGCGTCGAGGTGCCGCTCGGACCCGCTCGACAGGTCGTCGGCGACGGTCACGCGGGCGCCGTGCGCGACAAGCAGCTCCACCAGGTGGCTGCCGATGAACGACGCGCCGCCGGTGACGACCACCTGCTCGCCGAGATACGAGTCGAGTGACGGTGCGTCGGTCAAGGAGCGCCGATCATAGAGAGCGGCGCGGCGCCTGCCCCTGACCGGCGGACGGCGCACGGGCGAGGTTCAGCGCGAAGGGGCCTCCCGCGCGGCCCGCGGCTGCTCACGCGGCTGGTCGAGCACCACGGGCGCCGCGAGGCCGCGACGGGCGGCTGACCGCGACGGCGAGCCGCGTCAGCGCGCCGGCAGCGGGGCGCGCGGGCGGAACGACGCGAAGTCGAGCACGTTCGCCACCCCGGGCACGCCCTGGACGCCCTGCCACCGGTCGCGGTAGGCGAGCAGGCTCACCTTGCCGGGGAAGAACAGGTGCGTGTGGTTGTCGATCGCGTACGCCGCGATCTCGCGGTAGACGGGGTCGGCCGGGGACGCCGCCCGCTTGGCGCGGTCGGCGAGCGCCGCGATCGCGGGATCGCGCAGACCTGTCCGCGACGGCAGCAGCGCATCAGGCGCCAAGAGCTGCGCGACGAACGTGTACGGGTGGCAGTAGTCGGCGTCCCAGCCGACGATCGCGACCGGCGCCCGGCCGCCGTAGAGCCGGTCGAGCAGGGCCGGCAGCTCGACCGCCTCGACCTCGATCCGGCAGCCGTCGCGCAGCCGGTTGAACCCTTCCGCCAGCAGCTCGGCCGCGCGCTCGCGGGCGTAGTTGGCGCGGTGCGTCACCACGCGGATCAGGCAGCCGCGGCGCGCCACCTCCCCGCCCCACGCGCGGTCGAGGTGCGCGCGGGCGGCGTCGAGGTCGAACCGCAGCTCGGGCAGCGGGCCGCCGGGCAGCGACGGTCGCGGGAAGAGGCCGAAGTGCCGCAGGCCCGCGTGGCCCAGCGCCTCGCGCTCGAACCGCTCGTGGTCGACGCACAGGGCGAGCGCGGCACGCAGGTCGCGGTCGCGCAGGGCGTCGGCGCGGATGCCGTCGCGGCCGAAGTCGCCGGTTCCCACGGCGTCGCGGTCCGGCGCCAGGTCCTGGGTGACGAAGCCGATCGGGTTGACGTGCCACTCGTCGGCGACGTCCTCGACGACGACGTCGTGCGCGCCCGCGATGCGCTCCATCGACTCGGGCTGGCAGACGGCGAAGTCGGCGCGGCCCTCGACCAGCGAGCACTCGCGCGCGACGCGGTCGGGCTCGGACACGATCACCACGTTCGCGGGCAGGTCGGCGCCGGACCAGTGGCCGTCGTGGCGCGCGAAGCTGACCTGTCCCGTGGACTCGTCCCAGCCGGCGAGGCGGTAGGGACCGGTCCCGTTCGTCCGCCGGCGCAGCGCGGTCTCGGGCGGCACGAGCCAGCGCTCGAACGTCGCCGGGTCGCCGTCCCACTCGCCGGCCGCGCGCGCCCACTCCCTGCGCAGGACGAGCGACCACCCGGCGGCGACGGCGAGCACCGCCGGGAAGGGCTCGGCGAGGTGCAGCGTCACCGCGCCGCCGTCGGCGCGGATGCGCCCCATGGCGTCCGCGACCGCCGCGGGCTCGGGCTCGCTCAGCCGGGCGCCGAGCAGCAGCTCGGCCCACAGCGCGAACGGCCCCGCGGCGGTGATCAGCGCGCGGCGGAGCGAGTACTCGACGTCCGCCGCGCCGATCTCGGCGCCGCTGTGGTCGCGCACGCCGCGCCGGATCTCGAACCGGGCCGTCCGCCCGTCGACCGCGAACGCGGACGCGAGGTGCGGGACCGGCCGCAGGTCCCCCCGGCGCAGGCGGACGAGCGGCTCGTAGACGTTGAGGACGACGTGGCGGCTCGTGCTGTCGTACGCGGCGTGCGGGTCGCACGTCGCCGGCTGGTCGAACGCCGCGATGCGGACCGTGTCGCCCGCGCTCACACGACCTCCCCCGCACCGGGCCGCACGCGCGAGGCCACGCCGCGGCCGGCGAACGGGACGACCGCCGCGAGGGCGACGGTCCCCGCCGCGGAGAACAGCAGCGCGCCCTGGCTGCCGAGCAGGCCGACGAGCGGGCCGCCCACGACGACGCCGAGCGGGAGCGCGAGCATGAGGACCGAGTGCCACGTCGCGAACACCGGCGTCAGCGCCGGCCCCGCGGCCCGCCGCTGGACCTCGGTCGTCACGAGCGCCTGGTACGGCCCGTAGATCAGCCCGCCGATCGCCATGGCGGCGACCGCGGGGGCGGGCGACGCGGCGACGGCGATGCCCGCGACGGCGAGGCCCCACCCGGCCACCACCGCGGCGACGACAGCGACGCGCGCGTCGCCGCGCAGCGCTCCCCCGAGCGCCGTGCCGACCACCGACGCCAGCCCGAACGCCGTCCACATCGCGCCCAGCGTCGCCGGGCCGCTGTCGAGGTGGCCCGCGACGTGGATCGGCAGCGCGACCTCCACCGGCCCGTACAGCGCGTAGAAGCAGAACGTCACCACGAGCAGCAGCCGGACCTCCGGGAACCGCCGGACGGCGCCCAGGCCGAAGCGCGGCCGCTCGACGTCCTCGACGCGCGCGCCCGTCGCGGGCAGCGACAGGACGACGGCGAGCAGCACGAGGAACGACGCCGCGTCGAGCCCGACGACGAGCGCGACCGACACGCGCTCGACGAGCACGCCGGCCAGCGCCGGCCCGACGATCATCGCCACCTGGGCCTGGCCGAACAGCAGCGAGTTGCCCGCGAGGCGCTCCTCCTCGCGAACGAGGTCCGCGGTGATCGTGCGCTCCGCCGCCTCCCCCAGCGGCCGCAGCAGCGACGCGACGCCGAGCAGCGCGACGATCGCCCACAGCGGCGGCTCGTCGGCCAGCGCCAGCAGCGCCACCCCGCCGAGCGTCGCGGCGCGCAGGCCGCTGTCGGCGGCCATCAGCGTCCGCGGGGCGAAGCGGCCGGCGGCGGCCCCCGCCGTCAGCCCGACCACCACCCCGGGCGCGTAGTACGCGACGGCGACCGCGCCCACCGCCAGCGCCCGGCCGGCGCCGGAGGAGCTCTCGACCGCGAGCCACAGCAGGGCGACGAGGCTCATGCTGTCGCCGAGGCTCGAGACGACGTTCCCGGCGACGAGGCGCCGGAACGCCGGCACCGCCAGCGCCCGCCGGTAGCCCGCCGTGTCGAGGTGCGCGCGGCGGCTCACAGCGGCTCGTGGACGCAGCGGAAGCCGATCTCGCGGCTGCGCGCGAGCAGCAGCCTGCCGGCACGGTAGGCGGGCAGGAGCTGCTCGGCGGCCGAGCCCCAGCTGCCGCCGCGGATCGCGACGTAGGCGCCCCACTCGCCGGTCAGCTGGCGCGCGTCGAGCGCGCGGTAGCGCGGGTCGGCGTCGGCGCCGTCGACGAACCGCGAGCGGGTCCACTCCCACACGAGCCCGCTCATGTGCCGCACGCCCTCGGGCGTCGCGCCGCCGTCGTGCGCAGCCGCGGCGTCCATCGCCGCGCGCCACAGCTCGTCGTCGCGCTCGGCGCGCCGCTCCCACACCTCGGCGCGCGAGCGAAGCGGCGCGCCGGTGAGCGACTCGAGCGAGATGCAGCGCGCGGCGTCGAAGCGGTCGCCCCACGGGTAGCGCCGGCCCTCCTCGCCCCGCGCCGCGCGCTCCCACTGCGCGTCGCTCGGCAGCTGCTTGCCGGCCCACGCCGCGTAGGCGCTGGCGTCGTACCAGTCGACGCCGGTGACCGGCGCGTCGCCGGGCCCGGGAGCCCGCCGGTGCACGCGCTCGGGCGCCTCGTCGTGGTGGCACCAGACGTGCCCGTGCTCGGCGACCGCCGCGAGGAACGCGTCGAACTGGCGGTTGGTGACCGGGGCGGCGTCGATCCAGAACGGCGGGACGGCGACCGCGCGCGCCGGGACGACGTGGTCGACGTCGAACAGCGGCGCCGGGGGAGCCTCGTCCAGGCCGAGCACGACCTCGCCGCCCTCGATCCGCACCATCCCGTCGAGGTCGGGCTCGGGCGGCGCGAGCGCCTCGGCCGCGACGAGCGACGAGCGCAGCGCGCCGGGGTCGCGTTCGGCGACGCGCGCGAGCGTCTCGGCGGCGAGCGCCCGCCGCGCGTCGGCGCCGGGGCCGGGGTCGCCCCGCAGAGCGGACGGCGCCCGGTGGAGCTGGTCGAACAGCTCCTCCTCGGCCTCGGCGATGCCGTGGCGCCGGCAGGCGTGCAGCGCCGGCAGCGCGACGTCGTCGTCGGGGTCGGCCGCCGCCCACCCCAGCAGCGCGCGCGCCGCGGGCGTGGTGCCCGCGATCCGCGACGCCAGCTCGACGACGGCGCGCCGGATCACCGGGTGCGGGTGGACCGCGCCGATCGCGAGCGTCTCCTGCACCGCCGCCTCGGTCCCGGCGGCGAGCGTCGTGTCGACGAGGATCGCGGCGGCATGGCGCACGTCGCCGTCGCTCCACCGGGCGAGCGCGTCCGGGTCGACCAGCGCGCGCTGGACCGCGCTCGCCAGGCCGCCCGGGCTCATGCCGTCCCCCGCTCGCCCGCGCCGACGAACAGCCGCCGCACGCGCGAGCGGTGCTCGGGCGGCGCGAACGGCAGGTCGGGCCCGGGGTACTCGCCGCCGCAGAAGTAGAGGTACAGCGTCGCGCGGGACGGCGCCCCCGCGAGCACCGGCCCGGACCCGTGGTAGACGTTGTGCGCGTGGCACACGACGTCGCCGGGCCGCGCCTCGACGAGCAGCGGCACCGGCGGCAGCTTGCGCGGCGGGTAGCGGTGGGACATCGGGACGACGGCGAGGCACCCGTTGCGGACGGTCGACTCGTCCAGGTAGATCCCCGCCGACACGACCGGCGAGAGCACGTGGTCGTCCTCGAAGTCGATGTGCCAGCGGATCTCCGAGTAGCGCGAGCCCTTCCCGCCGCGCTTGAGCTGCCAGATCGCGCCGTGCAGCGTGTCCTCGAGCATCCAGGCGTCGTCGGCGACGAGCCGGGCGAGCGAGGCGATCCGCGGCTGGTGGACGATCTCGCGCGCGCCGGGGCAGTAGCGGGTGAAGTACGGCAGGCGGTGCAGGCGCGCATTGCCGGCCTCGTCGCGGCTCGGCGGCGTCAGGTCGTCGACGTCGCTCGGGGGCAGCTCGCCCGCGAGCGTGCGGCGCTCGAGGGCCTCGGCCTCGCCGCGGATCGTCTCGACCTCCTCCGGCGAGAGCACCCCGCGGAAGACGATGAAGCCGAACTGCTCGTACCAGGCGCGCTGGCCGGCGGTGACGCCGTCGCCCAGCGCGAACCCGTGGGCTGCGCTCACGCCGTCGCTCCTTCCGGTGGGGGACAGTCGCAGACGCAGCGAAAGCCGTTCTCGAAGTGCCGGTCGGTCAGCAGGTCGCGCCCGCGGAACTTCACCGAGAGCAGCTCGGGCGGGGACGTCCACGTGCCCCCGCGGATGACGGGGTACGACGCCCAGTCGTAGAGCACCTCCAGCGCGTCGCGGTCGGCGGCGGCCGGCGAGGCGTCGCCGCGCGAGAAGAAGTTCGTGCCGGTCCACTCCCACGTGTTGCCGCTCAGCCCGCGCACGCCCGCCGGGCTGGCGTCGTCGAAGGCGCCGACCGGGGCGACCGGCGCCTCCGGCGTCTCGGCGGCCAGCGTGAGCAGCTGGCCGCGCCAGTCCTCCAGGCCGGTCGGCGCGCAGCCGGTGACGTGGCCGATCCACTGGGCGCGGTCCGGGCGGAACGCGTCGCCCCACGGGTACGCGCGGTCGTCGTCGCCCTGGGCGGCGAGCTGCCACTCGGCCTCGCGGGGCAGGCGCTTGCCGTGCGAGGCCGCGTACGCGCTGGCGTCGAACCAGCAGACGCCGGTGGCGGGGCGGCGCCCGTCGAAGCGCGGGTCGAGCACGGTGTTGCGCGCGTGCAGCTTGCCGGGCGGCTCGCCGGGGTGGCAGTGCCGGTGCTCGAGCGCGTCCGGGCCGGCGGCGAACGCGTCGTACTGCTCGGCCGTCACGGGATGGACGTCGATCCAGAAGCCGTCGACGCGGGCGCTCCACGGCTCGGCGACGTCGTCCCAGTCGAAGGTCAGGTCGCCCGCGAGCCCCTCGGGGACGCCGAAGCGAACCTCGCCGGGCGGCACGTAGACCATGCCCTCGTGCGTGTGCCCGCCTCGCGCCGGGGCTCCCTCGGCGGGCGGGAACGTCTGCGGGAAGTCGAGCGTGCCCTCGAAGAGCCTTTCCTCGAGGTCGCTCAGGACCCGCTCGTCGCGCGACCCGACGACCTGCGCGATCGCGTCGAGCACGACGGCGTGGCCGATCCCCACGGGCTTGCCGGCCTCGCCGTTGAGCCGGCGGCTGGCGTTGCCGACGATCAGCAGGAAGTCGCGCAGCGCCTCCTGGAGCCTCAGCCGCCCGGCGGCGCGGATCGCCGCGAAGGCCACGAAGTCCTCGGGGTCGTGCGACGCCCAGACGATCGCGGTCGCCGTGGACTCGGGCGCGGCGGCGGCGAGCCCGGGGAGCGCGTCGACGGCGAGCCGGCGGACCCACGGGTCGGGATGGACGGCGGCGACGCCGCACAGCTCCTCGACGCACGAGCGCGCGGGCTCGAGCTCGCGCAGGTCGGCGCGGAGCCGCTCGAGCCGGCGCACGTGCTCGTCGCGGCGGCGCGCGGTCAACCCGTGCGCGGCCGGCAGGTCCTCCAGGGTGCGGAAGAAGTCGGTCATCGGCCTCGGGTTCGTGGCCCCGGCCGGCACCGGCCGGCCGGGGCCGCGCTCGCTCTACCACTTGCTGGCGGGCATCCGCAGGACGGGCGCCTTGCGCTGCTCCTGCGCCTTCTGCCACTTCTCCGACCAGGACACGTGCTCACCTCCCTCCGTGACTTCGGTCAGGGTTTATGTACCAGATCAGATGCTTCGCGGAACCCGCGTCGTCGCCGGGTGACCGCCGCGACGGTCACCACGAGGCCGACGAGGACGAGGGCCGCGCCCGCCCACTCCGCCGCGTTCGGCCGCTCGCCCAGCGCCACCCACCCGCTCGCCATGCCGACGACCGGCACGAGCAGCGCGAACGGCGCGACGCGCGAGGCCGAGTGACGGCCCAGGAGCCACGCCCAGACCCCGAAGCCGAAGCCGGTCGAGACCACGACGACGAACGCCAGCGAGAGGACCGCGGCCGCGTCGAGCGTGAGCGACGACGGCTCCTCCAGCGCGAACGACAGCGCGGCGAGCGGCAGCGGCGGGACGAAGCTCGACCACACGAGCAGCGCCTTGGCGTCGGGCGCCTGCGCCATCCGCGTGAGGACGTTCCCCACGCCCCACGACAGCGCCGCGCACACGCACAGCATCACCGCGCCGAGCGGCACGGTCTCCGCCCGCCCCGTCGCGATCACCGCGAGCCCCAGCAGCGCCACGCCGGCGCCGGCCACCTGCGCCGGCTTCAGGCGCTCGCCGAGGAACAGGACGGCGAGCGCGATCGTGAACAGCGCCTGGAGCTGGATGAGCAGCGACGCGAGCCCGGCCGGCAGCCCGTTGTCGAGCGCGACGAACAGCGGGCCGAACTGGCCCGCGCTGAGGAACGTGCCGATCGCGAGCACCCACTTCCAGCCGATCCGCGGCCGCCCGACGAACGCGACGCCGAGCAGGGCGACGGCCGCGAACCGCAGCGCCGCGAACAGCAGCGGGGGCATCCGGTCCAGGCCGACGTCGATGACGACGAAGTTGACGCCCCAGACGACGGCGACGGTGAGAGCGAGGGCGGCGTGACGAGGTGGCACGGCCGACACGCTGGCGCACGCGACCCATCGCTCCCAGTGCTTTCTCTGGGCTCGACCCGTAAGCTCTGCTTGTGCTCGACCCGCGGCGACTGCGCGCCCTCCGCGAGCTGGCGGACCGCGGGACGATCGCGGCGGCCGCCGACGCGCTGCACCTGACGGCCTCCGCCGTGTCGCAGCAGCTCGCCGCGCTGGAGCGCGAGGCCGGCGTGCCCCTGATCGAGCCGCACGGGCGGCGCGTGCGCCTGACGCCCGCCGCCGAGCTGCTGCTCGAGCACGCCGGGCCGCTGTTCGCCCAGCTCGAGCGGCTGCGGGCCGAGCTCGACGCCCACGCGCAGGGGACGGTCGGCGCGGTGCGCGTCGCGGCGTTCCCGACGGCGATCGCGGCG
This sequence comes from Solirubrobacteraceae bacterium, assembly GCA_035940955.1. GTDB lineage: Bacteria > Actinomycetota > Thermoleophilia > Solirubrobacterales > Solirubrobacteraceae > CADCVT01. Next base: position 29,575 of record DASZEJ010000003.1, read on the forward strand.
CTCGTGGCGCCGGCGGTCGAGGAGCTGCGCGCGCGCGAGCCGGGCGTGCGGATCCGCGTCGCCGAGGCCGAGCCGCCGGAGGCGTTCCAGGCGCTGGCCCGCGGGGAGATCGACGTCGCGATCGCGATGGAATGCAGCGCGGCGCCGCGCGCGGGCGATCCGCGGTTCCACCGCGCCGAGGTGCTCGCCGACGTGCTCGACGCCGCGCTGCCCTCGGCGCACCCGCTCGCGAGCCGCCGCCGGCTGCGGCTGGAGGCGCTCGCGGCCGAGCCGTGGGTCGGGCCGCCGGAGGGCTGGTCGTGCGACGACGTCGTGCACGCCGGGTG
>DASZEJ010000004.1:0-26245 GCA_035940955.1 Solirubrobacteraceae bacterium
GCGGGCGCCGCGGGCCGCGATCAGTGCGCCGGTGCGGCGGCGGGCGCCGCGCGGCGCGCCCAGCGCGCGCGGCGGGAGGCGAAGCGGGCGAGGGCTCCGGAGCGCCGGGGGCCGTGCAGCTCCGCCGACCACCGCTCCAGCAACTCGACGGCCGCGACCGTCCGGGCGAACGGGTCGGCGACGGCCACGCCGCCGTCGTACGGGATCGCGGCGACCGGCCGGCCGCCGGCCTCGGCGACGAGCGTGCGGCCGGCGGGCGCCGTGGCGGAGTCGAGGGCGGCCAGGCGGGCGACCGCCGGGTCGCCGGCGGGCGCGAACCGGATCGAGAGGGTGTCGGTGGGCATGTGGGTCAGGTCTCCTTCCCGTGCCACCGGCGCATGTGGTGTGCGTGGGTCGTCAGGTACGCGCCGGGGCGGAACTTGTGGTCGTAGAAGTCGAGGTCGAGGTGGTGGGCCTGGATGTAGTTGAGGACCTGCACGCTCGGGACCGTCGCGGGGAACTTCCCGAACGCGTCGTGGAGGTACTGCGCCTGCAGGGCGACGAGCTCGCGGAACTCCCGGCTGTGCACCTGGGCACTCGAGCGCACCGCGGCGCTCTCGCTCCACGCGCCCGGCGTCGCCGCGTCGTACGGCCCGCCGGGCCCGAACTTGCGCTCGCAGAACGCCTCGACCGCGGCCGCCATGTCGGCGTGGTGCGGCGGGCACGCCGCCTCGAACACGCCTGTCAGCCCGGTCGGGTTCGGCACCGGCCAGCGCTCGTCGACGTCGTACCGGAACCCGAGGCCGGGCACGTCCGGATCGCCGGACGCGCCGAGCATCGAGAACCGGTCGACGCCGTCGAACATCCAGCCGCCGAGGCCCATCGCCTGGAGGGTGAGGACGCCCGCGTAGCACGCGGTGGCGAGCTCGGCGGTCGCCTCGGCCAGCATGTACTGCTCGAAGTAGGTGAGCGGGAAGCCCTCGTCCACGTCGACGAGGTGCGGGAACCGCTCGACCCCGGGCACCGTCCGGCCGTGCACGTCGTCGCGCAGCGCGTAGCCGTTCTGCGCGAGGAAGCACAGCCCCGCGATGCAGTGCTGGGCGAGGTCGGCCACCGGCATGACGAGCAGCGAGCCGGGCACGTTGACGCACCAGGTGTTGTGGCCCTCCAGGTGCGGCTCCTCCCGCGGCAGGTGGACGCGCTCGCCCGACAGCCTGCGGATCCGCGACCGGTGGCGCTCGACCATCAGCTCGGGGGTGACCTCCTCGACGGCGGGGTCCACGAGCGCGCCGGCGTCCCGGGTCGGCAGGAAGTACGTCCCCGAGTCGTCGGTGAAGAAGAGCTCGGCCGTGTGGAAGCCGGCGGCCGAGGGGAAGGTGCGCCCGCCGGCGGCGCCCGCGTAGTTCGCGAGGTGCGGCGCGTACCGCGCGTTGCACGTGATCGCGTAGTGCCAGCCGGTCGAGCCGGCCATCGACGTGAGCACGACGAGCCGCTCGAGCTCGGACAGCGGCTCGGGCTCGTGGCGCGACGCGTAGGCCAGCGGCCCGTCGGGGATCGCCGCGCCGAGCGCGAACCGGCGCGAGCGCCGGCCGTAGATCGCGGCCAGCAGCGGGAACGCGGCGAGGTCCTGGAGGGCCTCGGCGTCGGAGTGGTCCTGGGCGATCTGGAGCACGCCGCGCAGCGTCGGCGGCGCGCGTTCGCCGCGCGTTCGCGCGCCGTTCGCGCTGCGTCCGGGCTACCGGGCGCGGGCCCGCAGGCGGCGGGCCACCAGGTCGCGCGCCTCGACGGCGGGCGCGACGAGGAGCGCGGCGCCGCCGAGCGTGAGCAGCGCCATGCCGCAGATCTCGACGAAGGAAGCTGCCTTGTTCACGACTCCCCCTCTCTCAGTCCGTTGCGGTGCCTGTCCTCGCAAGTAACGATCGGCACACGACCGAGGTGCGCGTTAGTGTCCGCGCTCGATGACGGACGCCTTGCTCTTCCTCCACGTCCTCGCGGCGTTCCTGCTGATGGGCACCGTCGTGATGCTCAGCGGCGTCGCGCTCGGCACGCCGGCCAGCGCGCGCACCGTCTCGCTGGCCAACGTCCTGTGGGACGCCGGCGGCCTGGGGACGCTCGTGTTCGGCGTCTGGCTCGCGCTGCGGATCGACGGCTACGGCCTGCTCGACTTCTGGATCCTCGCGGCGCTCGTGCTGTGGGCGGTCGCCACCGAGGTCGGGCGCCGCGCTCGCGCCGCCGTCGGCGACGCGGCGGAGCGCTTCGCGGCGCTGCACTGGGCGCGGACGGCGCTCGTCGTCGTCCTGCTGGCCGACATGGTCTTCAAGCCGGGCGCATGAGCGTCGTCCTGCTCATCCGGCCGGCCGAGTGGGAGATCCCGCTCTTCGTCCACGTCCTCAGCGCGATGGTCCTCGTCGGCGCGGTGCTCCTGGCCGCGACGTCGCTCGCCGGCGCGTGGCGGACCGGGGACGCGGCGGCGGTCCGGCTCGGCTACCGGTCGCTCCTGCTCGCCGCGCTGCCCGCGTGGGTGGTGATGCGCGCCTCGGCGCAGTGGCTGCTGGCGGAGAGCCCGTTCGACGACGACGAGACGTGGGTCGGGATCGGCTTCATGACGTCCGAGACCTCGTTCCTGCTCCTGATCGCGGCGACCGTCCTCGCCGGCCTCTCGGTCCGGCGCGCGCAGGCCGGCGGGCGGGTTCGCGCCGCGGTCGTCCTCGTCGGGATCGCCCTGGCGCTGTTCCTCGTCGCGATCTACGCGATGACGGCCAAGCCCGGCTAGGGCCGGTCAGCGGCGCCCAGCACGCGCTCGGCGATCTCGCGGCACGGGAGAAGCTCGACGTCGCCCAGGCCGCGGGCGAACTCGACGAACCGCTCCACCGTCCGCAGCCGCGACGGGCGGCCGGACAGGAACGGATGGCAGCACACGAGGCACAGCGAGCCGGTGCTTCGCATCGCGTCGAGCTCGCCGGTCCACAGCTCCAGGACCTTGCTCGGCGTCTCGATGTTCGCGCCGACGTCGGGCTCGGGGAGGAACGCGTACTGCTCCCAGTCGTCGAGCGACCAGTGCACCGGCAGCTCGGCCAGCTCGCCGCGCGGGCCGAGCCGGTACGGCCGGTCGTCGTCCATGAGCGACGAGTCGTAGAGCATCCCGGCGCGGCGGACGAGCTCGAGGGTGAACGCGGTCTGCTGCCACAGCGGCGCGCGATACCCGACCGGGTCCGCTCCCAGCTTTCGCAGCAGCTCGAGCCCCGTGTGGAAGTCCTCCTCCTGCTGGGCCTCCGTCAGCTCGACGAGCGGCCGGTGGCGGTGGGAGTGGTAGGCCACCTCGTGGCCGGCGTCGAGCACGGCGGCGAGCGCGTCCGGCCACCGGGCCGCCGTGGACGCCGGGAAGAAGAACGTCGCGCGCAGCGACAGCCGCCGCAGCAGCTCCAGGATGCGCGGCACGCCGACGCGCGGCCCGTAGGCCTGGTGCGACATCGTCGCGAGGTGGGTCGCGTAGCGCTCGTCGACCGCGAGCACCGGCGCCTCGGCGTCGACGTCGAAGCTGATCGAGGCGACCGCCGCCGCGCCCCGCCGCCAGCCGGCGGCGGCGTCGCGGCGCTCCGGGTAGTGCAGCACGTCCGTCATGAGGAGCGGTGTGTAGCAGCGTCAGGACGCCGCCGGGTCCGGGGCCGGCTCGGGCGCGACGGCCGCGGCGGGGGCGACAGCAGCGGGGACGGAGGCGCGCGACGCCCGCCGCTCGCCCCGCCCGACGAGCGCGTAGTACAGCCCGCCCGCGACGACCGCGCCCGTCAGCCACGACAGGTCGGTGTTCGCGAACGTCCGCGCGAGCGGCCCCTGGAACGTGCTCACGAGCCCGAACTGCCACGCCCAGCCGGCCAGCAGCCCGGCCGCGAGCGCGCCGAGCGCGCGCCAGTTGACGTCGCCGTACCGCGCGCGCGTCCGCTCCGCGTACAGCTCCTCGACGTCCAGCCGCCCGCGCCGGACGACGAAGTACTCGACGCCGACGATCGCCGCCCACGGCGAGATCCAGACGATCAGCGAGACCATCCACGCGTCGAAGCTCTTGGCGAAGTCGCCGGCCTCGATGAACGCGACCAGCACCACGGAGGCCAGCGCGCCCGCGGCCAGCGACACCTTCCAGCGCGCGACCCTGACGCCGAGCGTGAGCGCCGCGAGCCCGCACGAGTAGAAGTTGAGGATGTTGGTCGCGATCGGGCCGTGCAGGACGAGCAGCAGCACCGGAAGCGCCATCGCGCCGAACGTCGACAGCACGAGGTCGGACGGGTCGCTCCCGCCGCCGCCCGATGCGACCAGCGCGCCGAGCGTCGCCAGCCAGACCGTCGGCACGTACATCCCGAGGCCCGTCGCCCAGAAGACCCTGCGGTCCGACGCCGCGGGCGTCGTGAAGCGCGAGTAGTCGGCGGCGTACACCAGCCACGAGATGCCCCACCCGACGCCGATCGCCGTGAGGAGCTGGGTGATCGCCGTGACCTTCGCCTCGCCGGTCGCCTCGCCGGCCGCGAAGGAGACGTCGGCCTGCGTGAGCGCGAGCACCGACATCACGGCCATGATCAGCGCGGTCACGGGCACGGTCCAGCGCTCGAACGAGCGGATCGCGTAGAAGCCCCAGACGGCGATCAGGCACTGCGCGATCATCAGGCCGAACGCGATCGCGTAGCGCAGCCCCTGCCCGCCGGTGACGCCGATCTCGCCGAGCGCCGCCACCGCGAGGTCCAGCACGATCCACGTGTTGACGCCGATCCACCCCATCGGCAGCAGGAACTGGATCGCCGCGGGCAGGCGCGCGCCGCGGCGGCCGAACGCGGCGCGGGAGAGCAGCATCATGTTGACCCCCGTGCGGTGCCCCATCACGCAGAACAGCCCGAAGGCGGCGCAGCCGAGCGCGTTGCCGGCGGCGATCACGACCACCGTCTCGACGAGGCTCAGCCCGAGCGTGATGCCGAGCGTCCCGAGCACCCAGTTGATCGGCGCGATGTTCGCGCCCATCCAGATCCAGAACTGATCGGCGGGGGACGACGTGCGTTCCGCCGCGGGCACCGGCTCGACGCCGTGCATGTCGAAGCTCGACGGCTCCCGGGCCGTCCCTGTCTCGGCTCTCGCCATGGTTCTCTCCTCCGAGCGCTTGCGCTTGCCGCGTAGCCAACGGGGCCGCGCGCTCGAGCGCCATAGGCGAAGATCCACAAACGCCCGTGTGTGATGTGACTATCTACACATGCCGCTGATCCGGGAGCTCTTCGCGCGCGAGGAGCTCGGCCTCGCGGTCCTCTGCGGCGGCGACCGCCTCGACCGCGAGGTCCGCTGGGTCCACGTCACCGAGCTGGCCGACCCCACTCCGTACCTGCGCGAGGCCGAGCTGGTCCTGACGAACGGCCTGTGGCTCGACCAGGGCGTGGCGCCTGAGGCGTACGTCGAGCGGCTCGCCGGAAGCCGGGCGTGCGGCCTGCTGCTCGGTCTCCTGGCGCAGCGCCCGCACGCCCCGCCCGAGCTCGTCGACGCCTGCGCGCGCCACGGCCTCGTGCTCGCCACGCTGCCGGTCGACATCCCGTTCACCGCGGTCTCCGAAGCGATGGCCGACCTGCAGGCCTCCGCGCGGCAGCGGGAGCTGGTGCGGTCCGTCGACCGCGCGAAGGCGCTCGCTCGCGCGGTCGCGGAGGGCGCCGACGAGCGCGGGGTCCTGCGGCTGCTGAGGCGCGACCACGCGCTGCCGGTCGCGCTCGTCGACGCGGGCGGGAACGTCCTCGCGGCCGAGGGCGTGGACGAGGACGGCGTCGACGGGGCGGCCGTCGCGCGCGCGCTCGCGGGGCCGGTCCGCGCGGAGGTGACCTGCGGCGACGGCACGACGGCGAGCCTGTTCCGGGTCGGCGCGGTCGCCGACGCCGACGCCGCGCTGGTCTGCCTGCGCCCGCTCGTCGACCTGTCGCGGCCCGAACGGGACGCGCTGGACCAGACCGCGCGGTTTCTGTCGGTGGAGCTGGCGCGGCGGCACGCGATGCACGCGATCGAGTCCCGCTTCGCCGGCGAGCTGCTCGAGATGGTCTACGACGCGGCGCGGCGCACGCACGAGCTGCCCGGGCGGCTGCGCTCGTTCGGGATCGACCCGGACCGGCCCGTCGCCGCCGTGTCGGTCGCGTTCGCCGACGGCGAAGCGCCGACCGCGCCGGGTCTGTCCGACGCGGTCGCGCAGCTCCTCGTGCGCCGCGGGGTCCCGAGCGTCGTCCCGCAGGGCTCCGACGACGCCGTCGCGATCGTGGGCTGGAGCGGGGACGACGGCAGGCTCGAGCAGGCGGCGCGCGACGTGGCCGACGCGATCGCGCGCCAGTGGCCGCAGCGCCGCGCCGTGCTCGGCGTCGGCCGCGTCGCGACCGACGCCCGCGACCTGCGGCGCAGCGTGCTCGAGGCGCGCGAGGCCCGGCGGCTGGCCCAGCGCCGCCGGCGCGGCCCCGCGGTGGCGACGTTCGACCACGTCGGCTCGCACCGCATGCTCATGGCCCTGCACGAGGACCACACGCTCCAGGACTTCGCGGGCGCCGTCCTCGGGCCGATCCGGGAGCACGACCGCCGCCACGCGGGCGAGCTCGAGCAGACGCTCCGGACGTTCCTCGACCTCGGCGGTCGCTACAACGAGTCGGCGGCCGCGCTGCACGTCCACGTCAACACGCTGCGCAACCGCCTGGCGCGCGTCGAGCGGCTCACCGGACGCGACCTCTCCACGACCGACGACCGCGTCGACTTCTACCTGGCCCTCGGCGTCGGCCGGTCGACGTGAGCGCCGCCGTTGTGCACATGCACATCCGCCCGCGCGGACGGTAGGAGAACCTCTACTGGCCGCGCGCGCGGTGCGCTGGTGTCCTGGGCGCATGTCGACGAGAACCGGCTCCGGGACCATCGCCGTACCGGCCGGCGAGGGCCGGGCGGTGCGCGTCGCCGCGGGGCAGAGCTTCCGCGTCGTCGACGTGGAGGGCGGGCAGGTCGGCGACCTGTTCGCCTTCGCGGACGGCGACGTCAGCGAGCACGTCAGCGCGTCGCACACCCGCGCGCGCAACGACCGCCTCTTCCCCGCGATCGGTCAGCCCTTCGTGTCCAACCGCCGGCGGCCGCTGCTCGAGCTCGTCGCCGACGACTCGCCCGGCGTGCACGACATGCTGATCGCGGCCTGCGACGGCGAGCGCTATCGCCAGCTGGGCGTCGAGGGCTGGCACGCCTCGTGCGCCGAGAACCTCGTCACCGCGCTCGGCGCGCTCGGGCTGCGCGCCCCGTGCGTCCCGCAGCCGATCAACGTCTTCATGAACGTCCCCGTCGCAGACGGCCGGCTCGAGTGGCTCCCGGCCGTCACCGCCCCCGGGGACAGCGTGACCATGCGAGCCGTCGCGGACGTGCTCGTCGTCCTGTCGGCGTGCCCGCAGGACGTGGTGCACATCAACGGCGGCCAACCGACCGAACTGGCCATCGAACTGCTTGGAGGCCCCACACCATGAGCAACGCCCATCCGCTGCTGACCCCCGTCCGCGTCGCCGGCGCCGAGCTGCCCAACCGGGTCGCCGTCGCCCCGATGTCCCGCGTGAGCACCGCCGGCGACGGCGTGCCGACGGACGCCATGGTCGACTACTACGCGAGCTACGCGCGCGGCGGATTCGGGCTGATCGTCAGCGAGGGCACCTACACCGACCACGCGCACAGCCAGGCGTACCCGAACCAGCCGGCGATCGTGACCGACGAGCAGGTCCGCGCATGGGCGCGCGTGACCGACGCCGTGCACGCGGCCGGGGGGCGGATCTTCCTCCAGCTCATGCACGCCGGCGCGCTCGTGCAGGGCAACCACCATCGCGACGTCGCGGTCGCGCCGTCGGCCGTCCAGCCGCTGGGCCGCAAGCTGCTCGGCTACGGCGGCGAGGGCCCCTACGCGATGCCGCGCGAGATGACGCTCGGCGACGTCGAGGAGGCGGTCGCCGGGTTCGCCGCCAGCGCGGCGCGGGCGCGGACCGCCGGCTTCGACGGCGTGGAGGTCCACGGCGCGAACGGCTACCTGCTCGACCAGTTCCTCACGACCTACACCAACCGGCGCACCGACGCCTACGGGGGCTCGCCCGCGAACCGCGCGCGCATCTTCGTCGAGGTCCTCGAGGCGATCCGCGCCGCGGCGGGCGACGACTTCCCGGTCGGCGTCCGCGTCTCGCAGGTCAAGGTCAACGACCTGGAGTACCGCTGGAGCGGGCCGGAGGAGGCGCGGGAGATCTTCGAGCGCCTCGCGGCCGGCGGCCCCGCGTACGTCCACGTCGCCAGCGAAGGCGCGCACTGGGACGAGACGTCGTTCCTGGCGCCGGGGGTCAGCATCACGGGCCTTGCGCGCGAGGTGACCGGCGCGCCCGTGATCGCCAACGGCGGGATGCACGACGAGCGCCTGGCGGCGCGCGTCCTCGACGACGGCCACGCCGACCTCGTGTCGCTCGGTCACGGCGCGCTCGCGAACCCCGACTGGCCGCAGCGCCTCGCCGCCGGCCGCCGCTTCGCCGAGTTCGACCCCGACATGCTGCGGCCCGAGGTCACGATCGAGAACACGCTCGCGTGGCGGCGGGACCGCCGCGAGCGCGCGGCCGGCGCCTACGACGAGGCGGTGCTCGCCGCCGCGGCCGATTCGCGGGACGGCGACCGCGTGCCGGCGGGCGGCGCGTGAGGAGGGCTCAGGGCTGCGCGCCGCCCACAGTGCGCGCGTAGCCCTCGGGGTCCGTCGGGCCCTCGGTGGCGATCAGCACGACGCGGCTCTCCGGCCCGAGGCCGACGAAGTCGCGCAGGGCGGCGGCGCCGGGGTCGGTCGCGAGCGTCCGCAGGGCGGCGAGCGGCGCGGCGCCGGAGTCGCCGATCGCCAGGCCGGCCGCCGCCAGCTCGCGCATCGCGGCGTGCGCCTCGGCGTCGGTCACCGTGACGGAGCCGTGGAGGCCGTCCCGCAGCGACGGCCACGCCGCGAGCGAGACCTCGGCACAGTCCAGGCCGGCCATCGACGTCCCCGGCGTCGGGACCTCGACCGGCTCGCCCGCCGCGAGCGACGCGGTCAGGCAGGCGGCGGCGGCCGGCTCGGCGGCGACCACGCGCGCGCCCGCCGCCGCCCCGAACCGGGCGGCGGCGGCGCCGAGCGACCCGACGCCGACCGGCACGACGACGAGGTCGAACGGCGCTGGCGCCTGCTCGGCGACCTCGTCGAAGAGCGTCGCGTAGCCGTCGATCACCCACCGCGCCGGCCCGCTCTCCCCCACGTCGGCGATCTCCGCCGCCCCCGGCCGCCGCGCCTCGGCCGCCGCGCGCTCGACGGCCTCCTCGTACGCGCCGTCGACGACCACGACCTCGGCGCCCTCCGACGCGATCGCCTCGCGCCGCGCCGGCGCCGACCGCGCGGGCAGGAAGATCCGGCAGCGCAGGCCGCGCAGCGCCGCGACGCGCGCCACGGCGCGGCCATGGTTGCCGGCGCTGGCGGCGACGAGCGTGTCGACGTCCGCCCGCTCGCGCAGCGTGCGCTCCACCGCCCACGACGCGCCGAGCACCTTGAACGCCGGCAGCCCGAGCCGGTCCGACTCGTCCTTGACCGCGACCGCCCCCAGGCCCAGCTCTGCCGCGACCTCCGGCAGCTCGCGCAGCGGCGTCGGCGCGTAGCCGTCGAGCGCCGCGTGGAAGGCCGCGGCCTCGCTGGACGGCGCCGGCACGGCGGCGGGCCGGACGGCCTCGTTGACGAGTGCGCTCATGCCGCGAACCCTGCCAGACCCCGTGCGGCTGGCACCGCCCCACAGATCGGTGGCACAGTGAGGGGTCATGGAGCTTGCCATCCGGCTGCGCGGCGTCGTCAAGCGGTTCGGGTCGCTGACCGCGGTCGACGGCCTGGACCTCGACGTGCCCGCCGGCACGTGCGTCGGGCTGCTCGGCCCGAACGGCGCCGGGAAGTCCACGCTGATGAAGGCGCTCACCGCCCAGGTGATCCCCGACGAGGGCGAGCTGGAGGTGCTCGGCTACCGGCTGCCGGGCGACTCCAAGCAGGCGCGCGCGGAGATGGGCGTCGTGCCGCAGCTCGACAACCTCGACGTCTCGCTCAGCGTCGAGCACAACCTGCTGGTCTTCGCGCACCTGTACCGCGTGCCCGCGCGCGAGCGGCGCGCGGCGATCGACCGGGCGCTCGCGCTGGCGCGGCTGACCGACCGGCGCCGGTCGAAGGTCGACGAGCTGAGCGGCGGGATGCGCCGCCGGCTGCTGATCGTGCGCGCCCTGCTGCACCGCCCGCGGCTGCTGCTGCTCGACGAGCCGACGGTCGGCCTCGACCCGCAGGTGCGCCAGGAGCTGTGGGCGCTGATCGACCTGCTGCGCTCCGAGGGCGTCTCGATCCTCATGAGCACGCACTACATCGAGGAGGCCGAGCGGCTCTGCGACCGCGTGACGATCATGTCCCACGGGCAGGCGGTCGCCGTCGGACCGCCGCGCGAGCTGATCGCCGAGCACGCCGGGCCGGAGGCGATCGAGGTCTACGGCCCGCCGGCGCGGCTCGCCGAGGTGGAGGGCATGGCCGAGGCGCGGGGCTGGCGGACGCGCCGCACCGGGACGTCGGTGTCCGTCCTGCACGCCAACGGCGCGGCCGACCTCGAGGGCGAGCGCCGCGTGACGAACCTCGAGGACGTGTTCGTGCTGCTCACCGGGGAGGAGATCGCCTGATGGCCGCCACCACCGCCGCTCCCGCCGCCCCCCAGCGCCGCCTCGGCCGCCTGGAGCGCGCGGCGCTGCAGGGCGTCATCGTCCGCGAGCTCGTCAACTACTCCTCGTTCTGGCGGTCGTCCTCGTTCGCCTCGACCGTCGAGCCGACGATCTACATGCTCGCGTTCGGCTTCGGCTTCGGGTCGCTCGTCAGCACCGTCGCCGGCTACGACTACATCGACTTCGTCGGCACCGGCATCGTCGCCACGACCGTGCTGTTCGCGGGCGCGTTCCCCGCGATGTACTCGACCTTCGTCAAGTACTCCTTCCAGCACACGTACGACGCGATCCTCGCCGCGCCCGTCGACACCGAGGAGCTGGTCACCGCCGAGACGCTGTGGATCGGCGCGCGCACGGGGACGTTCGGGTGCGTGCCGATGCTCGTCGCGATCGCGTTCGGCCTCGACCCGAGCTGGGGGATGCTGCTCGTGCCGCCGATCGCCGCGCTCGCCGGGCTCGGCTGGGCGGGGTTCGGGATCTTCGTCGCCGCCCGGGCGCGGGCGATCGAGAGCTTCGCCTACTGGCAGACCGGCCTGCTCACGCCGATGTTCCTCGTGGCGGGCACGTTCTTCCCGCTCGGCGAGCTGCCGGGGTGGGCGCAGGCGCTGGGGAACGCCAACCCCCTGTTCCACTGCGTCGAGCTGGTCCGCCACGCGGTGTTCGGGTTCGAGGGCTGGGTCGACGCCTGGCACGCCGCGTTCCTGCTGACGTTCGCGCTGGTCGCGTGGCGGCTCGCGATCCGGTACATGGAGCGCAGGCTGATCCTCTGATGGGCGCCCCGGTCACCGTCGTCGTCACGCACGGGCCCGGCTCGCTGGACCTGTGCTCGCAGCGGCTGGCCGACCACCTTCCGCCGGCGGTCCGCCGGCTGCACACCGAGGTGCTGGAGCGCTCCGGCGACCGGTTCGAGATACCGCTGCTGTCGCGCCGCGCGCTGCACTCGCTGCGGCTCGACGCGGCGTTCGCGCGGCGGCTGCGGCGCGAGCGCGGGATCGTCCACCTCACGAACCACCACCTCGGGCGCTACGCCGGCGTGCTGCGCGAGCCGTACGTGATGACGCTGCACGACGTCATGCGCCTGCACGACCTGCGCGGCGCCGACCCGCCGTACATCTGCCGGCTGACCGCCCGCGACCGGGCGATGCTGCGGCTCGACTACGCCGGCGTGCGGCACGCCGCGGCGGTGACGGTGCCGTCGGAGTTCGCGGCGCGCGACGCGACCGCGCACCTCGGCATCCCGCCCGCGCGGATCACCGTGGTGCGGTGGGCGGTCGACCACGACCTGTTCCGACCGGTCGAGCGCCGGCTGTACGCCTTCCCCTACGTGCTCTACGTCGGCACCGAGCAGCCGCGCAAGAACCTGGGCGCGCTGCTGCGCGCGTTCGCGCTGCTCTCCCCCGCGCACCCCGACCTGCGGCTGGTGAAGGTCGGCCTGGCCGGCGGCGAGGGCAGCGAGTTCCGCCGGGCGACGCGCCGGGCGATCGACGCGCTCGGGATCGGCGACCGCGTCGTGTTCACCGGCCGGCTGCCCGACGAGGACCTCGTCGCGGCGTACGCGGGCGCCGTCTGCTCGGTCCTGCCCTCGCGGCACGAGGGCTTCGGCCTGCCGCCGCTCGAGGCGATGGCGTGCGGCTGCCCGGTCGTCGTGTCGAGCGCCGGCTCGCTGCCGGAGGTCGTCGGCGACGCGGGGCTCGTCGTCGACCCCGGGCCGTGGCCGCTCGCGGACGCGATCGCGACGACGCTCGACCCGGCGGTGCGCGAGGACCTGCGCGAGCGCGGCCTGCGCCGCGCCGCCTCCTTCACGTGGCAGGCCGCGGCCGAGCGGACGCTCACCGTGTACCGCGCGGTCGGCGGCGACGTGGGGCCGCCGCCCCTGCGCGTCGCGGCCGGAGGGCCGGGAGGGGGGAGCGCGCGGTGCGAATCTGTCTGATGGTCGAGGGCCAGGAGGACGTCGGGTGGGACGACTGGGTCGCGCTCGCCCGCGCGTGCGCGCGGCCCGGGGTCGTGGCCCGGGTCCGCGCGGACCACTACGCCTCGGTCGCCGGCCGCGACGAGCGCGGCTCGCTCGACGCGTGGACGACGCTCGCCGGGCTGGCCGCAGTGACGTCGACGCTCCGGCTGGGGACGCTCGTCTCCCCCGCCACGTTCCGCCACCCCGCGGTCCTGGCGAAGTCCGTGGTCACCGTGGACCACATTTCCGGCGGGCGCGTCGAGCTGGGGATGGGCGCCGGCTGGATGGAGGCCGAGCACGAGCGCTTCGGGTTCCCGTTCCCGCCGACGCGTGTGCGGATGGACGCGTTCGCCGAGCAGCTCGAGCTGGTCCACCGGCAGTGGGCGGGCGAGCCGTTCTCCTTCGCGGGCGAGCACTACCGCATGGCCGGCGCGGACCCGCGGCCGAAGCCGGTCCAGTCGCCGCACCCGCCGCTGATCGTCGGCGGCAGCGGCGGGAGGCGGAGCGTCGCCCTCGCCGCCCGCTGGGCCGACGAGTACAACACCGTGTTCGCGACGCCGGAGACGTGCCGCGCGCTGCGCGGGCGGCTCGACGAGGCGTGCGAGCGCGAGGGCCGCGCGCCGCTGCCGCTCTCGGTCATGACGGGGTTCCTGGTCGGCGCGGACCGGGCCGAGCTGCTGGAGCGCGCCCGGCGCCTCGTCGTGTGGCAGGGGCGCGGCGAGCACGAGGCCGAGTCGGTGCTCGCCTCGCCGCCCGAGGCGGGGTGGATCGTCGGGACGCCCGACGACGCGGTCCGGCAGCTCAGGGCCCTGGCCGGCGCGGGCGTCGAGCGCGTGATGCTCCAGCACCTGCTCCACACCGACCTCGACGTGCTCGCGCTGCTGGGCGAGCGCGTCGCGCCCGCGCTGCGGTGAGCGGCCCGCGCGTCGCGGTCGTCGGCTGCGGCGCGATGGGCTGGATGCACGCTCGCGCGCTGCGCCGGCACGCCGCCGAGGTGACGTGCTGCGACGCGCTCGCCGACCGCGCGCAGGCGCTGGCCGAGGCGGTCGGCGGGTCGGTGCAGGCGTTCGCCGACGTGGTCGGCGGCGGGGTCGACGCCGCCGTGGTCGCCACGCCGACCGCGACCCACGGCGAGGTCGTCGTCGCGCTGCTGGAGGCCGGGGTCCCGACGCTCTGCGAGAAGCCGCTGGCGATGACGCTCCAGGAGACTGCCGCCGTCGGCCGCGTCGCCGACGCGCGCGGCGTGCTGCTGCAGGTCGGCTTCCACCGCCGCTTCGACCCCGGGTACCTCGCGGCCCGCGGCGCGGTGCGCGACGGGGCGGTCGGGCGGGTGAACCTCGTCCGCGCGGGCACGCACGAGGCGCCCGCCCCCACCGGGCCGGTCTCGGTGTCCGGCACCGTGCTGCGCGACCTGCTGATCCACGACTTCGACGCGGTCCGGTTCGTCACCGGGTCGGAGGCGGCGACGGTGACCGTGGCGGGCGTCGACGGCGACGCCGGCACGGGCGCCGGCGCCGAGCGCGACTGGCCGGCGGTGGCGGCGCTGCTGGAGCTGCGCGACGGCAGCGTCGCGGTGGTGACCGGCGGCCGGCCGAACCCGCCCGGGTACGACGCGCGGCTGGAGGTCTACGGGTCGGAGGGCAGCGTCGCCGCGGGACTCGACGAGCGCACGCCGGCGCACCCGCGCGGTTCCGGCTCGCCGGAGCCGTACCGGTTCTTCCCCGACCGCTTCGCCGAGGCCTACGACGCCGAGATCGCCGCGTTCGTCGACGCCGCCGTGCGCGGCGGCGAGAACCGCTGCCCGTGGCGCGAGGCGCTGGAGAGCCTGCGCCTGTCGGTCGCCGCCGAGCGCGCGCTCGTCGAGCGCCGCCGGGTGGAGCTGCGCGAGGTCGAGTGACGGAGCCGGGGACGCGGGTAGAGAGCCGGTGTTCCCCAACAGTCAGGAGGCGCCGATGGCAGGCGACGAGACCGGTCAGATCACCGGGACGAAGGACAAGGACTACAACATCATCTGGTTCGTCGAGCAGTGCCTCAGCAACGTCCTGCGCCTCGAGCAGTACGCGCAGGACGCCGACCGCGACGGCGACAGCGAGCTGGCGGACTTCTTCCGCCGCGCCCAGGGCGAGAGCCGCAAGGGGGCCGAGCAGGGCAAGGCGATGCTGAAGGCGCGCATCGCCGGCTGAGACGGGACGGGCTCCGGGCCGTGGCCGGGGGGTGCGGCCGCGGCCCGCTCCGCCGCACGCCGGCCCTCCCGCGGCCACGCGGCGGCCGGCCGCGGCGGCCGGCGGTACGGTACGGCCGTGTCGAGGCAACGGCGAGGCGCGCGCTGAACGCCGACCGCGAGGACCTCGCGGAGGTGCTGGCCCGCCGCGCGCTGACGCTCGACGACGCCCGGCCCGACGCCGTCGCGCGGCGCCATGCCGCGGGCGGGCGCACCGCGCGCGAGAACGTCGCCGACCTCGTCGATCCCGGGTCGTTCGTCGAGTACGGGCGGTTCGCGATCGCCGCGCAGCGGGCGCGGCGGGAGGTCGACGACCTGATCGCGCGCACGCCGGCGGACGGGCTCGTCGCGGGGACCGCGCGGGTCGACGGCCATCCCTGCGCCGTCCTGTCCTACGACTACACGGTGCTGGCCGGGACGCAGGGCGTGCTCGGGCACCGCAAGAAGGACCGGCTGTTCGAGCTGATCGAGCGGATGCGGCTGCCGACCGTGTTCTTCGCCGAGGGCGGCGGCGGGCGGCCCGGCGACACGGACCACCCGGTGGTCTCGGCGCTCGACACGCGCGCGTTCGCGCTGTGGGCGCGGCTGTCGGGGCTGGTGCCGCGGATCGCGGTCGTCCACGGGCGGTGCTTCGCGGGCAACGCGGTCATCGCCGGGTGCTCGGACCTCATCGTGGCGACCGAGAGCGTCTCGATCGGCATGGGCGGGCCGGCGATGATCGAGGGCGGCGGGCTGGGGAAGGTCGACCCGGACGAGGTCGGGCCGGTCGACGTGCAGTCGCGCAACGGCGTCATCGACGTGGTCGTCGCCGACGAGGCCGAGGCGACCGCGGTCGCGAGGCGGCTGCTCGGGTACTTCCACGGCCCGGGCGCGCCGGGCACCGCGCCGGACCAGGAGCGGCTGCGCGACCTCGTCCCCGAGCGCCAGCGCCGCGCCTACGCCGTCGCGCCGATCGTCGAGACGCTCGCCGACGAGGGCTCGGTCACCTTCCTGCGCGAGCGCTTCGCGCCCGAGATGGCGACGGCGCTCGGCCGGATCGAGGGCCGGCCCGTCGGCTTCGTCGCCAACGACACCCGCCACATGGCCGGGGCGATCACGAGCGAGGCGGCCGACAAGGCGGCGCGGTTCATGCAGCTATGCGACGCGTTCGGGCTGCCGATCGTCTCGCTCGTCGACACCCCGGGGATGATGGTCGGGCCGAAGGCCGAGGCGACGGGCCTCGTCCGCCACACGTCGCGCCTGCTGGTGACCGGCGCCGCCCTGCAGGTGCCGTTCGTGGCGGTGATCCTGCGGCGCGGCTACGGCCTCGGCGCGCAGGCGATGGTCGCCGGGAGCCTGCACGAGCCGCTGCTCACCGTCGCGTGGCCGAGCGCGCACCTCGGCCCGATGGGCCTGGAGGGCGCGGTGCGGCTCGGCTTCCGCCGGGAGCTCGAGGCGATCGCCGACGAGGGCGAGCGCGAGCGGCGCGTCCGCGACCTGACCGCGGCCGCCGAGCGCAACGCCCGGGCGCTCAACGCCGCGACGCTGTTCGAGATCGACGACGTGATCGACCCGGCCGAGACGCGCGGGCTGATCGCCTCGACGCTCGCGGCGGCCGGGCGGCCGGCCGCGCCCCCGCGCGGGCACCGCTTCGTGGACACCTGGTAGCGCGGCCAGCGCCTATGATCGCGCGCCTCGTGCGCGCCGTGCAGATCGTCAACCTCGAAGGGCCCGACCGGGCGCTGGAGCTGGTCGACGTCCCCGAGCCCGAGCCGTCGCACATGCTCACGCCGGGCTCGGGCGTCGTCGTCGACGTGCACGCGGCGGGCGTCTCGTTCCCCGAGGTGCTGCAGACGCGCGGCCAGTACCAGCTCAAGCCGCCGCTGCCGTTCGTGCCGGGCAGCGAGGTGGCGGGCGTCGTGCGCAGCGCGCCCGACGGCGCCGCCGTGAAGCCGGGCGACCGGGTCGCGGCGTTCTGCGCGCTCGGCGCGTTCGCGGAGGTCGCGGTCGCGCCCGAGTTCCTCACCTTCCCCCTGCCCGGCGAGCTGGACTTCGCGCAGGGCGCCGCGCTCGTCCTCAACTACCACACGGCGTACTTCGCGCTGAAGCTGCGCGGGCGGCTGGCCGAGGGCGAGACGGTCCTCGTCCACGGCGCCGCGGGCGGGGTCGGCACGGCGGCGCTGCAGGTGGCCAGGGGCCTCGGCGCGCGCACGATCGCGGTCGTGTCGACCGACGAGAAGGAGCGGGTCGCGCGCGAGGCGGGCGCGGGCGAGGTGCTGCGCGCGGACGGGCCGTGGAAGGACCAGGCGAAGGAGCTGTCCGGCGGCGGCGTCGACGTCGTCCTCGACCCGGTCGGCGGCGACCGGTTCACCGACTCGCTGCGCTCGCTGGCCGAGGGCGGGCGCGCGGTCGTCGTCGGGTTCACCGGCGGGTCGATCCCCGAGGTCAGGGTCAACCGGCTGCTGCTGGGCAACACCGAGGTGGTCGGCGCCGGCTGGGGCGCCTACGCGATGGGCAGGCCCGACGTGTGCCGCGAGATCGGCGCCGCGCTGGACGGGATGATCGAGCGCGGGATCGTGCGGCCGCCGGTCGGCGCCCGCTTCCCGCTCGAGCGGGCGGCCGAGGCGCTGAAGCTCATCGACGGCCGCGGCGCGACCGGCAAGGTCGTGCTCGACCTCGGCGCCTGAGGCCGGGACGCGCTCACTCGGGCCGCGCGAGCTGAGCGGCCAGCCGCTTCGGCGCGCGCGCCAGCCACGCCTCGGTCACGACCTCCTCGAGGCCCTCGCGCGCGATCCGGTCCAGGCGGACGAGGACCGCCGGGTAGCCGTCGAAGTGCGGCGTCGTGAAGAACAGGTCCGGGGCGTCGGCCAGCAGCGCCTCCTTGGCGACCAGGTGCTCGACCCGAGCCCCGAGGATCGGCCCGTCGGGCGCGGCGTCGCCGAGCGCCTCGAGGTCCGCGCGCCGGAGCGGGCGCTCCCAGACGAACAGCCTGTCGCGCACCCGCCACTGGCGCAGGCCGCGGACGAGCCGCTCGTCGGTCTCGGGGAGCGCGAGCGCGATCCGGCGCACGTCGTCCCAGGTCACGCCGCCAGCCTACGCCTGCCGGAGCCGGAGCCGGGGCCGGGCGGGCTGCCGCGAGACGGAACGCGACCCGCCGCCCGCTTCAGGGATCGCGCAGCGATCCGGCGCCGCGGCGCGGGCACACCTCAGGGCGTGGAGAGCGCTCAGCGCGTGCAGACCGACGGGCCGCCCGGCCCGGCCCAGCTGCCGCCCGGGCCGCGGGCCCCGACGATCGTGCAGACGATTCGCTTCCTGCGCGACGAGGTCGGGCTGCTGGAGGACTGCCGCGCCCGCTACGGCGACGCCTTCACGCTGCGGATCGCCAACCTCGGCGACTTCGTCGTCCTCGGCGACCCGGAGATCGTCCGCCAGGCGCTGATCCTGGGCGCCGAGAGCGCGCACGCCGGCGAGGCGCGGACGGTGCTCGAGCCGCTGGTCGGCGCGAACTCGATGCTGCTGCTCGACGACGAGCCGCACGTCCGCCAGCGGCGGCTGATGTCGGCGCCGTTCAAGGGCGAGCGGCTGAACGTGTACGGCGAGGTCATCCGCGAGCTGACGAACCGCGAGGTCGACTCGTGGCCGCTGCACGCCCCGTTCCCGATCCGGCCGTCGATGCAGACGATCACGCTGCGGGTCGTCATGCGGGCGATCTTCGGCCTCGAGGACGACGCGCGCCAGCGCGAGGTCGAAGACGCGCTGCGGCCGATGATGGACCTCGGGATGCTGCTGGTGTCGCTCCCGGCGCTGCAGCTGAACCTCGGCCCGCTGAGCCCGCGGCGGCGGTTCGACCGGCGCAAGGCGCGCGTCGACGCGCTGCTGCTCGACGAGATCGCGCGGCGGCGCCGGGCCCGGGACCTGGACGAGCGCGAGGACGTGCTGTCGATCCTCGTCCGCGCGCAGGTCGAGGACGGCGACATGCGCGACGAGGAGCTGCGCGACCAGCTGCTGACGCTGCTCATCGCCGGGCACGACACGACCGCGACCGCGCTCGCCTGGGCGTTCGAGCGCGTGCTGCGCCACCCGCACGTCCACTCCCGGCTCGTCGAGGAGGTGCGCGCGGGCGAGACCGAGTACGTGGACGCGGTCGTCAAGGAGGTGCTGCGCGTCCGGCCGGTGCTGAGCTTCGGGATGCGCAACCTGCAGGCGCCGATCCGGGTCGACGGCTGCACGCTGCCGGCGGGGACGCTGGTCGGCGGCTCGTTCCACCTCGCCCACCACCACCCGGGCGCGTTCCACGAGCCCGAGCGCTTCAAGCCCGAGCGGTTCATCGACCGCAAGACCGAGACGATCTCGTGGCTGCCCTTCGGGCTCGGCGTGCGGCGCTGCGTGGGGGCGGCGTTCGCGCTGTTCGAGATGCGCGTCGTGCTGCAGACGATCCTCGGGCGCGCGGAGTTCGCGCCGGCGCGCGAGCCGCCCGAGCCGCGCCGCCGCCGCGCAGTCAGCCTCGCGCCGGCGGCCGACGCGCGCGTGACGATGACGGTGCGCCGGCCGGCGCCGGTCCGCGAGGTCGCCCACGCGTGAGCGAGCGCCGCTCGCGACGGGCGGTCGAGGAGCGGCTCGCGCAGGCGCTCGAGCGGCGGGTCGGGGTGCCGGCGGCGCGGCTGGCGCGCGACGCGACGTTCGAAAGCCTCGGCCTCGACTCCGAGGAGGCCGTGGAGATCGCGGGCGAGCTGGAGGCGTGGCTCGGCCGGCCGGTCCCCGCGACGGTGCTGTACGACAACCCGACGATCGCCGCGGTGGCGGAGGAGCTGGGGGGCGGCGGCGGGGACGCGGAGGGCCCGCGGCGGCGACGCTCGCGCCCGGCCGGCGCGACAGACCCCGTCGCGCTCGTCGGGATCGGCTGCCGCTTCCCGGGCGGGGACGGGCCGGACGAGTTCTGGGAGCTGCTGCGGGACGGTCGCGACGCGGTGCGCGAGCCGCCCACCGAGCGCGAGGCGCTGCGCGACGGCGGGCGGCCGTCGCGGCGGGGCGCGTTCCTCGACGGCGTCGACCGGTTCGACGCGGCGTTCTTCGGCATCTCGCCGCGCGAGGCGGCCGAGATGGACCCGCAGCAGCGGCTGCTGCTCGAGGTGGCGTGGGAGGCGCTGGAGGACGGCGGGATCCCGGCGTCGGCGCTGGCGGGCGAGCCGGTGGGAGTGTTCGTCGGCGTGTCGGGCGCTGACTACTTCGACCTGCTCATGTCGGCCGCCGGAGGCCCCGGCCGCTACGCCGCGACGGGCGGCGCGACGAGCCTCGTCCCGAACCGCCTCTCGTACGCGCTCGACCTCCGCGGGCCGAGCGTCGCCGTCGACACGGCGTGCTCGTCGTCGCTCGTCGCCGTCCACCTGGCGTGCCAGGCGCTGCGGACCGGCGACTGCGACCTGGCGCTCGCCGGCGGCGTGAACCTCGTGCTCCGCCCCGAGCCGAGCGAGGCGCTCGAACGGCTCGGGATGCTGTCGGACGGCGGCCGGTGCCGCCCGTTCGACGACGACGCCGACGGGTTCGTGCGCGGCGAGGGCGCCGGAGTGGTCGTGCTGAAGCGGCTCGCGGACGCCCGCGCGGACGGCGACCCCGTCTACGCGCTCGTGCGCGGGAGCGCTGTGGGCAGCGACGGGCGCAGCAACGGGGTGCTGGCGCCGAACGGCAAGGCGCAGGCGGCGCTCCTGCGCGGCGCCTACGAGCGGGCGGGCGTCGACCCGGCCGCGGTGTCCTACGTCGAGGCCCACGGCGTCGGGGCGCCCCTCGGCGACGCGGTCGAGGCCAACGCGCTCGGCGCGGTGCTGGCGCCCGGCCGCACGCTCGACGCGCCGTGCGCGTTCGGGTCGGTGAAGGGGAACATCGGGCACCTCGAATCGGCCGCCGGGATCGCGAGCGTCGTCAAGGTCGCGCTCGCGCTGCGCGAGCGGCGGCTGCCGCCGAGCATCGGGACCGAGCGGCTGCACCGCGCGATCGCCGCCGACTCGCTGCCGCTGGAGCTGCAGCGCGAGCCGGCCGAGTGGAAGGCCGACGAGCCGGTCGCGGGCGTCAGCGCGTTCGGGTTCGGAGGGACGGGCGCGCATGCCGTGCTGCAGGGGGTGGCGGGGTGAGCGCGAACGCCGCCGCCTCGACGCGCCCGCGCCTTCTCCCGGTCTCCGCCCGCGACCCCGCCGCGCTCGCGGCCCTCGCCGCGGCGTTGCGCGACCTGCTCGACACCGGCGCGCCGCGGCTCGACGACGTCTGCTTCACGCTCGGCGCGCGGCGGAGCCATCACGAGCACCGGGCGTTCGCCCTCGGGCGGACGCGGGAGGAGCTGGTCGAGGGGCTCGCGCGGATCGCGAAGGGCGAGGCGCCGCCGCCCGCGCCGGCGCTCCCGGAGGGCGACGAGGCGCTCGTGCGCGCCGCCAGGCCGCTGCTCGACCTCGAGCTGGCCTTCCTGGAGGCGGTCGGCGACCCGCGGCCGGTGGTCCGCGGCGACGCCGACGCCGCCCAGCTCGTCCGCGAGGGGATCGAGGCGCTGGCCCGCCACTGGGGCCTCGACCCCGCCGAGCTGGCCCGCGAGGCGACCGGGCCGCCGGCCGGCGACCTGCCGCTCGCGCTGCTCCACGCGGCCGGCCGCTGCTACGCGCGCGGCCTCGACCTCGACTGGCCCCACCTGAGCCCCGCGGGCGCGCGCGTCGTGCGGCTGCCCCGCTACGCGTGGCAGCGCCGCTCGCTGTGGATCGGCCACCGCGCCGAGCAGGCCGAGCCGGCCGAGCCGGCCGCCGACGGCACGCTCGACGGCTGGGTGCGGGCGCGGCTCGCGACCGTCCTCGGCGCGGCCCCGGACGAAGTCGACCTCGACGCGCCGCTCGAGCGGCTCGGGCTCGACTCGCTGATGGCGCTCGAGCTCGCCAACGCCGCCGAGGAGGAGCACGGCGCCGCTGTCGACCTCGAGGCGCTCCGGCACGAGACCGGCCGCGAGCTGGCCGCCCGGATCGAGGCGGCGGCCGGCGAGGGCACGCGCCTGCCCCGCGCCGAGCCCGACCCCGACGCGAGCTTCGAGCCGTTCGGGCTCACCGAGATCCAGCGCGCCTACTACGTCGGGCGCTCGGAGGACTGGGAGCTCGGCGGCGTCTCGTGTCACTTCTACCGCGAGTTCGAGCGCGAGGGCCTGGACGTCGACCGGCTCGAGCAGGCGGTCAACGCGGTCGTGGAGCGCCACCCGATGCTGCGCGCGGCGATCGAGTCGCCGCAGAGCCAGCGCGTGCTTCCCGAGGTCGACCCGGTGACGATCCGCGCCGTCGACCTCACGCGCGCCACCGAGGAGCAGGTCGAGGCGGCGCTCGAGCGGCTGCGCGGCCAGCTCTCGCACCGCGTGCGCCCCGCGGACCGCCCGCCGCTGGTGGAGCTGCGCGCGCTGAAGCTCCCCGGCGGGCGCACGCGCGTCGCGGTCAGCCTCGACCTGATCGCCGCCGACGGGCGCAGCTGGCTGCTGTTCGGCAGCGAGGTCGACCGGCTGTACGAGGACCCGGCGGCCGAGCTCGAGCCGATCGGCCTGACCTTCCGCGACTACGCCGCGGCGGAGCGCGAGCTGGAGCGCTCGGAGCGCTACGAGCGCGCCCGCGCCTACTGGCTGGACCGGCTCGACGACCTGCCCGGGCCTCCCCCGCTCCCGCTCGCGGCGGCGCCCGCGGAGGTCGGCCGGCCGCGGTTCCGGCGGCTGCAGCACCTGCTCGGCGGCGAGACGTGGCGCGCCTTCGCAGACCGCGGCCGCGCGGCCGGCGTGACGCCGTCCACCGCGCTGTGCTTCGCGTTCTCGCACGTGCTCGCCGACTGGTCCGGCAGCCCGCGCTTCACGCTCAACCTCACGACGTCGAACCGCCTGCCGCTGCACCCGGACGTCCCGAAGCTCATCGGCGACTTCACCGCGCTGACGCTGCTCGACGTCGACGTCGACGCCGGCGACCGCAGCTTCGCCGCGGGCGCGGCGCGGCTGCGCGAGCGGCTGTGGACCGACCTCGGCCACCGGATCTTCAGCGGCCTCAGCGTGCTGCGCGAGCGCGCGGCGCGGAACGACGGCGACGACCCCGGCATGCCGGTCGTGTTCACCAGCCTGCTCGGCCAGGCGCCGGAGGGCGCGCCGCCGCCGTTCTCGTGCCTGGGCGAGGTGGCGTACGCCGTGAGCCAGACGCCGCAGGTGTGGCTCGACCACCAGCTCGTCGAGGAGGGCGACGGCGTGCGGCTGAGCTGGGACGCGGTCGAGGGGCTGTTCGACGCCGACGCGCTGGAGGCCGCGTTCGCTCGCTACGTGGAGCTGGTCGAGGAGCTGGCCCGCTCGGAGGAGGCGTGGCAGCGGCCGGTGCGGGCGGCCGGGGCCGGGGCCGGCCGGTGAGCGCGCCACTGCGCCGCCTGTCGACGCCGCCGTGGCCGGAGCTGCGCCTGCTCTGCGTGCCGCACGCGGGCGGCTCGGCGTCCGCCTTCCGCACCTGGCCGCCCGGGCTGCCGCCCGCGGTCGAGGTGTGGGCCGCCCAGCCGCCGGGCCGCGGCCCGCGCCTCGGCGAGACGCCGTTCGAGACCCACGACGAGGTCGTCGCCGAGCTGGCCGGCGCGCTGCCGGACGACGACCTCCCGCTCGCGCTGTTCGGCCACAGCCTCGGCGCGCTGATCGCCTTCCACCTCGCACGCGAGCTGCGCCGCCGCGACCGGCCGGCGCCGCGGCTGCTGGTCGTCTCCGCCCGCGAGGCGCCGCAGCTCCCGCACCCCGGCGAGCACGTCCACGCGCTGCCGGACGATGGCGTCGTCGACGCCGTCCGCCGGTACGGCGGCACGCCCGCCGAGGTGTTCGAGGAGCCGGAGCTGGTCGAGCTGGCGCTGCCCTCGCTGCGCGCCGACTTCCGCATCTCCGAGACCACCGAGTACGTGCCCGAGGAGCCGCTCGACCTGCCGATCGTCGCCATCGGCGGCATCGACGACCCGGACGTGACGCGGGAGGACCTGGAGGCGTGGAGGGAGCAGACCGCGGCCGGCTTCCGGATGCAGCTCTTCGCCGGCGGCCACTTCTTCTTCGAGGCCGCCGAGCCCGCGGTCCTCCAGCTCCTGGCCCGCGAGCTGGCGCTCGTGCTGGCATGACCGTCTGCGTCACCGGCGCGACCGGGTTCGTCGGCGGGCACCTGGCCCGCGAGCTGGTCGAGCGCGGCGAGCGCGTCCGCGTGACCTACCGCGACGAGGCGCGCCTCGACCGGCTGCGCGGCCTGGACGTCGAGCCGGTCCGCGCCGACGTGCTCGACCGCGACGCCCTGCGCGGGGCGCTCGACGGCGTCGACACGCTGTTCCACGCCGCCGGCGTCGTCGGCTCCGGGCGGCGGGCGTGGGAGGTCAACGCGATCGCGCCCCGGATCGCCGTCGAGGCGGCGGCCGACGCGGGCGTGCGGCGCGTCGTGCACACGTCGAGCGTCGTGGCGATCGGCCCCGCGCAGGACGGCCGGCCGGGGCGCGAGGACGACGTCTACCGCGGCGGCGGGCTCGGCCTCGTCTACGTCGACTCCAAGCACGAGGGCGAGGTGGAGGCGATCCGCGCGGCGCTGCGGCGGGGCGTCGACCTCGTGATGGCGAACCCCGCGTACGTGATCGGCGTCCCGCTCGACCGCGGCCGGCTCGGCGAGACCTCGTCGCGGCAGGTCCTCAGGCTCGCCCGCGGCGAGTGGCCGGCGCTGGTGGACGGGCCGACGAACGTGGTGGACGTGCGCGACGTCGCCGCCGGGCACGCGCTCGTCGCCGAGCGCGGGCGCACCGGCGAGCGGTACGTCCTCGGCGGCCACAACAGCAGCTGGGCGCGGCTCGCCGAGCGGCTGATGGAGCTGACCGGGCGCGCGGCGCCGGCGCTGCTCGTCCCCCGGGCGGCGGCGCGGATCGCGCACGTCCAGCACCTGCTCGGGCTGCCGCCGGTGCTGACCGGCGGCATCGTCACCCGCCTCGCCGCGCCGAACTGGCAGTACGTCTCCGACAAGGCCGAGCGCGAGCTGGGCTACGCCCCGCGCCCGCTGGACGAGACGCTCGAGTGGATCGCCGCGTGGGCGCGCGAGCTCGAGGAGCGCGGGGTGCTGGACGGCGCGCCGCCGCGCGGAGCGAGCCCCGCGCTCGTCGCGCTGCTGCGCGCCGTCGAGCGCGCCGGCGGCCCGCGGCTGGTAGTGGCTACCCGTAGAGCGCGTCGATCTCCGCGGCGAAGCGCTCCTCGACCACGGCGCGCCTGACCTTCAGCGTCGCGGTCAGCTCGCCCTCCTCCTGGCTCAGCTCGCGGTCGAGGACCGCGAAGCGCCGCACCCGCTCGGGCGGCGCGAACCGCTGGTTGACCGCGTCGATCTCGCGCCCGACCGCCGCCCGGGCCTCCTCCGCGCTCAGCCCCGCGGCCTGCTCGGGGTCGAGCGTGACCAGCGCCGCGAGATGCGGCCGGCGGTCGCCGACGACCACCGCCTGGCTGATGAGCCACGTCCCGCGCAGCGCGTTCTCGATCGCCGCGGGCGAGACGTTCTTGCCGGTCGAGGTGACGATGAGGTCCTTCTTGCGGCCGGTGATGCGCAGGAAGCCGTCGCGGTCGAGCTCGCCGAGGTCGCCGGAGTGCAGCCACCCGTCGCGCAGCGCCGCGGCCGTCGCCTCGTCGTCGTGCAGGTAGCCGCCGAAGACGTGCGGCCCCGCGACGAGGATCTCGCCGTCCCCGGCGATCCGGACCTCGCCGCCCGGCAGCGCGCGGCCGACGGTGCCGAGCCGCAGCGCCGACGCCGTGTTCATCGTCGCCGCGGCGCCGGTCTCGGTCAGGCCGTAGCCCTCGAGCACGAGGATGCCGCAGGCGTCGAAGAGCCGCAGGATCTCCGGCTCGATCGGCGCGCCGCCGGTGAACACCATCCGCACCCGCCCGCCGAACAGGTCGCGCACGCGGCGCAGCACGAGCCGGTCGGCGACCGCGTGCTGGGCGCGCGCCGCCGGGCCGAGCCGGCGCCCCGCCCGCTCGGCCTCGCGCGCCGCCCGCCCGCGCGCGACCGCCCAGTCGAGCAGCCGCCGCCTGGCGCCGGTGGCGGACGTCGCCGCCTGGTGGACCTTCTCGAACAGCCGCGGCACCGACGGCAGGTCGGTCGGCCGCACCTCCTGCACGTCCTCCAGCACCCTCGTCAGGTCGCCGCGCCAGTAGGCCAGCTCGTGCCCCTGGTCGAGCGCGAACAGCGTGATGACGCGGGTCATCGAGTGGGCGAGCGGCAGGAAGACGAAGATCGTGGCGCCGTCGCCGAGGTCGACCGCGCTCGCGCACATGTCGGAGTTCGCCCGGTAGTTGCCGTGGGTGAGCATGCAGCCCTTCGGCCGGCCGGTGGTGCCCGACGTGTAGA
>DASZEJ010000005.1:0-6067 GCA_035940955.1 Solirubrobacteraceae bacterium
GGCGCCGACCGCGACCTGGCCCGCGCGATCTTCGCCTACAACCACGCCGACTGGTACGTCGACTCGGTCCTCATGCGCGCCCGCCTCATCGGCGGCATGCCCACCGACCTCGTCGGCTCGCTCACCGGACTGACCCAGGGCCGCTTCCCCGTCGCGGGCCGCGCCCGGTACGCCGACGACCTCGACGCCCGCGACGCCCGCCGCCGCGTCGCGAAGGGCGCGAACGCCGCCGTCCCGGTCGAGGCCGACGAGCGCCGGCGCGACGTCAAGGTCTACGCCAGGCCGGGCTCGCGCGTCGTCGCGGTGCAGGACGGCACGATCGTCCGCCGCGGGCGCACGCGCGAGCTGGGGCGGCACGTCGTCCTGCGCGACGCCTTCGGCAACACGTACACCTACGCGCACCTCGAGACGCTCGCGAAGCGCCACCCGGTGCTGCGCGACCAGGCGCGCGTGCTGCACGCCGGCCTGTACGCCAACCCGCCCGCCGACCCCGCGCCGAAGCGCGCGGCCAGCGCGGGCACCCAGCCGCCCGCGGCGAGGGAGCGCGACACCGCGTCGAACCGCCGGCCCGCCGCCGCCCGCCGCCCCGACAAGGAGCGCCTGTTCGCCTACCCGGCCCGCCCCGGCGCCCGCGCCGACGGCGGCCAGCGGCAGCTCGGCCCGCCGCCCGCGCCGTCCGACCTCGAGCTGCTCGGCCTGCCCGCCGGCGAGGTGACCACCAAGCCGCTGCGCAGGGGCTCGCGCGTGATCGGCGGGACCGTGCTCGGCCGGATCGGCCGGACCTCCCGCCGCGAGGCGCCGCACGTGCTCTTCTCGATCCGCCCGGCCGGCCGCGGCGCGCCGCGCATCGACCCCAAGCCGATCCTCGACGGCTGGAAGCTGCTCGAGTCGACGGCGATCTACCGCGCGCGGCGGCGCAACCCCTTCTTCGGCCCCGACGCGCGGACCCCGTCGATCGGCCAGATCCTCCTGATGGGCAAGACCGAGCTGGAGCGGCGGGTGCTGCAGAACCCGCGCATCGAGATCTACGACTGCGGCCGGCGCGACGTCGAGGGCTCGCGCATCGACCGGCGCGTCCTCGCCACGCTCGAGTTCCTCGCCGCGAGCGGCCTGCGCCCGACGGTCACGTCGCTGACCTGCGGCCACTCCTACTACACGGCCTCGGGCAACGTCTCGCACCACACGACCGGCAGCGCCGTCGACATCGCCAGGATCAACGGGATCCCGATCCTCGGCCACCAGGGCCCCGGGTCGATCACGGACCTGACCGTCCGCCGCCTGCTGACGCTGCAGGGCGCGATGAAGCCGGCCCAGGTGATCAGCCTCATGCGCTACGACGGGGCGGACAACACGTTCGCGATGGGCGACCACGACGACCACGTCCACGTCGGCTTCACGCCCATCGGCGGCACGCCGGGCGGGCGCGAGCTCGCCGCCGTGCTCGAGCCGCGGCAGTGGATCAAGCTGATCGACCGGATCGGCGAGATCGACAACCCGGCGGTCGCCGCCAAGCCGAGCCGCGACGCCGTGACCGTCGTCCCGCCGCGGCGCCGCGCGTCGGACCGCCACCGCGGCGAGTAGCCGCTACGCCGCGCGCCGCGTGGAGCTGGAGCTGCCCGAGACCGGGGCGTGCGGCGCGGGGGGCGCACCGGTCGCGGCCGGCGGCGCGCCGTCGGCGTGCTGTGGGTAGGCCGTGGGCCATCACCGCCGCGTTCTCGGTCACCGCGACCGTGTCGTACGGCGTCCTGTACTACGCGTTCACCGCGTTCCTCGTGCCGATGCAGCGCGACCTCGGATGGTCGACGGCGGAGCTGACGGGCGCCTACTCGCTCGCGATCCTCGTGTCGGCGGTCGCGGGCATCCCGGTCGGCCGGTACCTCGACCGGCGCGGGCCGCGCACGCTCATGACCGGCGGGGCCGTCGCCGGCGCGCTGCTCGTGCTCGCGTGGTCGCGGGTCGACGGGCTCGCGGCGTTCTACGCGATCTGGCTCGGCATCGGGCTCGTGATGGCGGCGGTGCTCTACGAGGCGGCCTTCACCGTGCTCGCCAAGCACTTCGCCGGCGCCGTCGAGCGGCGGCGCGCGATGACCGCGGTGACGCTGGTCGCCGCCCTCTCGAGCTTCATCTTCGTGCCGCTGTCGCAGGCGCTGATCGACGCGTACGGGTGGCGCGACGCGCTCGTCGTGCTCGCGGCGATCCTCGGCGCGATCACCGTGCCGCTGCACGCCTTCGCGCTGCGCGGCGCGCCGCCGGACGCCGCGCACGACGGCGACGGCGAGCCGCCGCCGGCCGCGGGCGAGGTGCTGCGCTCCGGCGACTTCTGGATGCTGTCGTGGGCGTTCTTCCTCGCGCAGTTCGCGACGGTCGGCGCGGTCCTGCTCGCCATCCCGTTCCTGCTCGAGCGCGGCCACAGCGCCGCGTTCGCCGCGTTCGCCGTCGGCCTCTTCGGGGTGTCGCAGATCCCCGGACGGGCGGTCTTCGCGCCGCTGGCGGAGCGAATCGCGCCCGCGCATTCCACCGCGCTCTCGTTCGCGCTCGGCGGGGCCGGCATCGCGGTCGCGGTCGCCTTCGACGCCGCGTGGGCGGTGGTCGCCGGGTTCGTGATCCTCGGCATGGGGAACGGGATGGCGACGATCGCGCGGGCGACCGTCATCGCCGACCGCTACGGGCGGGCGGACTACGGGGTGATCGCGGGCGTCGCCGCCTCGGTGACGATCGCCGCCCGCGCGGCCGCGCCGGTCGGGGCGGCGCTGTACGCGGCGGCGCTCGGCTACCCGGCGCTGCTGTGGACGCTCGGCGCGCTGTCGCTCGCCGCGGCCGCCCTGGGGTACCGCGCCGAGCTGGCGCACTCCTGAGCGCGGAACCGGTATCTACACGCGCATGCTCCGCGCGCTCGCCGTCCTCCTCGCCGCCCTGGCCCTGCCCGCGTCCGCCGCCGCGCAGCTGCAGGCGCCGGTCGACGACCCCGCGCTGCCGCTCGTCTACGTCTTCGTGGTCGACGGCCTCGACGGCGACCGGGTCGACCTGGGGCAGGCGCCGTTCCTCGGGCGGATGCTGGCCGGGCAGGAGGGCGCTCGCGCGACGTACTACCGCGAGTCGCGCTCGATCATGGTCGCCGAGACGAACCCCAACCACGTCGCGATGGCGACCGGCGCGTTCGCGGACCGGTCGGGCATCCCGGGCAACGCGTTCGCGGTGCACGACGAGGCGTCCAAGCGCGCGTGCGGCGGCGACCCCGCCGAGCCCGGGGCGGTGTCCGTGGACGGCGAGACCGGGACGTGCATGGTCGCCGAGAGCTTCTTCGTGGCCGCCAGGCGGCTCGCGGGAGGGCGGATCACGACCGCGGGCGTCTTCGGGAAGCCGAAGCTCGCGCAGATCTTCGCCACCCGCCGCCTGGACCCCGGCGCCTACGACGCCGACCACCTGTGGTCGCCGTGCGACCCCGGCGAGCCGGCCGACTACTGCGACCCGAACGCTCCCGCGCGGCCCAACGACGGCTACGCGGTCGTCGACAGCGAGGTCATGGACCACGTGCTGGAGACGGTCGAGGGCGGGGTCGGGGCCGGCGGCGAGCGAAGGCGGCCGAACCTGACGTTCGTGAACCTGCCGACCGTCGACAGCGCGGGCCACGGGACCGGCACCGGCGCCGCCTACCAGCAGGCGATCGCGCAGGCCGACGCGCAGCTGCAGCGGTTCGTCGCGAACCAGAAGGAGCTGGGGCTGTGGGGACGGACCGTGATGCTCGTCGTGTCCGACCACAGCATGGACACGACGCTGCAGAAGGAGTCCTTGCGCCTGGCGTTCAACGCGGGCGGGGTCGCGGACTCGGAGTTCCTCGCCGTGCAGAACGGGAGCGTCGACATGGTGTACCTGAGGGACCGCGACCGGCCGGACCGCGACGCGGTGCTCAAGGAGATGCGGTCGATCGCGGCGGGCACGCCGGGGGTCGACGAGGCGCTCTACCGCGTCCCGAACCCGGCGGACGGCGGCGCGGAGCACACGCTCGACGCGCAGCACCCCGGCTGGCGGCTGGCGGGCGAGCGCACCGGCGACCTCGTGGTCACGCACGTCGAGGGCGGCGCGTTCAACGAGCCGAACCCGCTGGTCGGCAACCACGGCGGCCCGCAGACGACCGACAACACGTTCGCGGTGATCTCCGGCGGCGGGCAGGTGCGCCAGCAGTCGCTCGGCGGAGCGGTCGGGCCGCGGTTCGACGACACGCTGCTGAATCCCGGGCAGGCGCAGAACGTGGACGTGGCGCCGACGGTCATGGCGCTGTTCGGGCTGCCGGCGCCGGCGGACAGCGAGGGGCGCGTGCTGGTCGAGGCCTTCGAGCCGGGCGCGCTGCCGCAGGCGGGGTCGCTGACCGGCGGGGGCGCGCAGGCGTGCCGCGTCGAGCACGCGATCCGCTCGGCGTCCGTGCGGGCGCGCGGCCGGCGGGTGCGGTTCGCGTTCGCGGCCGACGTGCCGGTGCTCGTGGACGTCTTCCAGCAGAGCCGCGGGCGGCGCGTGCTGCGCGGCCACCTCGTCGCGCGGTTCGCGGCACGGCGGCGCGGTTTCGTCTGGAACGGCCGGGGGAACCGGCGACGCGTCCGCGACGGGTTCCTGTACGCCCGGCTGCGGGCGCGACTCGGCAACGGGCGGTTCGAGGTGCGCCGGTTCGCGCTGCGCCGCCGCCGGGGCGCGTTCTCGGTGCGGCCGCGCTTCGAGCTGCCGGCGCGCTGCGCGCTGATCGAACGGGCCGCGCTGTCGCGGTCGGTGGTCGACCGGCGGCACGGGCTCAACATCAGCTTCAGGTTGAGCGACGCCGCCGACGCGCGCGTCGTGGTCCGCCAGCGCGGCCGCACCGTGAACTCGACGCCGCCGCGCGCGCGGACCGCGGGCGTGACCTACCGCGTCCGGCTGCGGGGGACGAGCGTGCGGCGCGGCGGGTTCGAGGTGCGCGTCGTCGCCGGGGCCGGGGCGGAGCGGTCGACGGTGCGGCTGTACGGGTGGCGGCTGTAGGCCGCCGGCCGGGCTCCTCCCGCCGCGCGGCGCGGCCCTACAGGTCGCAGTCGCCGCCGAACGCGCGCGCCATCGCGTCAGCGTCGTGGCGGAGCGCCGCGACGTAGGTCCCCTCCGGCCCGAGCGTGTCCGCGTAGAGCGGCTCGCCGACCTCGACCCCGGCCTCGCGCGCGACCGCCCGCTCGAGGCGCTGGTCGAGCGCGCTCTCCGGGAACACCGCCGCGACCCGCTCGCTGCGGATCGCGGACACCAGCTCCCGGACGTCGCGGGCCGACGGCCGCGCGGCCGTCGAGCGGCCCGGGAGGATCGAGCCGAGCACGCGGATCCCGTACCGGCGCGCGAACCACCCGAACGAGTCGTGGTTGGTGACGAGCGTGCGCCGCTCGCGCGGGATCGAGCCCATGCAGGCGTCGATCGCCCGGTCCAGGCCCCGCACCTCGCGCGCGTACGCCGCGGCGCGCCGCCGGTAGCCGGCAGCGCCCCCGGCGTCCGCCTTAGCGAACGCATCGCGGATGGCGTCCACGGCGCGCAGCGTCATCGACGGGTCCTGCCACCAGTGCGGATCGTCGCCCCGCGCGCCGATCCGCTCGCCGACGACGACCGTCTCCGCATCGCCGCCCGCGGTCTCGACGACGTCGCGCAGCCAGTCGTCGATCTCCCCGCCCGACCGCAGGACGACGTCGGCCTCGGCGAGCGCCCGCGCGTCGCTCGGGCGGGGCTCGTAGTCGTGCGGGTCGGTCCGGCCGTCGACGAGCGCGTCGACCTCGACGCGCGAGCCCCCGACCTGCCGCGCGAAGTCGGCGAGCTGCGGCGTCGAGGCCACGACCCGCACGGCGCCGCCCCCGCCGGAGTCGCCGCCGCACGCCGCGAGCACCAGCGCGGCCCCGAGCGCGATGAGAATCGTTCTCACCGCGCCGAGCCTACTAGATGATCGATTCCGATTGGCCGGTGTCAGTGGTCGTAGGCGATGAGGCTGCGGTCCGAGGTGCCGGCCAGCTGGTTGTGGCGTAGCGCGGCGGCGAGGGCGAGCAGGCGGATGGTGATGCGGGACATCAACCCGGGC
>DASZEJ010000006.1:0-8341 GCA_035940955.1 Solirubrobacteraceae bacterium
CGGTCGGCACCGGCGCGGACTACGTGGCGCGCGCTCTGACGCTGCGGCGTACGTCCGCGCGGGCGGCGATGAAGCGCGCGCGGAAGGCGGGCCGATGAGGGTCGAGCTGCTCGCGGTCGGTACGGAGCTGCTGTTCGGCGACATCGTCAACGGCAACGCCGCCTGGCTCGGCCGGCGCCTTGCCGAGGCCGGGATCGACGTCACGACGTCGGTCGTCGTGGGGGACAACGTCGCCCGCATCGCGACGTGCGTCACCGAGGCGCTCGCGCGCGCCGACGCGCTCGTGATCACCGGTGGGATCGGCCCGACGCAGGACGACCTGACCCGCGAGGCGCTGGCGCTGGCTGCCGGCGTCGACCTGGTGCGCGACCCCGGGCTCGAGGCGGAGCTGCGGGCGCGGTTCACCGCGCTGCGCCGGGACGTTCCCGAGATGAACTACCGGCAGGCCGACCTCCCGCGCGGCGCGACCTCGATCCCGAACCGCCGCGGCACCGCTCCAGGCGTCCGCGTCGAGGTCGGCGGCGGCGTGGCGTACGCGCTGCCGGGGGTGCCGTTCGAGATGGAGGCGATGTTCGCCGACACCGTGCTGCCCGACCTGCTGGCGCGGGCGGGGGAGCCCGCGTGCATCGTGCACCGGGTGCTGCGTACCGCCGGCATGTGGGAGTCGGCGGTCGCCGCCGCGCTCGCTCCGCAGGTGGAGCGCCTCGAGGAGTCGGGCGGCGTCACGGTGGCGTTCCTCGCGTCGCAGGGGCAGACGCGCGTACGGCTCACCGCCAAGGCCGCGACCGAGTCCGAGGCGCTGGCGATGATCGCGCCCGAGGAGGAGGCCGCGCGCGCCGCCCTCGGCTCGGCGGTCTACGGCGCCGACGACGACACGCTCGACTCGGTCGTGGCGGCGTTGCTGCGCGAACGGTCGGCGACCGTCGCGACGGCGGAGTCGTTGACCGGCGGGCTGCTCGGCGCCGAGCTCACGAAGGCGCCGGGGTCCTCGGAGGTCTACGCGGGCGGCGTGGTGGCGTACGCGACGGAGCTCAAGCGCTCGCTGCTCGACGTGCCCGACGACGTGCCCGCCGTGTCCGCGGAGTGCGCGGCGGCGATGGCGCGCGGTGCGCGCACGGTGACCGGCGCGACGTACGCGCTGTCGCTGACCGGCGTCGCCGGGCCTACGGAGCAGGACGGGAAGCCGGTCGGCACCGTCTACGTCGGCCTCGCCACCCCGGACGGCGAGGTGACGCGGGAGCTGCGGCTGCCGGGGGACAGGGCGCGGGTGCGGACGTTCGCGGTGGTCGCGGCGCTGAACCTGCTCCGGCTGCACCTGACCGGGGCGACGTGGACGTAGCCCGGCTGCTGGGGGACCCGGACGCGTTCCACGCGCGGTACCAGCCGGTCGTCGACGTCGTGACCCGGGCGCCGGTGGGCTACGAGGCGCTGCTGCACGGCCCCTCGGGCGCGCCCGGCGACCTGTTCGCGGCCGCGCGGGCGGCGGGGCTGCTGGCCGAGCTCGACACGGTCGCGCGGACGGTGGCGTTGCGCGACGCGGGGCCGTGGCTGGGGCCGGCGATGCTGTTCGTGAAGCTCGCCGTCGCGGCCGGCGACCTCCCGGCCGACTGGCTGGTGTCCACGACGGAGGCGGCGCGGGCGGCGGGGGTGCCGTTGCGCCAGGTCGTGCTGGAGGTCGTGCAGCCGCGCCCCGGCGAGCCGTTGGAACGCACCGCCCGCGTCGTCATCCGCTGCCGCGGCGCCGGCTGCCGGGTCGCGCTCGTCGGCGCGGGCGACGCCGCCGTCGTCCGCAACCTCGTCGGCTCGTTGCTCCCCGACTACGTCACGCTCGACCGCTCGCTCGTCGCGCGGCTGCCCGCGCCCGACGCCGTCGGGCTCGCCCGCGAGCTGCTCCGCGAGGCTGCGGCGGGGTCGGCGGGGACGATCGCGTTCGGGGTCGAGACCGAGACGCAGGCGGCCGCGGTGATGGAGCTCGGCGTGCCGTGGGCGCAGGGCTGGCTCTACGGCAGGCCGCGCCGGCCCGCGTGAGCCCGCGGGCGCGTTCGCTCTGGGCGAACACGCCTCACCCGCTCGACGCGCTGTTTCTGTCGCAGCCGGGGGTTACTGTGGTCGGCACGTGATCGTCGGGAACGGAGGCGCCGCATGACCCTGCTACGCCGGGAGCTCGGTGCCGTCCTGCGCCGCCACCGCGAGGAGCAGCAGCGCACGCTGCGTTCCGTCGCGACCGCCGCCGGAGTCTCGCTCGGGTACCTGTCCGAGGTCGAGCGCGGGGTGAAGGAGGCGTCGTCGGAGCTGCTGTCCTCGATCTGCGCGGCCCTCGGCGTGTCGTTGCCGTCGGTGCTCGTCGACGTCGCGGACGCGCTGTTCCTCGCGGAGGCGGGGTCGCGGGCGCCGGTCGGGTTCGCGCCGGTCGTGCGGGCCGTGCCGGAGCACGCCGTCGCGCCGGTGGCGGGCGAGCCGGCCGCCGTGGCGGGCGTGGGCGGCGTCGGCGTGACCGTGGCGGTCGCCGCGTAGGCGCGAAGTTGACCGGCGGGGGGTGAGCCGGTGAGATTGGACGCCGCCACCACGGAACGTCCAATCCGACCACGCCGGAGCGCCGCCGCATGACGACCTCGCCCGCTACGCCCGGCATCGGTACGCCGTGGGCGTCGTGGGTCGCGCCCGCCGCCGCCGCACCCGCCGCACCCGTCGCACCCTCCGCACCCGTCGCGCCGACCCCGGCCGCTCCCGCTCCCGCGCCCGCCGGTCCCGTCGAGCCCGCCCGCGCCGGGGCCGCCGGGACCGCCGGGGCCGCCGGGACCGCGGCTCCGCGTGCCGCCAGCGCGCCGCCGCGCCGCGAGCCGGGCACCCCTGGCCGGGGCGGGATCGGGATGACACGCTCGCGCTCCTGCATCCTCTCGGGCGCCGCGAAGTGCATCGCCCGCTACGGCACCCGCAAGACCACCATGGGCGACATCGCCCGCGAGGGCGGCATCGCCAAGGCCACGCTCTACAACCACTTCCGCACCAAGCCCGACGTCTACGCCGCCCTCCTGGCCGACGAGGTCGACGACCTGCTCACGCACCTCGCCGGCCTCCCGGCCTCGCCCGGGACGGCGGAGGCGGTCGTGGCGGCGCTCGCGTTCGCGGCCGAGTGGCTGTCCGACCACCCCGTGCTCCGCGCGCTGCGCGAGCGGGAGCCCGAGCTCGCCGCGCGCCTCGCCCGCCCCTCGGACGCCGAGCCGTGGCGTGACGTACGGCAGGCCGCGCTCCAGCGCGTGTCGCTGGCCGTCGCGGCGGGCGCGCTGCACCCGCGCACCGACCCCGAGGCGGCGGTCGACGCCCTGCTGCGGTGGGCGGTCTCGCACGTCGTGTGGCCGGCCGTGCCGGGCACCGCCGAGCCGGCCGCGCGCCAGCTCGTGCACGGGCTCGTCGGCTCGCCCCACGCCGACGCCGCCGCGGCGCCGCGCGCTATCTAGCGGGCGCGGGCCCGCGCTGGCAGTGCGGGCACCAGTACGTCAGCCGTCCCCGGCCCACGTCGTCGGGCTCCTCCTGCTCGGTGCTGCGGATCGGGGTGCCGCAACGGCGGCAGGGGCGGCCGGAGCGTTCGAACACCCAGTGCTGCCGCCCCGGCCGCGTGTCGCCGGTCGTCGCCTGGGACCACCGCTCCCGGTTCGAGGCGATGAGCCGCTGCGCGAGCGAGACGAGCGCGGGCAGGTCGTCGACGTCGCCGACGGGCGTCCAGGGCGTCACCCCGCGCAGGAACAGCGTCTCCGCCTTGTACAGGTTGCCGATCCCGGCGAGGTTGCGCTGGTCGAGCAGCGCCGGGCCGATCTCGCGGTCGGGCCGCTCGCGGAGGCGGCGTACCGCCTCGTCCCTGTCCCAGTCGGGGCCGCACGTGTCGGGGCCGAGGTGGCCCACGGCGTCCTCCTCGCCGCCGGGCGGGAGCAGCTCCAGGACGGGGAGGCGGTAGCCGACGGCCACGGCGTCGTCCACCTCGAGCACGGCGCGGATCGTGTGGGCGGGGCCGCCGCGCCAGCGCTCGCCGGGGGCGTAGAGGTGCCAGGAGCCGTCCATCTTGAAGTGCGAGTGCAGCGTGCGGCCGTCGTCGAGGCGCATCAGCATGTGCTTGCCCCGCGCGACGAACTCCCGCACCGTCCGCCCCGCGAGGTCGACCGTGGCGAGGCTCGGGACGCGGAAGTCGCTGCGGCGCAGCACCTTCCCCGCCAACGCCGTGTGCATCGACCGCGCCGCGAGCCAGACGGTGTCGCCCTCGGGCACGGGTCAGCCTCGCGCCGTGGCGAGCACGCGCAGCCAGAGCCGGTGGCTCGCGAACGTCGTGACGTCCTCGACGGCCCACCCTGCGGCGTCGAGCAGCCCGCGTAGCGGCTCCTCGTCGTGGTAGGTGAACCAGCGCCGCGGAGGGCGTTCGCCGCCGGTGTCGTAGGGCGGGTCCTCCCACCCGTCCGTGCCTCCCGACGCCGTGGAGAGCGCGAGCAGGCCGCCGGGCGCGGCGACGCGCCGCCACTCGGCGAGGGTGGCGGGCACCTCGTCGCGCGGGACGTGCAGCAACGACGCCGACGCCCACACGCCGTCGAACGCGCCGTCCGCGAACGGCAGCCGCCGCAGGTCCCCGCGTACGACCGGTACGCCGCGCGCGCGGGCGAGCGCCGCCATCGCCTCCGACGCGTCGAGCGCCACCGCGCGCAAGCCGGAGTCGGCGAGGGCGGCGGTGTGCTGGCCAGGCCCCGCACCGGCGTCGAGGACGGTGGGGGCGCCGGTCGCGACGACAGGCACGGCGGAGGCGCCGGGCGTGGCGGACGCGGCGGACGCGGCGGCGCGCGCGTGCAGCGCCGCGACCCACGCGTCGCGCCAGGCCACGAACTCCGGGCGCGACCCCGTGTTGCGCGCCTGGTACTGCTCCGCGATGAGGTCGTACGACTGCCGGGTCACGGCCGCGGGGTCGGGATCCGCCGTCCTCACCCCCTCAGTCTCAGGCCGCGCGGGGTCGGCCGGAACCCCGCCGCCTCCAACGCCGCCCCCAACGGCGTGCCCAGCACGAAGTCGCCGTCCGTCCGCTCCACGGCGAGCTTGCCGAGCGAGCCCTCGCGCACCGCCAGCGCGAGCGCGTCCACGGCCGGCTGGAGCCGATCGCCCGCGTCGGTCCAAGTGAGGAGGCTGCGGCCGCCGCGTTCGACGTAGAGGACGAGGTCGCCGTCCACGAGCACGACGAGCGCGCCGGCCTTGCGGCCCGGACGGTGGCCGGTCGTCGGCCCGTCGCCGGAGCCCGAGTCGGTGATGCGCTCGGGCCACGGGAGGGCGGCGCCGTACGGGTTCGCCGGGTCGGTCGCGGCGAGGACGATCGCGGGCGGCGCCTTCACGCGGCCCGTTCGCGCGCCCGGCGCCCACGTCTCGGGGCCCGGCGGCGGGAGCACGTCGTCGT
Organism: Solirubrobacteraceae bacterium; assembly: GCA_035940955.1. Lineage (GTDB taxonomy): Bacteria > Actinomycetota > Thermoleophilia > Solirubrobacterales > Solirubrobacteraceae > CADCVT01. The sequence goes on from DASZEJ010000006.1 coordinate 5,423, forward strand.
TGCGGCGGTCGGAGGCCAATGCGCGGACGCGGTCGATCGCGCCCGGCAGCGCGAACTGCGCCGCTCCGAGCCCCTCCACGAAGTAGCCGCGCCGGCACCGGCCGGACTCCTCCATCGCCTTGAGGACGGCGTAGACGGCCGCGAAGCCGCCGGGCACGTGCTCGGCCTGCACCGCGCCGCGCGTGACCACGCCGTGCCTGTCGAGCAACGTCTCCGCCACCGCGTGCAGCCGCCGCGTCGCGTCGGGCTCCCGGTCCGGGAGCAGCGACCAGCGGCCCGCGCCCATGGGCGGCCCCGATCGCGACGGCAGCGACGGGCGCCCGAGCCCGCGGTAGCGCGACACCGGCGCGCGGCGGCGCGACGGCGCGCGGCCACGGCCGAGCAGCGAGCGCAACGGAGCCAGGGTGTCGTTGGTCACGACGCCCGCCCAGACGAGGTCCCACAACGCCGTCACGAGGTCGGCGTCGTCGGGCCCGCCGACGCGGTCCGACAGCGAGCGGAAGAACAGCGCGGCGCCACCGTCCAGCGCCTCCAGGACCGACGCGTGCAACGGCGACGGGTCCGCGAGCGTCGACGGCGGCAGGAGCAGGGGAGCGGCGTCGGCGAGGTACAGCGACACCCAGCCGTCCGACCCCGGCAGCGCGCCCGACCCGGCCCACACGACGTCGCCCGACGCGCACAGCTCGTCCAGCAGCGCGGGCGAGTAGTCGGCGACGCGCGACGGCAGCACGAGCGACTCCAGCGCCGACGCGGGCACCGGCGCCCCCGCGAGCTGCTCGACCGCGCGCAGCACCGCGTCGGGGCCGCGGCCCGAGGCGGAGCCCACCTGCTGCCACGCGGGCACGAACCGCGCCAGCGCCACCGCCGGCACCGGCTCGACCTCCTTGCGCAGCTTCGCCAGCGATCGCCGGCGCAGAGACCGCAGCACCTCCGCGTCGCACCACTCCGTGCCCGACCCCCCGGGCCGGAACTCGCCGTGCACCACCCGCCCCGACGACGCGAGCCGGTGCAGCGCGTCGGTCACGACGGCCACGCCGAGGCCGAGCCGCGAGGCGACGTCGCCCGCTACGAACGGCCCGTGCGTGCGCGCGTAGCGCGAGACGAGGTCGCCGAGCGGGTCGGCGACGGGCTCGAGGAACGCCTCCGGCAGGCCGACCGGCAACGGCACGCCCAGCGCGTCGCGCAGCCGCGCCGCGTCCTCGGCGACGACCCATCGCTCGGAGCCGGCGACGCGTACGCGCAGCGCGCGCCGCGCCTCCTCGAGCTCCGCCAGCCACGCCGGCTGAGCGCCGCGCTCGACCGCCTCGGGTGTCGTCAGGTCGCCGAGCACGCGCAGCAGGTCGGCCACGTCGTCCACCGTCCGCGCGTGGCGCGAGGGGACGAGCCGTTGCAGCTCGACCTCGACCTCGGCCAGCGCCTCGACGTCGATGAGCTCGCGCAGCTCCGCCTGCCCGAGCAGCTCGGCGAGCAGCGCCGAGTCGAGCGAGAGCGCCTGCGCGCGGCGCTCGGCCAGCGGCGCGTCGCCCTCGTACATGAACGCCCCGATGTAGCCGAACAGCAGCGACCGCGCGAACGGCGACGGCGCCGGCGTCTCCACCTCGACCAGCCGCACCTTGCGCGCCGCGACGTCCGCCATCAGCGAACGCAGCCCCGGCACGTCGAACACGTCCTGCAGCACCTCACGCATCGCCTCGAGGACGACGGGGAACGACCCGAACTTGCCCGCCACCTGGAGCAGCACCGCGGACTTCTGGCGCTGCTGCCACAGCGGCGTGCGCTTACCGGGGTTGCGCTTCGGCAGCAGCAGCGCGCGCGCCGCGCACTCCCGGAACCGCGACGCGAACAGCGCCGACCCGCCCACCTCGTCGCGCACGAGCGCCTCGACGTCGTCCGGGTCGAGCAGCACGAGGTCCGCGGTCGGCGCCTCCTCGGCCTCGGGCAGCCGTACGACGATGCCGTCGTCGGAGTGCATGGTCTGCACCTCGACGCCGTAGCGCTCGCGGGCCTTCGCGGCGACGGCGAGGGCCCACGGCGCGTTGACCTGCGCCCCGAACGGCGAGTGCACGCACAGCCGCCAGTCGCCGAGCTCGTCGCGGAAGCGCTCGACCAGCACCGTGCGGTCGTCGGGCAGGTGGCCCGTCGCGGCCTGCTGCTCGCGGAGGTACGCGACGAGGTTCGCCGAGGCCCACTCGTCCAGCCCCGCCGTGGCCGCCCGGGCCCGCGCGTCCGAGTCCGACATGCGGCCCAGCGTGCGCAGGAACGCCCCCAGCGCCTTGCCCAGCTCGACCGGACGTCCCGGCGCGTCGCCGTGCCAGAACGGCATCTTCCCCGGCACCCCAGGGGCCGGCGTCACGAGCACGCGGTCGTGCGTGATCTCCTCGATCCGCCACGACGACGACCCGAGCATGAACACGTCGCTCACCCGCGACTCGTAGACCATCTCCTCGTCCAGCTCGCCGACGCGCGAGCCCTTCTCGCCGACGAGGAACACGCCGAACAGCCCGCGGTCGGGGATCGTGCCGCCGGAGGTGACCGCGAGCCGCTGGGCGCCGGGGCGCGGGGTGAGCGCGCCGGTGAGGCGGTCCCAGTTGAGGCGCGGGCGCAGCTCGGCGAAGTCGTCGGAGGGGTACCGGCCCGACAGCATGTCGAGCGTCGCCTCCAGCGCGGACGCGGGCAGCGTCGCGAACGGCGCCGCCCGGCGTACGACCGACGCCAGGTCGTCGACCGACCACGGCTCCATCGCGACCATCGAGACGATCTGCTGGGCGAGCACGTCGAGCGGGTTGCGCGGGTAGCGCAACGACTCGATCTCGCCGTCGCGCATGCGCTCCACCACGACCGCGCTCTGCACGAGGTCGCCCCGGTACTTCGGGAACAGCACCCCCCGCGACACCGCGCCCACCTGGTGGCCCGCGCGGC
>DASZEJ010000007.1:0-20576 GCA_035940955.1 Solirubrobacteraceae bacterium
CGCACCGCGCCGCAGACGACGATCGCCCGCCGCAAGATGCTCGTCTCGCGCCGGCGGATCGTGCTCGGCGGCGGGGCGCGCGACACGGCGCCCGAGGGCCTGACCGCCCGCGTGGCGCGGGTGAACGTCACCATCGCCCGCCGCTCCGGCCGGCTCTGCCGCTTCCTGGGCGCGCAGGGCAGGTTCGGCAAGCGGCGGCCGTGCAGCGCGGTGCCGTCGGTGCCCGCGCGCGTGCGGACGCCGAACCGCGTCGTGCGCTGGAACTACGCCGTCGGCGCGGCGCTCCCGAAGGGCCGCTACTTCGCGTTCGCGCGGGCGATCGACGCGGCCGGCAACGCCGAGCGCGCCCGCACCCGCGACAACCTCGTCTCGTTCAGGATCCGATGACCACTCGCACGAAGATCACGCTGGGCGCCGCGACCGCGGTGCTCGTCACCGCCGCGACCGCGCTGGCCGCGCCGAACCGCGAGGCGTCGCTGACGCCGGGCGGCCCCGGCTACGGCTGGGACGGCGGGCCGATCAGCGGCGGTGCGCTGTTCGCGGAGGTCGGGGCGGTCGTCCCGTGCGGGCCGGGCAAGGAGTGCGACGACACGCTGATCCGGGCGCCCCAGCGCGGGCAGCTCGTCGTCGAGATCGACAGCCCCGACGCCCATCCCGGGCAGGACATCGACCTGTACGTCTTCGAGTCCGACGAGGAGGGCACGCCCGGCCGGCAGCTCAAGTCGAGCACCACCGCGACGTCGAAGGAGAGCGTGACGGTCAACGTGCCGGGCGGGATCTACCTCGCGCGCGTCGTGGCCGCCGCGGCCGCCGACGCCACGTTCGACGGCACCGCGACGCAGGCCGTGCTGCCGCCGCTCGACGAGGACCGCCGGCCGCCGGACTTCGGTCCCGACCCCGCTCCGCCGCCCGCCGGCTCGGGCGGAGGCGCCGGGGGCGGCGCGGGCGGCGGCGGCGCCGGCGGCGGGATCTCCGGCTCGTCGCGCACGACGCCGCCGATCGGCAACGCGGCGCCGTCCTCGCGCGTGCGCCGGCCCGGGCGGCGCTCGCGCACGCTCGCCGGCGTGGCCAGCGACCCCGACGGCACCGTGCTGTACGTCGACGTGGCGCTCGTCCGGCTGCGCTCCGACGGCCGCTGCCGTGCGCTGAGCCCGCGCGGCACGTTCCGCCGCATCCGCAAGTGCACCGCTCCGCCGTTCGTGCGGGCGCGCGGCACCGGGCGGTGGAAGGTGCGGATGAAGCGCCCGCTCGCGCCCGGCCGCTACGCGCTGTACTCGCGGGCGACCGACAACGCGGGCCGGCCCGAGGGCGGCTTCGGGGCCGGCAACCTCCTGAAGTTCCGCGTGCGCTAGCCGCGCACTCGGTGGACGCCCGGCGCGGGGGGGCGCCGGGCGTCCATGGCCGATCGTTCGATGGGCAAGGCCTGCGCGGTCGCGTACCTTGCGTCTTGGGAGCCCGCGGAAGGCACGGAACGCCGACCCGGGTCCTCCTTCGAGACGACAAAGGCAACCTCGCCGCGAGGCGGGGGCGCAAAGCCAGAGGTCTCGCGGGCGCCGGGGGCGTCCGCGAGACGGCTCAGCTACCGGCTCGGCACCGGAGACCAGTCGTTCAAGGAGGACAGCATGTCGGTAGGACCGACTCCGCGTCTCGGGCGTGCCGTGCGTCGAATCGCGCCGGCCGCGCTCGTCGCATGCCTCGCCGTCCCGGCGCTCGCCGCGGCGGACGACCCGCCCGGGGACCCGGGCAACGGCGTCACCCCGCCCGGGCTCGGCGGCACCCCGCCCGGCCTCGGCGGCACGCCGCCCGGCCTCGGCCCGGACAACCCGGGCAACGGCGGCAACCCGCCCGGGCTCGACGGCGACAACCCGGGCAACGGCGGCAACCCGCCCGGCCACGGCGGCACGCCGCCCGGCCACGGCGGCACCCCGCCCGGCCACGAGCCCGACAAGCCCGGCAACGGCCCGCAGCGGGAGAGCTCGTCGACGACGGTCATCGTCGAGCGCGTGACGGCGCCCGCCGCGCAGCACACCGAGGCGTCCTCCGGCCTGACGGCGGCGCCGGTGGTCAAGAAGAAGCGCTGCGTCAGCCGCCGCGTGATCCGCATCCGCCTCGACCGGCACTACCGCGTGCGGAGCGCGCGCGTCGTGGCGGGCGGCCGGATCGCGAAGGTGCGCCGCACGCGCCGGGGCCTGTTCGCCACCGTCGACCTGCGCGGCCGCAGGCAGGGCGTCTACACCGTCCGCGCGGTGCTGCTCACGAAGAGCGGCAAGCTGCGCGTGATGACGCGCAGGTTCGCCACCTGCGCCGCCCGCGCGAAGAAGCGCGGCTAGAGCCTCCCCCTCCGGCCGGTGCGCGGCCCGGCGTGTCAGCACGCTGGGCCGCATGCCGGGCCGGTCCACGATGTAGAGTCGCGGCGCAGGCATGGTGGGGGACGGCTCGGACCGGCATCTCGTCGAGCTGCGCGGCGTGCGCAAGAGCTTCGGCGACAACCTCGTCCTCGACGGGATCGACCTCGCCATCGGGCGCGGGGAGGCGGTCGTCGTGGCGGGGCCGTCGGGGTCCGGCAAGTCGACGATGCTGCGCTGCGTCAACGGGCTGGAGACGATCGACGGCGGCGAGATCCGCTTCGACGGCCGGCCGCTGCCGCGCAGGGGCAAGGAGCTGCAGGCCGTCCGCGCGCGGATCGGGATGGTCTTCCAGCAGTTCAACCTCTTCCCGCACATGAGCGTGCTGGACAACATCGTCATCGGGCCGGCGAAGGCCCGGCAGGTGCCGGTCGACGACGCGCGGCGCCGGGCGCGCGAGCTGCTCGAGCGCGTCGGGATCCCGGAGAAGGCGGACGCGATGCCCGCCGACCTGTCGGGCGGCCAGCAGCAGCGCGTGGCGATCGCGCGGGCGCTCGCGATGGACCCGAAGCTCATGCTGTTCGACGAGCCGACCTCGGCGCTCGACCCGGAGATGATCCGCGAGGTGCTCGACGTCATGCGCGCGCTCGCCAAGAGCGGCATGACGATGGTCGTCGTCACGCACGAGATGGGGTTCGCCCGCGAGGTGTGCGACCGCATCGTGTTCATCGACGACGGCCGGATCGTCGAGGAGGGCCCGCCGGCGGAGTTCTTCGCCAACGCGCGCAGCGAGCGGGCGCGGGAGTTCGTGGACAAGATCATCCATCACTAGGTGAGGGGGTCGCGAAGATGAGGCACGTGTGGAGGACGCTGGTGCTGGCGCTGCTCGCGCTGGCGCTCGCCGTCGGGGTCGCCGCGTGCGGCGACGACGACGAGGACGAGGGCGGCGGCGACACCGGCGCGCAGACGCAGGCGCAGGAGTTCCCGGCCGGCTCGACGCCCGCCCAGCTCCAGGAGAAGGGCGAGATCACGATCGGCGTGAAGTACGACGTCCCGCCGTTCGGCTTCAAGAACCCGCAGACCAACGCGATCGAGGGCTTCGACGTCGACCTCGGCAGGCGGATCGCCGAGGCGGTGGGCGCCAAGCCGAAGTTCATCGAGGCGATCTCCGACAACCGGATCCCGTTCCTCAAGGACGGCACGGCGGACCTGATCCTCTCGACCATGACGATCACCGCCGAGCGCGACATGGAGATCGACTTCTCCGAGCCCTACTTCATCGCGCGCGGCCGGATCCTCGTGCCGCAGGGGTCGGACGTCAAGGGCGTCGACGACCTCGCGGGCAAGAAGGTCTGCACCGCGCTTGGGTCGACGTACGAGGAGACGCTGAAGAAGGAGGCGCCGAAGGCGGAGCTGCGGCTGGTCGACTCCTACTCGGAGTGCCTGGAGCTGGTGCAGAACAAGGCGGTCGACGCCGTGTCGACCGACGACGTGATCCTCACCGGCATGATCATCCAGGACGACACGCTGGAGCTGGTCGAGGGCGACGAGCTGACGACCGAGCCGTACGGCGTCGGCATCAAGGACGGCGACGCCGAGATGAAGAAGGTCGTCGACGACGTCATCGCCAAGTGGAAGGAGGACGGCGGCTGGGCCGAGGCCTACGAGAAGTGGGTCGGCCAGTACACGGGCGAGAAGCAGGACCCGCCCACGATGACGCTGCAAGAGGCGCTCGACCTGAGCAAGTAGCGGGCGCGCGGCGATCGTGAGCGGGCTCTTCGACGTCCTGACGGACCACTTCGACCAGTTCGCGTCGGGGTTCTGGGTCACCGTCCGGCTCGTCGGGTTCTCGTTCGCGATCGCCCTCGCCGTGGGGACCCTGGTGGCGGCGCTGCGGATCGCCCCGTCGCCGTGGGTCCAGCGGCTCGGGGGCGTCTACGTCGAGACGTTCCGCAACATCCCGCTGCTCGTGCTGCTGTTCATCTCGTTCGCCGGGCTGCGGCGCGCGGGGGTGGACATCACGAACTGGGTGGCGGGCACCGCGAGCCTCGGGCTCTACACGGCGGCGTACGTCGCCGAGGCGCTGCGCTCCGGCGTGTTCGCGGTCGGCCGCGGGCAGGTCGACGCCGGGCTGTCGCTCGGCTTCGGCCACGGCGAGACGATGCGGCGGATCGTGCTGCCGCAGGCGTTCCGGACGGTGATCCCGCCGCTGTCGTCGATCACGATCGCGATGATCAAGAACTCGGCGATCGTCGGCGTGTCGCTGCTCGCGCTCCCGGACCTGCTGAAGGAGGCGCGGATCGTCCAGTCGCGGACGTTCCAGACCGACGAGGCGTTCTTCTGGGCGGCGGTCGGCTACCTGCTGCTCACCGGCACCGCGACCCTCGTGTTCCGGGCGCTCGAGCGCCGGTACGCGATCCACCGCTGATGGGCTACCTCGTCGACCCCGACCACTGGGAGTGGCTGACCACCGGGAACAACCTGCGGTTCATCCTCGAGGGCTTCTGGGTGAACGTGCAGATCGCGCTGATCGCGATCGCGTTCAGCCTGGTCGTCGGGCTGGCGCTGGCGCTGCTGCGCCTGTCGACGGTGCGGCCGGTGAGCTTCCTGGCGGGCGTGTGGGTCGACGTGTTCCGCAACCTGCCGCTGATCTTCCTGATCCTGTACCTGGCGCTGGCGATGCCGACGTCGTGGCGCGACGCGTACGAGGACGCCGCTCCGGGGTTCCTCCCCGAGGTGCTGCAGACCGGGCGCGTGTTCGCGGCGCTGCTCGCCCTGGTCCTCTACAACTCGGCGGTCATCGCCGAGATCATGCGGGCTGGCATCCAGTCGCTCGACCGCGGGCAGGGCGAGGCGGCGTCGTCGCTCGGGCTGTCGTACGCGCAGTCGATGCGGCTGGTGATCCTGCCGCAGGGGCTGCGGCGGATGGTGCCGGCGACCGTGTCGCAGCTCATCACGCTGAACAAGGACACGACGCTCGTCTCGATCATCGCGATCCCCGAGGTCATGCGCCACGGCCGGATCGTCACCGGCTTCAACTTCTTCGGCGGCGTCGAGGCGCCGCTGCTGCAGGTCTTCGTCTTCATCGGGCTGCTGTTCGTCGCGGTGAACTTCGCCCTGTCGCGGCTGTCGCGCCGGCTGGAGATCCGCGAGCAGAAGCGCACCGGCGCCCCGCTGCGGCCGGTCGCGGGCGCGGAGGACCAGACGCTCACCGCGGCGGCGTAGCGGCCGCGCCGGGGCGGCCGCGCCGGGGTCTGACCCCGATACCGATGCGTACCGGGGTCTGACCCCCTGCGCGGTTCCTACGCGATCTCGTGGTTGGCCCGGAACAGGTTGGCGGGGTCGTACGCGTGCTTGACCGCCCGCAGGCGCTCGTACGTCGCCGCGCCGTAGAACGTCGCCGCGTCGGCCCGGTCCTCGGTGAAGTTCGCGTAGCTGCGCCCGTTCGCGTACGGGGCGACGGCCGCCCTGGCCGCCTCGAGCTGCTCGCGCACCGGGGCCGCGACCTCGGGGACCGAGATGGCCGCCGCGAAGAACACGAACCCGGCGTCGATCCGCGCCAGCGCGCCGTGCGACTGCCTCGTGCGGCCGAGCGCGCCGCCGGCGTGGCGCAGCTCGACCAGCAGCAGCAGCGGGCTGGACTCGAACCGCTCGGCGAGGGCGTCGACGGCCTCGGCCGGCAGCGCGTCGAGCATCGCCGTCTCCGAGTCGGCCGGGACCGGCTCCTCCGGGTCCATGTGGATGCGCGACAGCGCGACCGGCGGCACCTGGGCGAACATGTCGATCTCGGGCTCGAGCGCGCGCAGCGGGGCGAGGATCTCCGCGGCTTCCTCCGCGCTCCCGGTCACGGCGCCGTCGATCACCACGAGCGAGCGGCCGCGGACCATGTCCGGGACGCCCTCCATGTCCGGGATGTTCATGAGCCGCGCCGAGGTCGTCACCTCGTCGGGCGCCGTCGCGGTCCACTCGCGCCAGGCGTGCAGCACCTCGCGCCCGCGCTCGGCCGGCCAGATCATCGCCCCGCCGACGATCGACGGGATCGCGTAGAGGCGCAGCTCCATCGCGGTGACCACGCCGAAGTTGCCGCCGCCGCCGCGCAGCGCCCAGAAGAGGTCGCTGTGCTGGTGCTCGTCGGCGCGGATCAGCCGTCCGTCGGCGGTGACCAGCTCGATCGCCGTGACGCTGTTCGTCGCCAGCCCGAGCTTGCGGGCCAGCCAGCCCATCCCGCCGCCCAGCGAGTAGCCGACCACGCCGACGTCGGGCGACGACCCGGCGAGCGCCGCGAGGCCGTGCTCGGAGGCGGGCGCGGCGACGTCGATCCAGAGCGCGCCGGCCTCGACGCGGGCGATCCGGCGCTCGGCGTCGATCTCGACGCCGCGCATCAGGTGGGTCTTGACGAGCACGGTGCCGGCGGCGTCGCCGAGCGGGCCGGCGTTGTGGCCGGTGCCCTGGGCGGCCACGCGCAGCCCGTGCTCGCGGGCGAAGCGGACCGCCGCGACGACGTCGGCGGCGGTCTCGGGGATGACCACGACGGGCGGGCGCTGCGGCGCCGTCAGGTTCCAGGCGAGGCGCGCGGCCTCGTAGCCCTCGTCGCCCTCCGCGACGACCTGCCCGGCCATCCGGGCCCGAAGCGCGTCGACGTCGTGGGCGGTTGTCTCGGTCGTCAGCATGGCCCCAGCATCCGGCGGGGCCGCCGCCGCCACATCGGGGGGTTCCCCAAGCCCGACCCCCCGCGACCTAGACTTGGCGCCCCCGTGTTCACCCCAGTGCGCACCCGGCGGACGTTCGAGGAGGCGGCCGAGCAGATCGCCGACAAGGTCCGCGCCGGCGAGCTGCGGATCGGCGACAAGCTGCCGCCCGAGCGGGACCTCGCGCTGCAGATGGCGATCAGCCGCCCGACGCTCCGCGAGGCGGTGCGGGTCCTCGTCGACGCCGGCCTGCTCGAGGTCCGCCGCGGCCCCGGCGGCGGCATGTTCGTCGCCACCGACGTCGTCCCCGTCGACCTCGTCCGCCGCGTGAGCGAGCTGCGGCTCAGCGAGGCGGAGGCCGTGCTCGAGGCCCGCCGCATCATCGAGCCCCAGGTCGCCCGCCTCGCCCACGAGCGCGCAGGCGACGAGGAGCTCGAGCCGCTGGAGCGCACGATCGACGTCATGCGCACGATCGTCGGCCGCGGCTACCGCCCCGAGGACGAGGACCGCTTCCTCCAGCTCGACGTCCAGTTCCACCTCGCACTCGCCCGCGCGGCCGGCAACCCGACGCTCGAGACCCTCCTGCGCCTCGTCTTCCGCCAGCTCGAGATCCTCCGCGACATGGCGATGCACGTCCCGGCCGTCCCCGACTGGATCATCGACGTGCACGAGCGGACGCTCGCCGCGGTCCGGTCGGGCGAGGGGATCGACGAGGTGATGGACGAGCACCTCGGCCGGCTGGAGCACACGCTGCGCAGCGAAGTCGTGTAGCGCCCGCCGCTGCAGTTGGTAAAGTGCCTTGACCCATATGGGTCAGGTGGCTTGACCATTCGGTGGAGGAGGGGCCTTGGCTACGACGGCTGACACGACGCGCACGGCGACCACCACGGTCGCGCCCGGCTCCGATGCCGCTCCCGTCAAGCTCAGCCGTCCCGAGACGACGCTGGAGGACAAGTACGTCCTCGAGCAGGGCACGATCTTCCTCAGCGGCATCCAGGCGCTCGTGCGGGTGCTGCTCGACCAGCACCGCGCCGACGTGCGCGCCGGGCTGAGCACCGCGACGTTCGTCTCCGGCTACCAGGGGTCGCCGCTCGGCGGGCTGGACAAGGAGCTCATGCGGCTCGGCAGGCTCGGGGACGAGCACGGGATCCGCTTCACGCCCGGGCTCAACGAGGAGCTGGCCGCGACCGCCGTCTACGGCTCGCAGCTCGTCCAGAACCTTCCCAGCCCCAGGCACGACGGCGTGGTCGGCGTCTGGTACGGCAAGAACCCCGGGCTCGACCGCGCGATGGACGCGCTGCGCCACGCGAACTTCGCCGGCACGCACCCGAAGGGCGGCGCACTCGCGCTCGTCGGCGACGACCCGAGCTGCAAGTCCTCGACGCTGCCGAGCGCCGGCGAGGCGACGCTCGCCAGCCTCCACATGCCCACGTTCTTCCCGGGCACCCTGCAGGAGGTCCTCGACTTCGGCCGGCACGCGATCGCGTGCTCGCGCGCGTCCGGGCTGTGGAGCGCGGTGAAGATCGTCGCGAACGTGGCCGACGCGGCGGGCACCGCCCAGGTGTGGCCCGACCGCGTCGTGCCGCTCGCGCCGCGCGTCGAGTGGCAGGGCCGCCCGTACGTCCACCAGCCGTCGGGCCACCTGCTCGCCCCGCAGTCGCTCGAGCTCGAGCGCACGCTGTTCGGCCCGCGGCTGGAGATCGCCCGCCAGTACGCGCAGCTCAACGGGCTGAACCCGATCACGATCCCGACCCGCGACGCCTGGCTGGGGCTCGTCGCGAGCGGCAAGGTGTACTACGAGCTGCTGCAGGCGCTGCGCGACCTCGGCCTCGACCAGCAGGCGCTGGACCGCGCCGGCATCCGGCTCATGAAGGTCGGGATGCTCTACCCGCACGACCGCGACGCGTTCCGCGAGCTCGGGCGCGGGCTCGACGAGGTCCTCGTCGTCGAGGAGAAGCTCGAGTACCTCGAGACCGCAGTCAAGGACGCGCTCTACGGCACGGCCGGCGCGCCGCGCGTCGTCGGCAAGCACGACCCCGACGGGCGCGACCTCGTCTCCCCGCTCTCCGACCTCGACGCCGACTCGATCGCGCTGGCGGTCGCCCGCCGGCTCGAGCAGCGCGTGCGCCTCGACAGCGTCCGCGCGCGGGTCGAGCAGATCCAGGCCCGCCGCGCCGAGACGAGCACGACCCTCCCCACCGCCGCCCGCGTGCCCTACTTCTGCTCGGGCTGCCCGCACAACACCTCGACCGGCAACCCCGACGGGACGCTGCTCGGCGTCGGGATCGGGTGCCACACGATGGTCCTGCTCGCGCCCGAGGGGAAGGGCGAGGTCACCGGCATCACGCAGATGGGCGGCGAGGGCGCGCAGTTCGCCGGCATGCAGCCGTTCACCGAGGCCGACCACTTCGTGCAGAACCTCGGCGACGGCACGTTCCACCACTCCGGCTCGCTGGCCATCCGCTTCGCGGTCGCGGCGGGCGTGAACGTCACCTACAAGCTGCTCTACAACGACACGGTCGCGATGACCGGCGGGCAGGACGTCCTCGGGCAGCTCAAGGTGCCCGAGCTGACGCGGTGGCTGGCGCTGGAGGGCGTCAAGCGGGTCGTCATCACCAGCGACGAGCCCGAGAAGTACGACGGCGTCGAGCTCGACCCGATCGCGCGCGTCGAGCACCGCGACCGGCTCGCCGAGGCCCAGGCCGAGCTGGCGAAGGTCGAGGGCGTCACCGTCCTCATCCACGACCAGGGCTGCGCGGCCGAGAAGCGCCGGCTGCGCAAGCGCGGCAAGATCGCCGACCCGGTTCAGCGCATCCACATCAACGAGCGGGTGTGCGAGGGCTGCGGCGACTGCGGTGAGAAGAGCTCGTGCCTGAGCGTCCTGCCGGTCGAGACCGAGTTCGGCCGCAAGACGCAGATCCACCAGGCGTCGTGCAACAAGGACTACTCGTGCGTGAAGGGCGACTGCCCGTCGTTCCTGACCGTGATCCCGGGCGAGAAGGCCAAGAAGGTGGCGCCCGAGCCGCCGGCCGACCTGCCGGAGCCCGCGCTGCGCGTGCCGCACCGCGACTTCCTCGTCCGCATGCCGGGCATCGGCGGCACCGGCGTCGTGACCGTCTCGCAGATCCTCCAGATGGCGGCGCTGCTCGACGGCAAGCACGCGTTCGGCCTCGACCAGACCGGTCTGGCGCAGAAGGGCGGCCCCGTGATCAGCGACGTGCGGATCTCGCGCGAGCGGATCGAGGGGTCGAACAAGGCGGGCGCGGCGACGGCCGACCTCATCCTCGGCCTCGACCTGCTCGGCGCCGCGAACCCGAAGAACCTGATCGTCGCCGACCCCGAGCGGACGATCGCCGTGGTCAACACCGCGGCGGTGCCGACCGCGGCGATGGTCAAGTCGACGGCGGTGCGCTTCCCGACCGAGCGGCGCAACGTCGCGGCGATCGAGCGCGGCACGCGCGCGCAGGACAACGTCTACCTGGACGCGCAGGCGCTCGCCGAGGCGCTGTTCGGCGACCACATGCCGACGAACCTGCTGCTGCTCGGCGCGGCGTACCAGCACGGCTGCCTGCCCGTCTCGGCCGAGGCGATCGAGCAGGCGATCCGGCTGAACGGCGCGGCCGTCGAGAAGTCGCTCAGCGCGTTCCGCTGGGGCCGCGCCGCGATGGCCCGGCCCGAGCTGGTCCACGACCTGCTCAACCCCCCGCGGCCCGAGCCGCCGGTCGACGGCAGGGCGCTCGAGATCCTCGAGGCGACCGGCGCGACCGGCGAGCTGCGGCGGCTGCTGGCCGTGCGCATCCCCGACCTCGTGGCGTACCAGAGCGCCCGCTACGCCCGCGAGTACGCCGACGCGGTGATGGAGGTCGCGGCGGTCGACTCCGGCGTCGCGGAGGCCTACGCCCGCGGCCTCTACAAGCTCATGTCCTACAAGGACGAGTACGAGGTCGCGCGGCTGCACCTCGACGCGGTCGAGCGGGCGAAGGTCACCGAGGAGTTCGGCGAGGGCGCGAAGGTCTACTACATGCTCCACCCGCCGCTGCTGCGGGCGATGGGCCTGCAGCGCAAGCTCAAGCTCGGCCCGTGGTTCACGCCGGCGTTCCGGCTGCTCCGCGCGATGCGCCGCCTGCGGGGCACGCCGGTCGACGTGTTCGGACTGCCGAAGGTCCGCCGCGTCGAGCGCCGCCTCGTGGGGGAGTACCGCGCGCTGGTGAAGCGCTCGCTCGAGCACCTGACCGACGAGAACCGCGAAACGGTCGTGGCCATCGCGGCGCTGCCGGACATGGTCCGCGGCTACGAGGAGATCAAGCTGCGCAACGTCGAGCGCTACCGCGCGGAGGCCGAGCGGCTGGAGCGCGAGCTGCGCGAGGGGCCGGCGGCGGCGCCGCGACGGCGGATCGAGCTGCCGATCGCGCAGGGCTAGAGGCCGCCGCGGCTAGACCCGCCGGGCGAACGTCGCCTGGTCGTGGTCGAAGGCCGCGGCCATGCGGTCGATCTCGACGGCCGGCAGTGAGAGTTCGGCGGCGAGATCGCGCCACCCGGCGGTGGCGGCGCCGACCTCCCGCAGGACGTCGCGGGCCTCGTCGTCGCTGAGCCGGAACACGTCCGCGACCTCCAGGGCCACGTCGACGCGGGCCTCGTCGGTACGTCCGTCGATCGATGTGGCGAGGCGCGCGATCCCGGGAGACGGATCGGGGTTGACGTCGAACGCCGGCGACAGCGACCAGCCGGCCGTGTCGGCGCGCACGAAGCCGTGGTTGCGCAGATGGTCGTCGGTGTTCCTTATGAGGATCCCGAAGACCATCCGGCGCCAGAGCTCGCGCAGGTCGCGCGCAGCGGCCGGGGAGTGCTCCTCCACGGCCTCCGCGATGTCGACGTAGCTCGCCTGGTCGCCGTCCGCGGCCTCCAGCATCGTCAAGGCGCTGACGTAGCCGACGCGCCGCCCGCCGGCACGGTCGAAGCGGTCGACGAGCAGGACGTACCTGCCGTCGACCTCGTGCAGCTGCGCCCGTGCGGCGTCGACGCCCGCACGACGGGCCAGCCGGAGCGCAAGGGCCTCCCACCGCATGACGTCCCACTCGTCGGCGACCGGGCTCGGGAACTTCGCGATCGCGACGCAGCCGTTCGCGTCGAGCACGTGCGCCTTGGGGCGGGTGCCGCCGAGCGAGCTGCCGCCGCGCAGCAGCGTCCGCAGCTCGGCGGCGGTGGCTTCGTCGCGCTCCATTCGCTCGCTCGCGCTGAGCAGCGCGGGGAGCTCGAGGAGATGCGGGACCCCGTCGCTCTCGGTGGCCAGCCAATCCTTCGTGTGGGGATCGCGGAAGCGCAGCGCGCCCTGCCGCAGATCGTCGCGGACGCGGAGGAGGTAGTCCGCCTCACCGAAGTTCCGCTCCGCGCCGGTGCCGGCTTCGCGGACGCGGTGCTCCTCGGCGCGGTTGATGAGCCGCCGCCCCCACCGGTCCGGGGCGCAGTCCGAGAACGCCCCGAACATCGCTCTCCCGAGCGGGGTCTGCTGGGACCCCTCGACGAGGGGGAGTGCCGGGTCGAGCGCGTACGCGGACTTCTGCGCGAGGTACGACACCTCGTAGCGGAACGTCGCCGACTCCGCCCCGCGTCGTCGATGCGCCCACAGCCGCCCGGCGAGCAGCCGCTCGCCGCCGATCTCCACGAAGACCTCGACAGGCCCGTCAGCCATCGCCGCTCAACTTCCTGGACCGGACCCGCGCGGGAAGCTGCTCGTCGGCGCGCAGGCGCCCGAGATCGGTCTCGTAGGGGTCCAGCGCGCGCGCCACCGCGTCGAGGACCCCGAGGGCGCGGACGATCCGCAGCACGTTCTCGAGGCTCACGCCGCCGTCTCCGGACTCGAGGCGGATCACCGTCTCGCGGCCGACACCCGCCCGGTCGGCGACCTGCGCCTGGGTGAGCCCCCGGAGCTTTCGCCAGGTCGCGAGGTTGCCGGACACCTCAGACAGGGCGCGGCGAACCGGTAGCGGTGGGCGGCTGGCCTTGGAGGGCATAGCAGTACTGTAACGAGGCTAAAGACGTCGATCGCCGACGCCAGCCACTTTAGTGCAGGTGATATGCGACCTAATAGCCGCTAGAGGTCTCCGGTCACCACCGTCCAGGGCTCGACCCGCCAGCCTGTGACGAGCCCCTCGCGGACGTAGGGGTCGGCCTCGAC
Source organism: Solirubrobacteraceae bacterium (assembly GCA_035940955.1). Lineage (GTDB taxonomy): Bacteria > Actinomycetota > Thermoleophilia > Solirubrobacterales > Solirubrobacteraceae > CADCVT01. Next base: position 13,209 of record DASZEJ010000007.1, read on the forward strand.
GAACTCCTCCGGGTCGCCGGTCTCGCGGAAGACGATCAGCGCGCCGGTGGGCGGGTCGCCGGTCGCCCCGCCGCCGACGGCGCGGCCGTCGGCGACCCAGGTGCCGATGAGGTCGAGGTGCTCGGCGCGGTGGGGCGCGCGGCGCTCCACGACGTCCTCCACGTAGTCGTAGATCAGGAGCTTCAGGTGCTGGGCCATGCGGGAACCGTAGTGGCGGACCGGCGCCTGCTGAACGCTCGCGTTTGTATCGTCCGGCACGCGGGAAGGAGCGTGTCCGCGCCATCTACGCGGGGGGACCGACCGATGCGGCGTTGCGCCGTCGCGCTCGCAGTTCTGGGGATGCTGGTGCTCGTGCCGTCCGCGCACGCCGCGGAGGGGCAGGCGTACGCCGCCGCGATGACGTACGCGACGCCGGCCGTCGCGCTCGGCAAGGGCGACTCGCTGAAGTTCACGAACCTCGACCCGCTGGCGCAGCACGACCTCGCGTCCGACGACGGACGCTTCGCGTCCGACCTCGTGAGCGCCGGGCAGTCGTCGCCCGTCCGCGGCGTCGAGGCGCTGCCGCCCGGCGCCTACCCCTTCCACTGCACGCTGCACACGTGGATGCGCGGCGTGGTGAACGTCGCCCCGATCGGAACGGGCGGCGGGAGCGGGCCGACGACGAGCGACCTGACGGGCACCGGCGGCAGCAACACGCTCGCCCCCGACCCGATCGACCTGCGCCCGCAGGCCGAGGTGCAGCCGCTCGGCGACGGCGAGTGGCCGCTCTACGGCAGGGACCTCTTCAACAGCCGCGACGGCGGCAAGGCCGGCCCGCCGCCCGCGCAGGTGCCGAGCCTCGGCCCGGTGTGGAGCTACTTCTCGCCGAAGGGCGACTTCACGGGCACGCCGGTCGTCGCGCGCAACACGCTGGTCGCCGGGACCAACGGCGGCTGGGTCCACGCGCTGAACGCGACGACCGGCAAGGTCAAGTGGACTCGCAACCTCGGCGCGCCGGTCAACGGCACGGCGGCGATCGACGGCGACCTCGTCGTCGTGCCGGTGGCACAGACCCACTCCCCGCGCGTCGTCGCCCTCGACCTCGCGACCGGCCGCACGGTGTGGGACCAGGTGATCGACACGCAGGAGAACAGCGACGTCTACGGCAGCCCGACCGTGTTCGACGGCACGGTGTACGTCGGGGTGTCGGCGCTGTTCGGCGAGACCGGCGACCCGGAGGTCAGCGTCCGCGGGGCGGTCGTCGCGCTCGACCTCGCGACCGGCCGCCCGAGGTGGAAGACCTACATGGTCCCCGAGGGCCACGACGGCGGGTCGGTGTGGACGACGCCCGCGGTCGACCCGAGCACCCGCCGCCTCTACGTGGGCACCGGCAACGCCTACCACGAGCCCGCGGCGAACACCACGGACTCGATCGTCGCGCTCGACGCCGACGCCGGCGGGATCGTCGACCACTTCCAGGCCACCGCGGGCGACGTCTGGAACGGGACCGAGAACATCGTCGGCGCCGGCCCGGACTACGACTTCGGCGCGTCCCCGAACCTCTTCACCGGCCCGGGCGGGCGGCGGCTCGTCGGCGAGGGCCAGAAGTCGGGCACGTACTGGGCGCTGGACCGGGAGACGATGGACCCGGTCTGGAGCGCGATGACCGCGCCGCCCGGGATCTTCCTCGGCGGGATCATCGGCTCGACGGCCGCCGACGGCAGCCGCATCTACGGGCCGGACACGATCGGCGGCGAGCAGTGGGCGCTCGACGAGAACGGCGGCTACAGCTGGCTGTCGAGCGACGGCGGGCCGCTGCACTTCAACGCGACCTCGGTGGCCAACGGCGTCGTCTACAGCACCGACATGACCGGGCACCTGAACGCCCGGGACGCCGCGACGGGCCTGCTGCTGAACAAGATCCCGCTCGGGTCGCCGTCGTGGGCGGGCGTCGCGATCGCCGGCGGGTCGGTGTTCACGGCGACCGGGACGCAGGGCGGCTCGGGCTACCTGGTCGCGTACCGGCCGCGGACCGGGCTGGCGAACGGCGGGAACGCGAACGAGGGCGACGAGCCGCGGTCCGAGCGGGTGGAGCGCGGGGAGTGCGAGCCGTCGCAGAGCGTGCAGCGCGGGAAGAGCCGGCGCGTGCGAACGCGCGCGGAGCGGCGGCGGGCGGCGGCGAGGCGGCGGGCGGCGGCGCGGCGACGGGCCGTGGCGCAGCGGCGAGCGGCCGCGCCGGAGCGGCGCGCGGCCGCGCGGCGGCGCGCGGCGGCGCGGCGGCGGCGCGCAGCCGCCAGGCGGCGCACCATCACGAGGCGCCGCACCGACCGCGTCACCCGGCGCCCCTGCACGCGACCGCCCGACGAGATCCCCGAGCCCTACGAGGAGGAGCCGCACGAGCACGCAGACCACGGCCACTCCTCCCCCGCCCAGGGCGGCGGCGCCACCAAGGGCGTCGTGCGGCGCTTCGACCGCTACGTCCCCAAGCCGCCCGGCACCACCTCGACGTACACGTGGTACTTCGGCCCGTTCACGGTCCCGCCAGGCCACGACATGAACCGCGTGAACGTCGAGCTGCCCGCCGAGAACGGCTTCATCCTCTCCGTCGAGCCCTCGATGCGCCGGGTGAGCGATCTCTCCGAGCCGTCGCACATGGAGGGCCACATCCACCACGCGCACTGGTTCGCCGCCGACCCCGGCAACGAGGAGGACAACTACACGCGCGGCATGACCGAGTGGATCTTCGGCAACGGCGACGAGGAGACGAAGGGCGACTTCCAGGAGCGCTCCGCCGCGGACCCGAACGGCCCCGTGTACGGCCAGTACGTCAGGGAGGGCAACCCGCAGCTGCTCATCTACATGCTCCACAACAAGACGGCCGCCCCGCTCGAGGTCTACATCGTCCTCGACGTGACGTTCGCGCACGGCACGCCGGAGCAGCTCGAGGCGGCGACCGGCCGCGCGTACCACGACGTCAGCGGCATCCTCTTCGGGCAGACCTACGACGTCCCGCGCGACCCCGCCGGCGACGGGAAGCACGAGTACGCGAAGGAGAGCGGCCGGGTCGAGGAGTGGGTGTCGACGGTCGACGGGACGATCATCGGCATGGGCGGCCACCTGCACCCCGGCGGCATGTCGCTCAAGGTCGAGAACTACGGCCCCGCCGACGACCCGTGCCCGGACGACGGCAAGGGCTACGGCGGGACGACGCTCTTCAACTCCGACGCGGTCTTCCGCCGCGCGCCGCTGTCCGAGGACTTCCAGATGGAGGTCACGCACCCGGGCTTCCGGGCGCCGATCCACCGCGGCGACCGCATCCGGATCAGCGCGACGTACGAGAACCGCGACCACGCGTGGTACGCGGTGATGGAGCACCTCGGGGTCTACGTCGACGAGCAGCAGCCGCCGCAGGGCCGCTGCACGAAGAAGGTGATCGGGGTGCCGGACAGGGCGCAGCACTCGACCGAGCGGCGCACGACGGTGCGCACGAAGCGGACGTGCCGGCGCGTGACCGTCCGGGGCCGCAGGCGCACCCGCTGCACCGTCCGGCGGGTCCGCACGCGGGTCACGCGGAAGGTCACGACGCTGCCGATCGACCCCGAGGACGGCGTCTTCAACCGGCCGTGGCGCTTCCATCCCGACCCGCTGTGCGGGCCGGAGTGGGGCCGGCCGTGCGAGCTGCCGGAGAGCGGCGAGCCGCGCAAGGTGCCGGCGCGCGTCGTGACGATCGCGAACTTCGCCTACCAGCCGGGCAACCGCACGGCGGGCAGCTCGGCGCCGGGGGAGATCGCGACGGTGCCGCACGGGCAGTCGCTGACGTTCGTCAACGGCGACCAGCCGGCGGGCATCCGGCACTCCGTGACGACGTGCCCGTGGCCGTGCAACGGCCCGTACGTCGGCAACTACCCGCTGGCCGACGGGCGCTGGGACTCGGGCACGCTCGGCTACGACCCGATCGACGGCGGCAGCCCCAACCCGCGCTCCGAGACGCCGAGCGACCTGCCGCGCGGCCGGTACGCGTACTTCTGCCGCATCCACCCGTGGATGCGGGGCGCCTTCGAGGTCGAATGAGGTAAGACACGCGCCGTGCTCGCGCGGATCCGCCACCTGGTGTTCCGCGCGACGTACTGGCGCGGGCCGCTGCTGATGTCGGCGCTGCGCAAGCGGTGGATCGTCTTCCGCCACCCGCACGCCGAGATCCGCTTCGGCCGGCACGTCTACCTCGGCCCCGGCTTCAGCCTGCACATGCCCGAGCGCGGGACGTTCGTCGCGGGCGACGGGGTCGAGTTCCGGCGCGACTTCCGGGCCGAGATCGCCGGGGACGGGCGGATCGCCATCGGCGCGGGATCGGTGTTCACGTACTCGGTGCTGATGCAGTGCACGACCTCGATCGACGTCGGCGAGCGGTGCGTGTTCGCGCAGGGCGTGATCGTGGTCGACGGGCAGCACCGCTTCCGCGACCTCGGCCAGGCGATGCTGGAGCAGGGCTACGACTTCACGCCGATCGCGGTCGGCGACGACGCGTTCGTCGGCGCGAAGGCGGCGGTCATGGCCGGCGTCGGGGAGCGGGCGGTGGTCGGCGCCAACGCCGTCGTCACGCGGCCGGTGCCGGCGTACGCGGTCGCGGTGGGCGCACCCGCGCGCGTCGTCGACCGGTTCGGGCCGTGAGCGGCCGGCCGGTCCGGGTGCTGCTCGCGTGCTCGGGGCTCGAGCACGCGCACCGGGGGTACGAGTCGTTCGCGCGCGAGTGCTTCGCGGCGCTGCGCGGCGAGCCGCGGCTCGACCTGTGGCTCGTGAAGGGGAGCGGGCCGCGGCGCGAGCGCGAGCTCGCCGTGCCGTCGCTGAGGCGCGACGGCCGCGTGGCGCGGGCGCTGGCCCGGGGGGGCGTGAGCGAGCTGAAGGTCGAGCAGTTCGCGTTCGGCCTCAGCCTGCAGCCCGCGATCCTGCGGCTGCGGCCCGACGCCGTCTACTTCAGCGAGTGGTACACCGGCGTCGCGCTGCACGCGCTGCGCCGCGTGAACCGCCAGGGCTACGCGCTCGTCCTCTCCAACGGCTCGATGGCGGCGGAGGGCTTCGAGCCGTTCGACCGCGTCCACCAGCACACCGCCCCGGCGCTCGAGTACGTGCTCGCGCGCGGCGCCGACCCGGCCCGGCAGACGCTGCTGCCGGTGGCGTTCGAGGTGCCCGAGTCGGTGCCGACCGCGGAGGAGCGCCGCGCTCTGCGGGCGCGGCTCGGGCTGCCCGCCGACCGCCCGGTGGTCATCAGCGTCGCCGCGCTGAACCGCCACCACAAGCGCCTGGACTACGTGATCGAGGAGGTGGCCCGGCTCCCGGAGCCGCGGCCGTACCTGCTCCTCGTCGGCCACCCGGAGCCCGAGACCGACGCACTGCGCGCGCTCGCCCGCGAGCGGCTGGGCGAGGGCGGGCACGGGTTCCGCAGCGTGCCGCGCCCGGAGGTCGACGCGCTGCTGCGCGCCAGCGACGCGTTCGTGCTGGCGTCGCTGGCGGAGGGACTGCCGCGGGCGCTGGTGGAGGCGATGGCGCACGGGCTTCCGTGCCTGGCGCACGACTACAGCGTCGCGCGGTACGCGCTGGGCGAGCACGGGCGGCTGGCCGACATGACGCAGCCCGGCGCGCTGGCCGGCCTGCTGCGCGCGACGCTCGCCAGCGAGGACTCCGGCGCGGAGGAGCGCCGCCGCTCGGTGTACGAGCGCTTCAGCTGGGACGCGCTGCGCCCCCGCTACGTGGAGCTGCTGGCCGGCGCCGCGGGCCGGGCGCCCTTCCCGCGCTGAACGAAGAGCAGGGCCGGGTCGCGGGTCCAGACGCGCGCGATCTCGCCCGCGTGCGCGCCGATGCGCTCGTGCAGCGCCTGGGTGAGCGCGGGCAGGTTCGCGCCGTAGTCGTGGAACGCGGCGATGCCGCCGGGCTGCAGTCGGCTCCAGGCGGTCTCGAAGTCGGTGCGGACGTCGTCGGGCACGTGGCTGCCGTCGACGAACGCGAACGCGAGCCGGTCGGCGGGGATCGGGACCTCGGCCGAGTCGCCGGCGACGACGACGAGGTTGCCGCAGCCGCGCGTCACCTCGTCGAACACCGCGCGCTGGTCGCGGCCCCGCAGCGCCGCGCGGTAGAGGTCGGGCATCGCCCAGCCCTCGGCCGTCGTCGTCGGGTCGAACGCCGGGTCGAAGACGTCGACCGCGACGACGCGCTTGGCCGGCGCGCGGCGGGCGGCCCAGCCGCACAGCTTGGCGGTGCCGCCGCCGAGCAGGACGCCGATCTCCAGCAGGTCGCCCTCGACCCGCGCGATCCCGTGGCGGTCCAGCTCCTCGAGCAGCGCCTCGTAGCCGACCCAGTCCGACCACGGCGGGGGCGGCGCGAAGCCCCACCTCCTCCGGAACCGCAGGGCGCGAAGGCGCTGGCGCACCGGCGCGAACCTACCATGGCTCCGCGATGTCCTCGATCGAGCCTCCCGAGGGGTCGCCGCCCCCGAACACGGGCCGGTTCGGCGGCTCCGGGACGCTCAGCCTGCGCGTGCGGGCGGCGCGCGGCGTGATGGTCAACGCGTCGTTCAACGTGGTCGTGCAGGCGCTCACGGCGGTGCAGGGGCTGGCGCTCGCGGGGATGCTCAGCGTCGACCAGTACGGGCTCTGGGGGCTCATCACGGTGACGCTCGGGACGCTGCTGTGGCTCGGGGCGATCGGCCTCGACGACAAGTACATCCAGCAGGACGAGCCCGACCAGGAGGAGGCGTTCCAGATCGCCTTCACGCTGCAGTGCCTGCTGTGCGGCGCGTTCCTGCTGATCGTCGCGGTCGCGATGCCGCTGTTCGCGCTCGCGTACGACCGGCCGGAGCTGGTGACGCCGGCGCTCGTGCTGGGGCTCGGGGCGATGCCGGCGATCGCGCTCCAGACGCCGCTCTGGGTCTTCTACCGGCGGATGGACTTCGTGACGCAGCGCCGGCTGCAGCTGTGGGCGCCCGTGGTGTCGCTGGCGCTGCTGGTGCCGCTCGCCGCCGCGGGGTTCGGGGTGTGGGCGCCGGTGTGGGCGACGCTCGCCTCGGCGTGGGCGGCGGCCTTCGCGGCGGTGCGCGCCTCGCCCTACCCGCTGCGGCTGCGCTGGCGCCCGGGCGCGGCCCGCGAGTACACGAGCTTCTCGCTCCCGCTGTTCGTCAGCGCGGCGACGGGCGTGCTGACGGCGCAGATCCCGGTGCTCGTCGCGTCGAACTCGCTCGGGCTCGAAGCGGTCGCCGCGCTGACGCTGGCGAACACGATCGCCGTGTTCGCGTACCGGGTCGACGCGCTGGTGACCGGCACGCTGTACCCGGCGATCTGCGCGGTCGCCGACCGGCTGGACCTGCTGTTCGAGACGTTCACGAAGTCCAACCGGCTCGCG
>DASZEJ010000008.1:0-65517 GCA_035940955.1 Solirubrobacteraceae bacterium
TCGCGACGCTGCGCCGCGACGGCTCGCCGCGCATCAGCGGGACGGAGGCGGAGGTCGTCGCCGGTGAGCTGCTCTGGGGGTCGATGCTGCGCGCCGTGAAGGCGCTCGACCTGCTGCGCGACGGCCGCTTCGCCCTGCACAGCGGCTCCGAGGACCCGCCCGGCTGGACCGGCGACGCGAAGGTGAGCGGCGTCGCGGAGGAGCTCGACGACCCCGAGCGCAAGCGCGCTCTCACCGAGCAGCAGGGCGCCGAGGGCGACCTCGGCGAGTTCCACCTCTTCCGCGCCGACGTGCGCGAGGTCGTGGTCACCCGCCTGAACGACGCGCGCGACAAGCTCGTCATCGAGTGGTGGCGCGAGGGCGAGGGCGTCCGCCGGACCGAGCGCTGAACCTCACGCCGTCGGCGCCAGCGCGTCCGGCGGCACGGCCTGCTCGGCCGTCTCCGCCTTGCGCCTCCCCAGCGACAGCGCGCGCACGTATGCTCGCGCCGCGGCCTCGATGATGTCGGTCGCGACGCCCTGGCCCGACGCGGTGTGCCCCGCCACCTCCAGCACGACCGACGTCTCGCCGAGCGCGTCCTGGCCGCCGGTCACCGCGTCGACGCGGAACTCGCGCAGCCGCGCGTCGAGCCCGGTCGCCGAGTTGATCGCGCGGAAGATCGCGTCGACCGGGCCGTCGCCGGTGAACGAGCCCTCGACCACCGAGCCGTCGGGCGTGCGCACCGCCACCGTCGCGTGCGGCGGGCGCCGCGACGAGGCCTCGACCTCGAACCACTCGAGGTGATAGCCCGGGACCTGCTCGCGCAGCTCGTCGTGCACGAGCGCCTCGAGGTCCATCGCGGTGACCTGCTTCTTCTTGTCCGCAATCTCCTTGAACCGCGCGAACGCGGTCTTCAGCGCCGCCCCGTCGAGCGCGTAGCCGAGCCCCGCCAGCGCCTGCCGCAGCGCGTGGCGCCCCGAGTGCTTGCCGAGGACGATCTGCTCGGCGTCCTCGACCCCGACCGTCGCCGCGTCCATGATCTCGTACGTCGTGCGCTCCTTGAGGACGCCGTCCTGGTGGATGCCCGACTCGTGCGCGAACGCGTTGCGCCCCACGACCGCCTTGTTCGGCTGCACCGGGTAGCCGGTCAGGCGCGAGACGAGCCGTGAGGTGCGCGCGATCTCCTGCGTCACCGCGCCGGTCCGGTAGCCGACCGCGTCGCGGCGCGTGTGGAGCAGCATGATCAGCTCCTCGAGCGACGCGTTGCCGGCGCGCTCGCCGATCCCGTTCACCGCGCACTCGACCTGCCGCGCGCCGGCCTGGATGCCCGCGAACGAGTTGGCGACCGCCAGCCCGAGGTCGTCGTGGCAGTGGACGGAGAGCACGACGTCGCGCAACGCCGGCACGAGCTCGTACAGCCGCCCGAGGTAGCCGCGGAACTCGTCGGGCATCGTGTAGCCGACGGTGTCGGGGATGTTGATCGTCGTGGCGCCCTCGTCGATCGCGATCTGCACGACCTCGGCGGTGAACTCGGGGTCGGCGCGGGTCGCGTCCATCGGCGAGAACTCCACGTCGTCGCACAGCGACCTCGCGTGGGCGACCGCCGCCCGCGCGCTGCCCTTGACGTCCTCGCGCGTGGACTGGAGCTGATGCTCGATGTGGATGTCCGACGTCGAGATGAACGTGTGGATCCGCGGCCGCGCCGCGTCCCGCACCGCCCCCCACGCGGCCTCGACGTCCGCCGCATGGGCCCGCGCGAGCCCCGCGATCACCGGCCCCTCGACCTCGCGCGCGATCGCCTGGACCGCCGCGAAGTCGCCGGGCGAGGTGATCGGGAACCCGGCCTCGATCACGTCGACCCCCAGCCGGGCGAGCTGGTGGGCGATCTCGAGCTTCTCGGTCGCGTTCAGCGAGATGCCGGGCGACTGCTCGCCGTCGCGCAGCGTCGTGTCGAAGAGGATGACCCGCTGGTCGTCGTGCATGGCGTTGTCTGCTTCTCCTTGTCTCGTCTCTTTCCCCGTCCTCTCGCGGCTTCGGGCGGCCGCCACGCGCTGATGCGTCCCCCTAGCGGGGGAGGAGAAGGAGGAGGGGCAGGTCGACGAGGTGCGCCATGCGGTCCGCCCGGAGCATACCCGCAAGCGCGCGGCGCCGTGAGAGCGCTCTGCAGGCGCCGATCTACGCAAGTTCGGCGCGTCGCGCGCGTTCCAGCAGGCATGCCCTTCGCACGCGCCGCGCTTCTCGCCGTCCTCCTCGCGCTGGTCCCCGCCGCCGCGGCGGTCGCCCACCAGGAGAACCCGTTCGTCCAGGAGACCTCCTACCAGTGGGGCGAGCAGAACTCGCCGACGTTCTCGGCCGCGATGTCCGCGATCCGCCAGCCGAGCGAGCCGCCCGGGCCGTGCACCGAGTACGCCAAGAAGACGATGCCGGCGAGCGAGGGCCACGACCACACCGACATCGACCAGCACCGCTTCGCGTGCGACATGCAGCAGATCGCGTTCGAGGCGATGACCGAGCAGTTCCAGGCGCGGCCCGACGTCGTGTTCGGCGAGATGGACGTCAAGGGCAACCTGGCCGTCGTCGCGATCGCGTACCCGGAGGCGGGCTTCGTCCTGTTCGACGTGTCCGACTCGGCCCACCCGAAGTTCCTGAGCTGGTACCGCGGCGACGAGTGCGAGGGGCTCGCGCTCGACGTGGACTGCGGCGCGTTCGTCGACCTGTCGCCCGACGGCAAGCGGGTCTACGTGTCGATCCAGCAGATCTCGGTCGTCCCCGGCGGCGCGCCGGGCGTCAAGCCGGCGCTCGCGGCGTACCCGGGCATCGACGTCGTCGACATCTCGAACCCGAAGTCGCCGCTGCTGCGCCAGAAGCTGCCGGTCACCTCGATCGGCGGCGTGCACACCACGCGCTCGTTCGACGTGCCCGGCAAGGGCGAGTACACGGTCTCGGTCGCCAACAGCGTCGGCGCGATGATCCACAAGGTCGACAAGACCACCGGGACGCTGAGCCCCGTCCACCTGATCGAGATGGACGAGCTGCACGACACGTTCATCCAGCAGGACCCGCTGACCGGCAAGACGCTGCTCTACATCGCCGGCGGGTTCGACTCGGGCTTCTACGTCTTCGACGTGTCCGACCCGGCGAACCCGGTCGGCGTGGCGGAGTGGGACGTCACGCCCGAGTGCGCCGACGACTGGTACGCGCACACGATCGACGTGACGACGTACAAGGGCCGGCGGATCGTGACCCTGCCGGTCGAGCTGATCGACTTCTTCGGCGACCAGTCCGACAGCGACCAGGCTCAGGGCTGCGGCAAGCTCGCCGGCAACGGCGACTTCGCCGGGCCGCTGTTCATCGTCGACGCCACCGACTTCTCGCAGCTCGGGACGAACGACCCGACCGACTCCGAGTCGGCCGAGGAGGCGTCGGACATGAAGGAGAAGTCGCTGCGCAGCCTGATCACCGTCTGGTCGAACGCCGCGCACCGCGCCGGCGGCGAGCTGACGTTCTCGCCGCACAACCAGCAGATCGTCGGCGACAAGATCTTCCTGTCCGGCTACCACGGCGGCGTCACGGTGCTCGACGCGAGCGACGCCTTCGAGGGGCGCAACGTGCGCCCGCGCGAGCTGGGCGTGATCGTCCCGCACGGCGACACGACGCGGCCGATCCACCCGGACCGCGGCGGCCCGTACCAGCACTTCTTCACGTCGTTCATCGACTACCGCCCGATCATCTGGGACATGCAGTGGCACAACGGCCAGGTGCTGGCGGCGGACATGGTCGGCGGCTTCTACTCGATCCGGTACACCGGCGAGGCGCAGATCCCGCGCCACGACCCGGACCCGCCGTCGGGCGTGACGCCGCCGACGCAGCGCCAGCAGCAGCAGGGCGCGCGGCTGACGCTGCGGCTCACCCGCAACCGGCTGCTCGGCGGGCGGCTGCGGCTGCGGGTGGTCGGCATCGGCCTGCGGCACGTCCGGTCGGTGACGTTCCGGATCAACGGGCGGCGCGTCGCCGTCGACCGCAGGCGCCCGTTCCGCAGGACCGTGCGGCTCGGCCGGCTGGCGCGGCGCTCGCTGCGGCTGTCGGCGACGGTGGCGCTGGACGACGGGCGGCGGATGGCGCTGCGCCGCGTCCTGCGCACGCGCCTTCGTACGCGCTGATCGTTCTGCCACGCTCCGCGCCGTGCGGCACACGGCGCGGAGCTGGTGGCTGGACGAGGCGGGCGGCGCCGGCCCGCCCGCGCCGGCGCTGACCGGCGACGTCGCCGCGGACGTCGCCGTCGTCGGCGGGGGCTACACGGGCATGTGGACCGCCTGGCACCTCGCGCAGGCGGGCGCCGACGTCGCGCTGATGGAGGCCGGGCTGTGCGGGCACGGGCCGAGCGGACGCAACGGCGGGTTCGTCGAGGACCTGTGGCTGTCGCTCCCGGCGCTGCGCGCGCGGTTCGGCGACGCGGGGGCGCTGGCCGTCGGGCGGGCGGCCGAGGCGTCGGTGGGCGCGATCGGCGCGTGGTGCGAGGAGCAGGGGGTCGACGCGTGGTTTCGCGGCGGCGGGCAGCTCGTCGTGTCGACCGCCCCGGCGCAGGACGGCACCGGCGCCGACGCGGTGCGCGCGGCGGGCGAGCTGGGCGTCGCCGATCGCGTCGTCGCCCTGGAGCCGGCCGAGGTCGCCGCGCGGTGCGCGTCGCCGGTGTTCCGCGGCGGCGTGTGGATGCCCGCGGGATGCACCGTGCAGCCCGCGCGGCTCGCGCTCGGGCTGCGGGCCCGGCTGATCGAGCGCGGCGTCCGCGTGTTCGAGCGCTCGCGCGTGCGCCGCGTGGTCGACGGCTGGGGCGTGGAGGCCGCGGGCGGGCGCGTGCGGGCGCCGCAGGTCGTGCTCGGCGCCGGCGGCGCGCTCGCCGCGTTCGGCCCGCTGCGCGGGCGGCTGACCGTCGCCTCCTCGCACATCGTGCTCACCGAGCCGGTGCCCGACGTGCTCGAGCGGCTCGGCTGGACCGGCGGCGAGGCGATCACCGACGCCCGCGCGCTCCTGCACTACTTCCGCACGACGCGCGACGGCCGGATCGCGTTCGGCTGGGCGGGCGGGCGCCTGGCGATGGGCGCGCGCATGGGCGGGCGCGTCGACGTCGACCCCGCGGTCGCCGCGGCGGCGCGCGAGCACCTCGTCCGCATCTTCCCCGACCTGCGCGGCCGCGCGGTCACCCACGCGTGGGGCGGCCCGATCGACATCGCGCCGTCGCGCCGCCTGACCGTCGACTCGCTCCCCTCCGGCCGCGTCCACTTCGCGTATGGCTACACCGGCAACGGCGTCGGCCCCTCGCAGCTCGCCGGCCGCGTCCTCGCCTCGCTCGCGCTCGACCGCCGCGACGAGTGGACGGCGCTGCCGATCGTCGGGCCGGACGGGGCGCGCGTCCCGCCCGAGCCGCTGCGCTGGCTCGGCGGCACCGCGGTCCTCGCGGCGATGCGCCGCGCCGAGGCGGCCGAGGAGCGCGGCGAGCGCGCCGGCCCGGTGACGCGCTTCGTCGCCGGCCTGCCGCGGCGGCTCGGCGTCACCGTGGGACGCTGACCGCGCGAACCGGGCGCGCGCGACCGCGGCGATGCGGCACACTAGACAGGGAATGGCTGGAGGGGACGGCTCCGCGCCCGACATCGTCCTGCAGCGCGTCACCAAGCGATTCGGCGACCTGACCGCGGTCGACGCGCTCGACCTCGCGATCCCGCGCGGGAGCTTCTTCGCGCTGCTCGGGCCGTCGGGGTGCGGCAAGACGACGACGCTGCGGATGATCGGCGGCTTCGAGGACCCGACCGAGGGGACGGTCGTGCTCGGCGGCCGCGACGTCACCGACCTGCCGCCGTTCAAGCGCGACGTCAACACGGTGTTCCAGTCGTACGCGCTCTTCCCCCACCTCGACGTCGAGCGCAACGTCGCGTTCGGGCTCGAGCGCCGCCGGGTGTCGAAGGGCGAGGTCCGCCAGCGGGTGCGCGACGTGCTCGAGCTGACGCAGCTCACCGGGCTGGAGAAGCGCAGGCCGAGCCAGCTCTCCGGCGGGCAGCAGCAGCGCGTCGCGCTCGCCCGCGCGCTCGTCAACCGGCCGCGCGCGCTGCTGCTCGACGAGCCGCTCGGCGCCCTCGACCTGCGGCTGCGCAAGCAGCTGCAGATCGAGCTCAAGCGCATCCAGCACGACGTCGGCCTCACGTTCGTGCACGTCACGCACGACCAGGAGGAGGCGATGACGATGGCCGACGAGATCGCGGTCATGAACGAGGGCCGGATCGAGCAGCGCGGCACGGCGACCGAGCTGTACGAGGCGCCCGGGACGCAGTTCGTCGCCAACTTCCTCGGCGTCAGCAACCTCGTCGACGCGCGCATGACGAGCCGCGACGGCAGCTACGCGACGTTCGAGACCCACGACGGCGCGACCGTCCGCGCCCCCGCCGGGCGCGCGCGCGACGGCGCCGTCCGCGTCGGCGTGCGCCCCGAGAAGCTCGAGATCCTGACCGAGGCGCGCGACGGGCTGAACGTGCTGCGCGGCCGCGTCGAGGTCGCGGCCTACCTCGGCGTCTCGCTGCAGTACGTCGTCCGCACGCCGGGCGGCGAGGAGCTGACCGTCATCGAGCAGAACCGCGCCGGCGCGCATGGCGCCACCATCGGCCCCGGGCGCGACGTGCTGCTCGCCTGGCGCCCGGAGCACACGTTCGTCGTCGACAAGGAGACCGAGCATGCCGCGTGAGTCCTTCGAGTCCGCCCTCGAGCGCCTGCTGGCCGAGCGGCGCCACAGCCGCAGACGGTTCGTCGGGCGGGCCGGCTCCGCCGCGCTCGCCACGTCGGCGCTCGGCGCGTTCCTGTCGGCCTGCGGCGGCGCCGAGGGCGAGGGCGGCGGCGGGAGCACCGCCGAGCGCCCGGACGCCGCGCGCCACCCCAAGGAGCCGTTCGACGAGGTCGTCTTCTCGAACTGGCCGCTCTACATCGACAAGAAGGTCCTCAAGGACTTCCGCGCCAAGCAGGGGGCGAAGGTCAAGTACATCGAGGACATCAACGACAACCAGGAGTTCTTCGGGAAGGTCCGCCAGCCGCTCGAGCGCGGCGACGGGATCGGCCGCGACCTCGTCGCGCTCACCGACTGGATGGCCGGCCGGTGGATCCGCCTGAACTACGTCGAGCCGCTCGACAAGCAGAACATCCCCAACGAGTCCAACCTGCGCGACAACCTGCGCAACGTGACGTTCGACCGCGGCCGGCGCTTCTCGCTGCCGTGGCAGTCCGGCATGACGGCGATCGGCTACGACGCCAAGCAGACCGGCGGGGAGGTCAGGTCGATCGAGCAGTTCTTCGACCCGAAGTACAAGGGCAAGGTCACGATGCTCTCCGACGCCCGCGAGGCGACGAGCATGGTCCTCTTCATGCAGGGCAAGCGCCCGGACGAGGCCAAGATCGACGACGTCCTCGCGGCGGTGGAGTTCGTCGACGAGCAGAACCGCAAGGGCCACATCCGCAAGTTCACCGGCAACGACTACACCGGCGACCTCACGCGCGGCAACATCGCGATGGCGCAGGCCTACTCCGGCGACGTCATCCAGCTCACCGCCGACAACCCGAACCTGCGCTTCTCGATCCCCGAGGAGGGCGCGGTGCTGTGGTCGGACAACATGATGATCCCGCAGAAGCCGCGCACCGCGTACGGCGCCGAGGTCTTCATGAACTACGTGTACGACCCGCAGGTCGCCGCGAAGATCGCCGCGTACGTCAACTACGTCACGCCGGTGAAGGGGACGCAGGAGATCCTCGCGCAGACCGACCCGAAGCTCGCCGAGGACCCGCTCATCTTCCCGACCTCGGAGGACGTCTCGCGCCTGAGCGGCTACCCGAACCTCTCGGTCGAGGAGGAGCAGCAGATGAACGAGGCGTTCGAGCAGGTCGTCGGCGCCTGATGGGGCTGCGCTCCCGGCGCGCCGTCACCCCGTACCTGCTGCTGGCGCCGGGGCTGGCCTGGCTGGTCGTCTTCTACCTGGTCCCGGCGCTCAACCAGCTGTACGTCTCGCTGCAGGAGGGCAACTTCGAGGTCGGCTACACCTTCCAGTGGCAGTGGTCGACGTACAGCGACGCGATCTCGACGTACGACGAGCAGTTCCTGCGGTCGCTGCGCTACGCGGGCGCGGCGACGGTCATCGCGTTCGCGATCTCGTTCCCCCTCGCGTACTTCATCGCGTTCAAGGCGGGGCGCTTCAAGAACCTGCTGCTGCTGCTGATCGTCGTGCCGTTCTTCACCTCGTACCTCATGCGGACGGTGGCGTGGCAGACGATCCTGTCGGACAACTCGTTCGTCGCCGAGCGGCTGCGGGACGTGGGGCTGCTGGCCGAGGACGGGCGGCTGCTGGCCACGACGACGGCGGTGATCGCGGGCATCACCTACAACTTCCTGCCGTTCATGGCGCTGCCGATCTACGTGGCGCTCGAGCGGATCGACCGGCGGCTGATCGAGGCCGCGACCGACCTGTACGCCTCGCGCTGGCAGGCGTTCCGCCGGGTCACCGTGCCGCTCGCGCTGCCGGGGATCTTCGCCGGCACGCTGCTGACGTTCATCCCCGCGGTCGGCGACTTCATCAACGCGCAGATCCTCGGGACCTCGCGCCAGTACATGATCGGCAACGTCATCCAGTCGAAGTTCCTGGTCGTGACCGACTACCCGGCCGCGGCGGCGCTGTCGTTCCTGCTGATGGCCGCGCTGCTCGTGTGCGTGCTCGTGTACGCGCGGGTGCTGGGCGCGCGGAACCTGCAGGAGGCGGCGCTGTGAGCCGCCGCCGCCCGCTGCGCGACTGGCTGCTCGGGGCGTGGGCGGTCGCCGCGCTCGTCTACCTGTTCATCCCGATCGCGATCGTCGTCGCGTTCTCGTTCAACGACCCGGCGGGGCGCTTCAACCTCGAGTGGGCGGGCTTCACGCTCGACCACTGGGCGCACCCGCTGGCCGTCGAGGGGCTGGGGACGGCGATGCGCAACTCGCTGCTCATCGCGGCGATCTCCACGACGCTCGCCGTGCTGCTCGGGACGTTCATGGCGCTCGCCCTGGTCCGCCACCGGTTCACCGGGCGCAACGCGACCGACTTCTTCGTGTTCCTGCCGCTCGCCACGCCCGAGGTCGTGCTGGGCGCGGCGCTGCTCGGGCTGTTCATCACCATGGGGCTGGCCACCGGCTTCGCGACGATCGTCATCGCCCACACGATGTTCAACGTCTCCTACGTGGTCGTGACGATCAAGGCGCGCCTGCAGGGCATGGACACGCACCTCGAGGAGGCGGCGGCCGACCTGGGCGCGAACGAGTGGACGGCGTTCCGCAAGGTCACGCTGCCGCTGATCGCGCCGGGCGTCGCGGCGGCGGCGCTGCTGTCGTTCGCGCTGTCGGTCGACGACTTCGTGATCACGAACTTCACCGCGGGCCAGACCTCGACGTTCCCGCTGTTCATCTACGGCGCGGCGCGCCAGGGCGTGCCGCCGCAGGTCAACGTGCTGGCGACGATCCTGCTCCTGACGGTGCTGGGGCTGATGGCGCTCAACGTGCTCGCGCAGCGCCGCCGCGCGCGGGTGGAGGGCGCCGCGGTCGAGCCCGCGCGCATCGCGGTGCAGCCGGGCCTGGCCCAGTAGCGCGGTGCGCGTCCTGCACGTCGAGCATCCCGACGGGCGCGGGCCCGGCGTGTTCGGCGAGGGCGCCGAGCGCGTCCACTGGGTCGCGCACTCGGGCCAGCCGCCGCCGGACGTCGAGGTCGACGCGATCGTGCTCTACGGGGCCGAGACGGACGTCGCCGACGCGCCGCGGCTCGACTGGCTGCGGCGCGAGCAGGCGTGGCTGGCCGAGCGCCTGCAGGCCGGCACGCCCGTGCTCGGCGTCTGCTTCGGCGCCCAGCTCGTGGCCGACGCGCTCGGCGCCGCGGTCACGCCGAGCGACCCGCCCGAGATCGGCTTCCGCCCCGTGACGCTCACGGCGGCCGGCCGCGCCGACCCGGTGCTCGGCGCGCTGCCCGAGCGCTTCCTGGCGTGCCAGTGGCACCGGTGGGAGTTCTCGCTCCCGCCCGGCGCCGAGGCGCTGGCCGAGAGCGACGTCTGCCTGCAGGCCTTCCGCGCCGGCCCGGCCGTCTGGGGAGTCCAGTTCCACCCCGAGGTCGACGCCGCGACGCTCGAGGCCTGGATCGCCGCCGAGCCCGCCGAGCCCGAGGGCTTCGCCCCGCGGCGCTACCACCTGCCGCGCTGGAACGCGCTCGGCCGCCGGCTGTTCGCGGCGTTCCTGCGGGCGGCGCGTTAGAGGTACGGACCGACGAGTAGAGTCGGCCGCGGCGGGGCAGGGTGCCCCCCAGGAGGAGGGTCGAGGTGGCAGAGGTCGTCTTCGAGGACGTCGGGAAGGTCTATCCCGACGGCACCAGGGCCGTGCGAGACATGGATCTCGAGATCCGTGACGGCGAGTTCGTGGTGCTCGTCGGGCCGTCGGGCTGCGGCAAGACCACGGCGCTGCGCATGGTCGCGGGGCTCGAGGACATCAGCGAGGGCGTGCTGCGGATCGGCGAGCGCGTCGTCAACTACGTCCCCAGCCGCGACCGGGACATCGCCATGGTGTTCCAGAGCTACGCGCTCTACCCCCACCTGACGGTCTACGACAACATCGCCTTCAGCCTGCGCCTGCGCGGGCAGAAGAAGGAGGAGCGCGACCGCCGGGTGCGGCACGCCGCGCAGATCCTCGGCCTCGAGGAGCACCTGGACCGCAAGCCGCGCTCGCTGTCCGGCGGCCAGCGCCAGCGCGTCGCGATGGGGCGCGCGATCGTCCGCGAGCCGGCGGCGTTCCTCATGGACGAGCCGCTCTCGAACCTCGACGCGAAGCTGCGCGTCCAGGTGCGGGCGGAGATCGCCGAGCTGCAGTCCCAGCTCGGCGTCACGACGATCTACGTCACGCACGACCAGACCGAGGCGATGACGATGGGCGACCGCGTCGCCGTCATGCGCAAGGGCGAGCTCCAGCAGGTCGCCGCGCCGCAGGACCTCTACGACCGCCCGGTCAACCTGTTCGTCGCCGGCTTCATCGGCAGCCCGTCGATGAACATGCTCGTCGCCGCGCTCGAGCGCGACGGCGACGAGCTGGTCGCGCGGTTCGGCGAGCAGCGCCTCCCCCTCGGCCCCGAGGCCGAGTCCAGGCACCCCGGGCTGCGCGCCTACGAGGGCCGGGAGGTCATCGTCGGCATCCGGCCCGAGGACCTCGAGGACCGCGCGCTGGCCGAGCAGGCCGACGCCGACCGCTGCTTCATCACCGGCGAGGTCACCCTGCGCGAGGCGCTCGGCTCCGAGGTCATCGTCCACTTCCGCACCGACGCCCGCGAGGCCGTGACGGAGGACGTCCGCGAGCTCGTCGAGGACATGGGCGACGAGCGCAAGCTGAAGGCCGACGGCGACGCCGACGGCGCGAAGGTCGTCGGCCGGTTCGGAGCGCGGTCGGGCGTGCGCGCCGGCGACCGCATCGAGGTCGCCGTCGACACGCGCGGCCTGCACTTCTTCGACCCCGGCACGAGCCGCGGGATCTACGACGAGACGTCAACGATGGAGGCGTGATGACGATTCCCACCAGGATGGCGGCCGTGCTGGCCGCGCTGATGCTGGCCCTCGGGGTGGCCGCGTGCGGCGGCGACGACGAGGAGGACGCCGGCACCACCCAGGCGCAGACCACGGAGGAAGCGACGAAGGACGTCTCCGGCACGGTCTCGACGATGGCCATCTGGAGCGGCCCGGAGCAGGAGGCGTTCCGGGCGGTGCTCGACGGCTTCGAGAAGAAGTACCCGGGCGTGAAGGCGCGCTACGACTCGGCGGGCGACCAGCTCCCGACCGTCCTCTCGACCGCGGTCGAGGGCGGCAAGCCGCCGGACGTCGCGATCGTCGGCCAGCCCGGCCTCGTCGAGCAGTTCCAGGCCAAGGACGCGCTCAAGCCGATCGACTTCATCAAGGACACGGTCGAGCAGGACTTCGGCGAGGACTGGGTCAAGGTCGGGACGGTCGACGGGAAGCTGTACGGCCTGCTCTTCAAGGCCGCCAACAAGTCGACGGTCTGGTTCAACACCCAGGTCTTCGAGGACGCGGGCGTCGAGCCGCCCGAGGACTGGCAGGGCTTCCTCGACAACGCTCAGACGCTCACCCAGGCCGGCACGCCCGCCTACTCGCTCGGCGGCGCCGACGGGTGGACGCTCACCGACCTGTTCGAGAACATCTACCTCCGGACGGCCGGGCCCGAGAAGTACGACCAGCTCGCCGAGCACGAGATCCCGTGGACCGACGAGTCCGTGATCAAGGCGCTCGAGGAGATGAAGAAGGTCACGGGCGACCGGCAGAACATCGCCGGCGGCACGCGCGGCGCGCTGCAGACGGAGTTCCCGACCTCGGTCTCGCAGGTGTTCGGCGACCCGCCGAAGGCCGCGCAGGTCATCGAGGGCGACTTCGTCGCGGGCGTCATCACCGCCGAGACGAAGGCCAAGCCGCAGCAGGACTTCGACGTGTTCGCCTTCCCGTCGATCGAGGGCGGCCCCGAGAACGCCGTCGTCGGCGGGGGCGACACGGCGATCATGTTCAGCGACTCGCCGGCCAGCCGGGCGCTCATGGAGTACCTGGCGACGCCGGAGGCCGCTGAGATCTGGGCGCGCCGCGGCGGGTTCGCGTCGGGCAACAAGAACCTCGACGCGAACGTGTACCCCGACGAGATCACGCGCAAGACGGCGGGCGCGCTCGGCGAGGCGGAGACGTTCCGCTTCGACATGTCCGACCTCGCGCCGGCCGAGTTCGGCGCGACGCCGGGCAAGGGCGAGTGGAAGATCCTGCAGGACTTCCTGTCCAACGGCGACGTCCAGAAGACCGCCCAGGCCCTGGAGCGGGCGGCGAAGCGGGCGTACGAGAAGTAGGAGGGCGACCGGCAGCACGTCATGAGCGGGAGCGGGAACGTCGCGGCGGTGCCGCCCGAAGGCGAGCACCGCACGCTGTGGCGCCGCCACGGCACCGCTGCGGTGTTCCTGCTGCCCGCTCTCGTGCTGCTCGGCCTGTGGGTCGTCTATCCGGCGATCTACACGATCGTCCGCAGCTTCTTCGGCAAGGACGGCTTCGCCGAGTTCGTCGGCATCGACAACTACGAGGCGCTGTTCACGGACGACGGCCTCATCACCGCGATCAAGAACAACGCGATCTGGGTCGCGGTGGTGCCGGCGCTCGTCACGGCGATCGGCCTGATCTTCGCGGTGCTGCTCGAGCGCGTCCGCTGGTCGGTCGCGTTCAAGACGGCGGTCTTCATGCCGATGGCGATCTCGGCCTTCGCCGCCGGCGTCATCTGGCGGATCACGCTCGAGGAGGACCCCGACCGCGGCGTCGTCAACGCGGGGATCTCCGCGGTCGCCGACGCGTTCGACCCGCCGGGGCCGCTGCCGCGCGCGCTGCCGTCGCAGCGCGACGCGATGGAGGGCTCGCCGCAGCGCGGGTTCACGCTGCGCGAGCCGGTCCGTCCGGGCGGCGTCGCGGTGCTCGGGCTGACCGGCATCCCGCCCCGCAACGTGCCCGAGGACGCGCAGCAGGCCGAGCGCCCGCCGCCCGAGCCGGGGTCGGTCGCGGGCGTCGTGTGGCGCGACTTCAGCCCGGGCGGGGGCCGGCCCGGCGTCGTCGAGCGGGGTGAGCGCGGCATACCCGGCGTCACCGTCGAGCTGCGGACGCCCGGCGGCGGGACCCGCACGGCGGAGACCGACGCGAAGGGGACGTTCCGCTTCGCGGGCCTCAAGGAGGGCGGCGCCTACCGGGTCGGCATCGGGAAGGCGACGTTCGCGCAGTCGGCGAGCGGGCCGAGCTGGCTGGGCGAGAAGCTCATCGTGCCGTCGCTGCTGATCGCCTACATCTGGATCTGGGCGGGCTTCGCGATGGTCGTGATCGGCGCCGGGCTGTCGTCGATGCCGCGCGACGTGCTCGAGGCCGCCCGGACGGAGGGCGCGACCGAGTGGCAGGTGTTCCGGCGCGTCACCGTGCCGCTGCTCGCCCCGGTGCTGTCGGTCGTCTTCATCACGATGGTCATCAACGTGCTGAAGGTGTTCGACATCGTGCTGTCGCTCGCGCCCGGGTCGGTGCAGGACGACGCGACCGTGATCGCGGTCTCGATGTGGCGCACGTCATTCGGCGGGGTCAACGACTTCGGGCTCGGGTCGGCGATCGCCGTCTTCCTGTTCGTGCTGGTGATCCCCGTGCTGGCGCTCAACGTCAAGCGATTCAGGAGCGAGCAGTAGCCATGGCCACCGCCGAAGCCACCGCAGGGCGCGCCGCCGCAGCCGCGCAGCCGCGCGAGAGCACCGGCGCGCGCGTGGTGCGCACGCTGGGCAGGACGCCGGTCTACGTCCTGCTGATCGTCATCGGCCTGTTCTGGCTGGTCCCGACGTTCGGGCTGTTCATCACGTCGCTCATGCCGGCGGAGGAGATCGCGGACCAGGGCTGGTGGAAGGTCATCGCCGAGCCCGGGATGGCGACGCTCGACAACTACTCCTCGCTGTTCGACAACGAGGAGATCGTCGACTCGCTGTGGACGACGCTGTGGATCACGATCGGCGGGACGGCGATCCCGATCTTCGTCGCGGCGCTCGCCGGCTACGCGTTCGCGTGGATCGAGTTCCCGGGGCGCGACTGGCTGTTCATCGTCGTCGTCGCGCTGCTCGTCGTGCCGCTGCAGATGGCGCTGATCCCGATCTTCTCGCTCTACAACGACGTCGGGCTGTTCGACACGATCCTCGGGCTGGCGCTCTTCCACGCCGCGTTCGGCCTGCCGTTCGCGGTGTTCCTGCTGCGCAACTTCTTCATCGGGATCCCGCGCGAGCTGCTCGAGGCGGCGCGGCTCGACGGCGCGTCGGAGCTGACGATCTTCTTCCGGCTGATCCTGCCGCTCGGCCTCCCGGCGATCGCGTCGCTCGGCATCTTCCAGTTCCTGTGGACGTGGAACGACCTGCTGGTCGCGCTGACCTTCGGCCGCGAGACCCAGCCGATCACCGTCGCGATCTTCAGCCAGCTGCGCCAGTTCGGCGGGAACATCGAGCTGATCGCGCCCGCGTCGTTCGTCTCGCTGGCGATCCCGCTCGTCGTCTTCTTCGCCTTCCAGCGCTACTTCGTGCAGGGGCTGCTGGCGGGTTCGGTGAAGTAGTCCACGTGGCCGTCCCGCTGATCGCCATCACGACCTCCGAGCTGCGCAAGCCGGGCAGCAGCGAGGTCGCCACCTCCGCCCACAGGCAGGAGCCCGGCGGCCGGCGCGACATGGCGCTCGCGATGGCCTACCCGAGCGCGATCGAGCGCGGCGGGGGCGCGCCGCTGGTCATCCCGCCGTTCGCCGCCGAGCGCGACGTCGAGACGATCCTCGACCGGGTCGACGGCCTGCTCGTCTCCGGCGGTCCCGACATCGACCCGTGCCTGTACGGCGAGCCGCCGCACCCGAAGCTCGGGCCGACCGACGTCGGCCTCGACCGGTTCGAGATCGGGCTGGTCCGGCGGGCGCTGGAGCGCGACCTGCCGCTGCTCGGCATCTGCCGCGGGGCTGAGGTGCTGAACGTCGCGCGCGGCGGGACGCTCGTGCAGCACGTCGACGGCCACCGCCAGGAGGAGGAGGGGCGCATCGCCACGCAGGACGTGCGGGTCGAGGAGGGCAGCCGGCTCGCGGACGTGCTCGGCGAGACGCGGATCCGCGTCAACACCTTCCACCACCAGGCCGTCGAGCGCCTCGGCGGCGGCGTGCGGGCGGTCGCGTGGGCCGACGACGGGGTCGTCGAGGCGATCGAGCTGGCCGGGCTGGACTTCGCGATCGGCGTCCAGTGGCACGCCGAGAGCCTCATCGACGACGCGCACCACTGCGCGCTGTTCGCCCGGTTCGCCGCGGCGGCGCACCGCCACCGGTCGCGCGCCGTGCGGCCGCGGGCGGCGTAGCCGCGACCCGCAGCGGCCGACCTCGCCCCGGGCGCCGCTCGCCGCGCCCGCAGCGGCCAACCTCGCCCGCCCCTCTCCGTTCAAGGTGGTGACACCGTGAGTGAGCGGCGGTCGGGCGGGAAAGGAAAGCGACGTGGGCATCTTCGACGAGGCGTTCGACGAGCGGGGCCGGCCGCGCGACGCGTACGCGCCGGTGCTCGACCGTCTCGCCGAGCGCGACCTCGACCGCGCCGTCCGCACCGTCCGCGGCCGGCTCGGCGAGGAGGGCTGCCGGTTCGGGCGCGGCGAGGACGCCGAGCCGTTCCGCGTCGACGTCGTCCCGCGCATCATCACCGCCGCGGAGTGGGAGCCGCTGGCCGCCGGGCTCGAGCAGCGCGTCCGGGCGCTGCACGCCTTCCTCGCCGACGCCTACGGCGAGCGGCGGATCGTCGCCGAGGGCGTCATGCCCGCGCGCGTCGTCGAGGGCGCCGACCACTTCCAGCCCGAGCTGGCCGAGCTGCCCGCGCCGCGCGTGCGGATCGCGCTCGCCGGCCTCGACGTGATCCGCTGCCCCGACGGCGCGTTCCGGGTGCTGGAGGACAACCTGCGCACGCCGTCCGGGCTGGCGTACGCGTTCGCCGCCCGCGACGCCGTCTCGGGCGTGGCGGGCGACGGCGCCGTCCCGGTCCGCGAGCCGGCCGTCGAGCTGCTGGGCCGCGCGGTGCGCTCGGCGGCGCTGCGCAACCGCGACGACCCGCGCGTCGTCCTGCTCACCGACGGCCCGTCGAACAGCGCGCACTGGGAGCACCGGCAGCTCGCCGAGCTGCTCGGCGTCGAGCTGGTGACGCTGCGCGAGCTGCGCCCCGAGGCCGTCGACGTGGTCTACCGGCGCACCGACGACGACGTGCTGCGCGAGCGGCGCACCGGCGAGCTGACGGCGGTCGGCCGCGCGCTCCTCCCGGGTCTGCGGGCCGGGACGCTGGCCTGCGTGAACTGGCTCGGCAACGGCGCCGCGGACGACAAGCTCGTCCAGGCCTACGTCGAGGACATGATCCGCTTCTACCTCGGCGAGGAGCCGCAGGTGCGCTCGGTCGGCACCTACGACCTGACGCGCCCGGGCCGGCTCGAGGAGGTCCTCGACCGCCTCGGCGAGATGGTCGTCAAGCCGCGCTCGGCTCACGGCGGCGAGGGCGTGTTCGTCGGGCCGGTCGCCGGCCTCGCCGAGCGCGACCGGGTCGCCCGCCTGGTCCGCGACGCGCCGGAGGCGTTCGTGGCGCAGGAGACCGTCTGGTTCTCGCGCCACCCGACCGTGATCGACGGCCGGCTCGCGCCGCGCCACGTCGACCTGCGCGCGTTCGTCACGTTCGACGGCGAGCGCGCGACCGCCGTGCCCGGCGGGCTCAGCCGGGTGGCGTTCGACGAGGGCGAGCTGGTGGTCAACTCGTCGCAGGGCGGCGGGGCGAAGGACACCTGGGTGCTGCCCGCGTGAGCCGCTCCGACGAGAGCGGGGACTGGGCCCGCTGGCCCGCCGGCGCGCCGCCGTGGACGGTCGGCATCGAGGAGGAGGTCATGCTCCTCGACCCCGAGACGTGGGCGCTCGCGCAGTGCGTGGAGGACGTGCTCGACGCCCTTCCCGGCGACCTGCGCGAGGTCGTGTGCTCGGAGACCCACAGCGGCGCCATCGAGCTGAACACGCGCGCGCACCCGACGGTCGCCGAGGCGGCCGCCGACCTGGGCGCGCTGCGCGCGGCGCTGGCCGAGGTGCTCGACCGCCGCGGGCTGCGCGCCGCGTGCGCCGGGACGCACCCGTTCGCCGTGTGGCACGAGATGCGCGTCGCCGCCGCCGACCGCCACCAGGTCGTCGCCGGCTCGATGCGCGAGCTGGCCCGCCGCGAGCCGACGTTCGCCCTCCACGTCCACGTCGCCGTGCCGAGCGCCGCGGCGGCGATGGCGGCGGCCAACCAGCTGCGCGCGCACCTGCCGGTCCTGCTCGCGCTGTCGGCGAACTCGCCGTACTGGCAGGGGCGCGACAGCGGCCTGGCGAGCGCCCGGACGCCGCTCTTCCAGGCGTTCCCCCGCGTCGGGATCCCGCGCGCGTTCGCCTCGTACAACGACTGGGTCGAGACCGTCGACCTGCTCGTGCGCTGCCGGGCGTTCCCCGACCACAGCTTCCTGTGGTGGGACGTCCGCCTCCAGCCGCGCTACGGCACCGTCGAGGTGCGGATCATGGACGCGCAGTCCTCCGTCGAGCACGCGGCGGCGCTCGCCGCGCTCGTGCAGTGCCTCGTCCGGCTCGAGGCGACCGAGGGCTTCGCGCCGGCGACCCTCGTCCACGCGCAGGAGGTCCTGGAGGAGAACCGCTTCCTCGCCGCCCGCGACGGCATCGGAGCGGCGCTGATCGACCCGGTGCGGGAGCGCCGCGTGCCGCTGCGCGAGCTGGTCGAGCCGCTCCTCGACGCCTGCGCGCCCCACGCCGCCGACCTGCGCTGCGAGGCCGAGCTGTCGCTCGTCCGGCTGCTCGTCGGCGAGGGCGGCGCCGAGCGCCAGCGAGCACTTGCGGGCGAGGAGGACGACCAGCGCCGGCTCGTCGCCGCGCTGAGCGAGGCGTTCGCGCCGCTGCCGGCGCCGGCGCCGGCCTAGCCGAGCGCGACCGCGCGCCCGTCCTGGAAGTCGTCCAGGGCGAGGATGCGGTCGACGACGGCCTGCGGCACCGGGCGGTCGGTGGTGACGACCATGACCGCGGTGCCGTCGCCCTCGGCGTCCTCGGGCGCGTAGCCGACGGCGGCCGAGGCGATGTTGATGCCGGCCTCGCCGAACATCGTGCCGACGCGGCCGATCATCCCCGGCACGTCGCGGTAGCGGAACAGCGCGAGGTGGTCCTCGAGCTGGAGGTTGAAGCGCCGGCCCCACGCCTCGAGCAGGTGCGGGCGGGCGCGGTGGCCGAGCACCGTGCCGGCGACGCGCTCGCCGCCGACCGTCACGCGGACGAGGTCGGTGAAGTCGCGCGCGTGCGGGTTCGTCGTCTGCGTCAGGTCGATGCCGCGCTCGTCGGCCAGCACCGGCGCGTTGACCTCGTTGACCTGCTCCTCGGTGTGCCCCGACAGCACTCCCAGCAGCACCGCGGTGCCGAGCGGGCGCACGTCGCGCTCGGCGATCCGGCCGAGCGCCTGCACCTCGACGTCGCCGACGGTGCCGGCGAGCGCCATCGCCAGCCGGCCGAGCCGCCGCGCCAGCGGGAGGAACGGGCCGAGCACCTCGATGTCCTCCGGCCGCAGCGCCGGCGCGTTGACCGCGGTCGTGACGACGCCGCTGTCGAGCGCCGCGACGATCTGCTCGGCCGCCTGGTAGCCGGCGCGGTCGGTCGCCTCGGCGGTCGAGGCGCCGAGGTGCGGCGTGACGACGACCCTGGGGTGGCCGAACAGCGGGTGGTCGGTGACCGGCTCGGAGCGGAAGACGTCGAGCGCCGCGCCGCCGACCTTGCCGGACTCGAGCGCCGCGGCGAGGTCCTCGTCGACGACCAGCGGGCCGCGCGCGACGTTGATGACCCGCACGCCGTCCCTGCACTTCGCCAGCGCCTCGGCGTTGAGCCAGCCCTCGGTGTCGGGCGTCTTGGGCAGGTGGAGGGTGAGGAAGTCGGCCTGCGCGTAGACCTCGTCGCTCGTGGCGGCGCGCTCGACCCCCAGCTCGCGGTAGCGCTCGGCGCTGACGAACGGGTCGTAGGCGACGACCCGCATCCCGAACGCGCGGGCACGCTCGGCGACGAGCTGCCCGATCCGGCCGAACCCGAGGACGCCGAGCGTCTTGTCCATCAGCTCGACGCCCGAGAACCGCGACCGCGCCCACTCGCCCCCGACGAGGGCCATGTGCGCCTGCGGGATGTTGCGGGCCAGCGCGAGCAGCATCGCCACCGTGTGCTCGGCCGCGGTGACGACGTTCGACTGCGGCGCGTTGACGACGACGATCCCGCGCTTGGTGGCCGCCGGCACGTCGACGTTGTCGACCCCGACGCCGGCGCGGCCGATGACCCGCAGCCGCGTGCCGGCCTCGATCAGCTCGGCGGTCATCTTCGTCGCGCTGCGGATCAGGATGCCGTCGTAGTCGGCGATCCGCGCGGCGAGGTCGAAGCCGTCCTGGTCGAACGCGGTGTCGACGTCGAAGTGCTCGCGCAGCAGGTCGATGCCGCTCGCGCCGATCTTCTCGGCGACGAGGACCCTCACGCCAGGCGCTCCACGACCCAGTCGACGCACCCGGTCAGCGCGCGGACGTCGTCGGGCTCGACCGCGGGGAACATCGCGACCCGCAGCTGGTTGCGCCCGAGCTTGCGGTAGGGCTCGACGTCCACGATCCCGTTCGCGCGCAGGGTCGCGGCGACGGCCGCCGCGTCGACCTCGTCGGAGAAGTCGATCGTCCCGACCACGAGCGACCGCTTCTCGGCGTCGGCGACGAACGGCGACGCGAACTCGCGCTGCTCGGCCCAGCCGTAGAGGTGGTCCGACGACGCGCGCGTGCGGCCGACGCAGAAGTCCAGGCCGCCGCCCGCCAGCATCCACTCGACCTGGTCGGCGAGCAGCAGCAGCGTCGCGACCGCCGGGGTGTTGTACGTCTGGTCCTTGCGCGAGTTGTCGAGCGCGGTGGCGATCGAGAGGAAGTCGGGGATCCACCGGCCGCTCGCCGCGACCTCCTCGACGCGCTCCAGCGCGGCCGGCGACAGCAGCGCGAGCCACAGCCCGCCGTCGGCGGCGAACGACTTCTGCGGGGCGAAGTAGTAGGCGTCGGCCTGCGTCACGTCGACCGGCAGGCCGCCGGCGCCGGAGGTGGCGTCGACCAGCACGAGCGCCTCCCCCGCCGGCCGCTCGACCGGCACCATGACCCCGGTCGAGGTCTCGTTGTGGGCCCAGCACACGGCGTCGACCGACTCGTCGCCCCGCGGGCGCGGCGCGTCGCCCGGCTCGGCCTCGACGACGACCGGGTCGGCGAGGAACGGGGCGGCGGCGGTGACCTTCGCGAACTTCGAGGAGAACTCGCCGTA
The DNA here is from genome assembly GCA_035940955.1 of Solirubrobacteraceae bacterium. Lineage (GTDB taxonomy): Bacteria > Actinomycetota > Thermoleophilia > Solirubrobacterales > Solirubrobacteraceae > CADCVT01. Next base: position 20,936 of record DASZEJ010000008.1, read on the forward strand.
GGTCAGGTGCAGCGCGCGCTCGCGGACCATCCCGAACGCCAGTGCGTCCCAGAACGCGGTGGTGCCCCCGTTCCCCAGGACGACCTCGTAGCCGTCGGGCAGGGCGAACAGCTCGCGCAGCCCCTCGCGCACGCGCCCGACGACCGCCCGCACCGGCTGCTGGCGGTGCGAGGTGCCCATCACGTCGGTCGCGTGGTCGAGGACGTGGCGGACCTGCTCGGGCCGCACCTTCGACGGGCCGGCGCCGAAGCGGCCGTCGGCCGGCCGCAGCTCCCGCGGGATCTCGAGTGCGGTCGACGCCTCCATCAGAACTCCGTCTGGATCCAGTCCATCTTCGCGCGCAGCTCCCTGCCGGTCGTCTCGACCAGCGAGCGGGCCTGCTCCTCGCGCATGCGGCGGAAGTTCTCCTGCCCGGCGCGGTTCTCGGCGATCCACTCGCGGGCGAAGTCGCCGGACTGGATCTCGTCGAGGATGCGCCTCATGTTCTGGCGGGTCTCGTCGGTGATGACCCGCCTGCCGCGGGTGTAGTCGCCGTACTCGGCGGTGTTGGAGATCGAGTACCGCATCCCCGCGAGGCCCTTCTCGTACATCAGGTCGACGATGAGCTTCAGCTCGTGCAGGCACTCGAAGTACGCCATCTGCGGGTCGTAGCCGGCGTCGACGAGCGTCTCGAACCCGGCCTGGACCAGCTCGGTCGCCCCGCCGCACAGCACCGCCTGCTCGCCGAACAGGTCGGTCTCGGTCTCGTCCTTGAACGTCGTCTCGATGACGCCGCCGCGGGTGCAGCCGATGCCCTTGGCGTAGGCGAGCGCGAGCGGCTTGGCGCCGCCGGTCGCGTCCTGCTGGACGGCGACGAGGCCGGGGACGCCGGAGCCCTCGGTGTACTGGCGGCGGACGAGGTGGCCCGGGCCCTTGGGCGCGACGAGCGCGACGTCGACGCCCTGCGGCGGCTCGACCTCGCCGTAGTGGACCGAGAAGCCGTGGCCGAAGAGCAGCAGGTTCCCGGCGGCGATCCCGTCGCGGACCTCGGCCTCCCACACCTGGCGGTGCAGCTCGTCGGGGACCAGCAGCATCACGACGTCGCCCTCGCTCGCCGCGTCGGCGATCGGCGCGACGCGCAGGCCGTGGCCCCTGGCCTCCTCGACCGACTGCGACCCCTCGCGCAGCCCTACGACGACGTCCACGCCCGAGTCCTTCAGGTTCAGCGCGTGGGCGTGCCCCTGGGAGCCGTAGCCCACGATGGCCACGGTCCTGCCGTCCAGGAGCGAGAGGTCGGCGTCGTCGTCGTAGTACATGGGCAGCGAGACTAGCCAAGCGCCGACGCGACCCACGTCCGGGCCGGGAGGACGATCGAGCCGTCGGGCTGCGTGTGCTCGCGCAGGCCGGCGTCGATCGCGTCGCGGACCCGCGCGTGCTCGGCCGGGCTGAGCTCCTCGAGCCGGTCGCGCAGGCGGGTGGACATCGCGCGCTGGCGCTCGAAGTACTCGTCGGGGCTGCCCACGCGCATCGTGAAGTCGAGCGCCTCGACGCGGACCTCGTCGAACCCGGCGGCGTCGAGCAGCCGCTCGAGGTGGCCCGGCTCGGCGAACGCGAACGGGCCGGGAACGCCCGGCGCCGGCGGGCCCTCGCCCAGCGCGCGGCCGGCGACGTGGAAGTACGGGTTGGCGTCGTAGTCGGTCCACGCGGCGAGGGCGACGCGGCCGCCGGGGCGCAGCACGCGGCGCGTCTCGCGCAGCGCGGCGTCGGGGTCGGCGAGCAGCATGTAGCCCCAGCGGCACACGACGGCGTCGACCGACGCCGCCGGGAGGTCGATCCACTCGGCCTCCATCCGGCGGACCTCGACGTTGCCGGCGCCCAGCTCCTCGGCCCGGCGGCGGGCGGCCTCGACCATCGCCTCGGCACCGTCGGTGATGAGCACGCTGCCGCCCGGCCGCACGAGCTCGGCGGCGAGCAGCCCGGTGTCCCCCACGCCCGCCGCCAGCTCGAGGACGCGGTAGCCGGGCTGCGGCTCGACGTGCTCGACGAGCCACACGGCGACCGGCTGGGCGTCGCGCTGGTGCTCGTCGCGCTTGGCCTCCCAGCCGGCCGCGGCCCGCTCCCAGCGCCGGCGCATGTCGGCGCGGAAGGCCTCGGGGTCCGGGCCGCTCATGCGGCGACGGCGGCCGCCGCGTCCTCCAGCCGGTCGTCGCCCCAGAACAGCTTGCCGCCGGTCTCGACGGTGGGGACGCCGACGACGCCGCGCTCGCGCGCCGCCTCGGTGCGGTCGCGCAGCTCCTGCTTGACGGCCGGGTCGGCGACCGCGTCGCGCAGCCCGTCGACGCCCGCCGCGGCGCCCGCGGCGTCCAGCACGGCGGGGTCGTCGAGCGCGCCGCCGTGGACGAAGACCTGCTCGAAGATCGCCAGCGCCACCTCGCGCTGGCGCCCGTGGCGCTCGCCGACGAGCGCGGCGCGGGCGCCGTTCACGCTGTACGTCGCGTCCGGCCAGCCCTCCGGCCAGCGGATCGGCGGCAGCCCGCGCTCCGCCGCGCGGCGCTCGCACTCGCGGATCCCGGCCTCGCGGTCGCCGGGCGTGAGCGACCACGGGACGCGCCCCTGGGCCACGAGCAGCGGGCCGAGGGCGATCGGCATCCACTCGACCGGCTCGGGCACGAGGCCGTCGACCCGGCTGGCCGCCAGGTACGCGTAGGGGGAGTTCAGGTCGTAGTAGAAGCGAGCGATCACAGGCCAACTGTGGCACGCCGGGCGCGTTCGGACTCGCATGACCACCCTGACGATCCTCGCTGCCCTGACGGTGTGGGCGGCGGGGGTGACGTTCCTGCTCGCGCTGTGCCGCTCGGCGGCTCGCGGCGACCGCTGGCGCGACGACCTGTCACTCGAGCGCGCGGCGCAGCAGTTCCCGGGCCCCGGGGCGCGGAAGGGGCTCCGGGTGCGCGGCGACTGAGCGCCTTGCGCACCGGCCGGGCGGCTCAAGCCGCACCGGTTCCAGGTCGATCGTTAGCGCTCAGGGACGCTCTTGGGCGCGCGGACGCGGCATCGGCAGCAGGGACGCCGGCGGGGGATCGCCGCGCTCGCCGCTGCCGTCGCGGCGTCCTCCCTCCTCGCGGCGGCGCCGGCGGGCGGCGCCGTCGAGGACGAGGTCGTCGTGCGGTTCAGGCCCGGCACGAGCGCGGACCAGCGCGCCTCGGCGCGGGGAGCGGCCGGCGTGCGGCTGCGGCGCGCGCTGCGCCTGCCGCGGGCCCAGCTGCTGCACGCGACCGGCCGCGGCGGCGTGCCGGCCGCGCTGCGCCGCCTGCGCCGCGACCCCGCGGTGCTGTACGCCGAGCCCAACCGCCGCGTCCGGGCCGTTGGCGCGCCGAACGACCCGCTCCTGCCCGGGCTCTGGGGCCTCGTCAACACCGGGCAGGCGGTCGGCGGCTTCCCCGGCCTGCCCGGCGCGGACATCGGCGCCCTGGCGGCGTGGCAGGTCAGCACCGGCAGCCGCGACGTGCTCGTGGCGGTCGCCGACACCGGCGTGGTCCGCGGGCACGAGGACCTCGCCGCGAACATGTGGACGAACCCCGCCGAGCCGGTGAACGGCGCCGACGACGACGGCAACGGGCTCGTCGACGACGTCCGCGGCTGGGACTTCGTCCACGACGACGGCGACCCCGACGAGGTGTACGTCCACGGCACGCACGTCGCGGGCACGATCGGCGCCGTGGGCGACAACGCGATCGGCGTCACCGGCGTCGCGCAGCGCGTCTCGCTCGTCGGCGTCAAGGTGCTCGGCGACGACGGGAACGGCTCGTCGGCGACGATCGCCGAGGGGCTCGCGTACGCCGCCTCGCTCGGGGCGGACGTCGTCAACATGAGCTTCGGCGGCTTCGGCCGCTCGCAGCTCGTCGCCGACGCGATCGCCGCCGCGCCCGCGACCCTGTTCGTGGCCGCGTCGGGCAACGACGGCGCGGACGTCGACGCGCGACCGTTCACCCCGTGCTCCGAGCCGGGCGAGAACCTCGTCTGCGTCGCGGCCACCGACCAGCGCGACCGGCTGACGTACTTCTCGAACCACGGCCGCGCCACCGTCGACCTGGCCGCCCCGGGGTGGCTGATCACGAGCACGGTGCCCGGCGGGTACGCCACCTCCTACGGCACGTCGATGGCCGCCCCCCACGTCGCGGGCGCCGCCGCGCTGCTCGCCGCGGCCCACCCCGGCGAGGGGCCGGTCGCGTGGCGGGCGCGGCTGCTCCAGGGGGTCGACCGGGTGCGCGAGCTGCAGGGCGCGACGGTGACCGGCGGGCGGCTGGACGTCGGCAGCAGCGTGCGCCGGCCCGCGGACGGGCCGCCGGCGGCGGCCCTCGCGGTCGCGCCCGACCCGCCGGCGGCCCGGACGCGCATGGTCCTCGACGCCTCGGCCTCGGGCGGCGGCGGCGCCGTCGCCCGCTACCGGTGGGACCTCGACGGCGACGAGCGCTACGAGCTGGCGACCGCCGATCTCCGGGTCATGCACGTCGTCGAGCGGACCGGCCCGGCGACGGTCGGCGTGCAGGTCGTCGACGAGCGCGGCGGCACGCGCGCCGTGCGCCGCGCGCTCGACGTGGCGGCGCCTCCTGCCGGCACGCCGGACGTCGCGATGCGGGTCGACCCCGCGGCGCCCCCGGTGGGCACCCCGGCGACGCTGACCGCGGTCCGCGCGGCCGGGTCGCCGGAGGTCGTCCGGTACGAGTGGGACCTCGACGGCGACTGGACGTACGAGCGCGACGGCGGCGGCGAGCCGGCGGTCGAGCACGCCTTCGCGCGGCCCGGGACGGTGACGGTCGGCGTCCGGGCGACGGGGCCGGGCGGGACGGTCGCCGAAGCCCGGGCGCGCGTGCGCGTCGCGCAGTCACCGCCGGTCGCCCGCCTGAGCATGAACCCGCCCGCGCCGCTGCCGGGCGAGCTCGTGACGTTCGACGCGGGCGAGTCCTCCGACGCCGACGGCCGGGTCGACGCTTTTCGCTGGGACGTGACCGGCGACGGCGAGGTCGATCTCTCCGGCCCCGACCCGAGGGTCGCCTGGCGCTACGGCGAGCCCGGGCCGCGGACGGTGACGGTCTGGGCGCAGGACGACGACGGGCAGGCCGCCCGGGCGGGCGTGACGTTCACGGTCGGGGAGGCGGCGGGCCTGGTGCCCGACGGGCCGCCGCGGATCTTCGAGCGCGAGGGCGAGGCCGACGGCGACGGCGTGATCGAGCCCGGCGAGGGGCTGACGGTCGAGCAGGACGTGCGCAACGCGAGCGGCGAGACGATCCGCGGCCTGCGCGGCGCGGTGCGCGCCGGCGGCGACGACGCGGCCGGGGCCGGCGAGGGCGCGTGGCCCGACCTGGCGCCGGGCGCGTCCGCCGCGCCGTCGGCGCCGGTGGCGGTCGACACGTACGCGAGCGCCGGCTGCGGGCGGCCGATCGAGCTGGAGCTGGTGCTGGCCGGCGACCGCGGCCGGACGGTGATCCCGCTGGCGGTGCCCACCGGGCACGCGGGGCCGAAGGTGCCGTACGCAGGCGACGCGCCGTTCCGGGTGCCGCCCCGCTGGTGGGCGGCCGTCGGCCTCGGGGCGCACGCCGAGGGCGGCGTCAAGGACGTCGACGTCCGCCTCGACGAGCTGCGCCACGCCGGCGACCTCGTCGTGGCGGTTCGCGGGCCGCGGGACGGGCACGACCGGCGCGAGGCGGTCGCGCTCGCCGCCTTACGCGGCGACTTCGTCGGGACCGTGTTCGACGACGAGGCGCCGACGCCGGTGGGCGGCGCCGAGCCGCCGTACGCGGGGCGCTTCCGGCCCGAGCAGCCGCTGTCGCGGTTCGACGGCCGGGAGGCCGGCGACGGCTTCGCGCTCGAGGTCGAGAACCGGTCGGACACCGAGGCGGCCGGCGTCGAGCGCGCGGGCGTCGACCTCAGCGTCGGCGAGTGCGACGACCGGCGCGCCAACCGGCGGCCCGTCGTGCCCTGGCCGACCGCGGTCCCCGACCCGGCGCTCGCCGGAGAGCCGGTCACGCTCGCGGTGAGCGGCGCGGCGGACCCGGACGGGCGGATCGAGTCGTACCGCTGGGACCTCGACGGCGACGGCGACTTCGAGCACCGCACCGCCGAGCCGCGGCTGACGTTCGTCCCGCGGCAGGGCGGCTCGTACCGGTACCGGGTCATGGCGGTCGACGACCGGCGCGCCGGGACGGCGGTGGACGGCCGCCTGCACGTCCACGCGTCCGCCCCGCCCGTCGCGGCGTTCACCGTCGAGCCGTCGTTCACCGAGGCCGGGCGGCCGGTGCGCCTGGACGCCTCCGGCTCGCACGACTTCGACGGCCGCATCGTCAGCTGGAGCTGGGAGGCCGACGGCGAGCTGCGCCCGGTCGACGGCGGCGAGGCCGCCGAGGCGGTGTTCGCGACGCCGGGCTGGGTGCTCGTCCGCCTGACCGTCGAGGACGACTCGGGGACGACCAGCTCGACGGACGCGTACGTGCTGGTGAAGGAGCCCGGCGCGCCGGAGCTCCCGGCGGAGGAGCCCGAAGAGCCGGGCCCCGCGCCCGAGCCGCCGGACGGCCCGGCGCCGGGGACCGATGCGCCGCCCGGTGCCGCCCCTCCGCTCGCGGGCGCGGAGGGCGCCAAGGTCGCGCCGCTCCGCGCGCCGCCCGGCGCCGCCACCCCGCTCGCCGGCGCGGAGCGCTCGCCGCTCGGGACGCTGCCCGGTCCGGCCGCGCCGCCGGCCCCGCTGGTCGTCAGCGCGCCGCTGCGGCTCCGCGCGGCGTCGCTCCGCGCCGGCCTGCCGCTGCGCGCCCAGTGCGCGAAGGCGTGCAGCCTGACCGCCGAGCTGCGCATCGGCCGCGCCGCGGCACGCCGGCTGGGCCTGTGGCCGAGAGGACGGCGCGGCCCCTCGCTCGCGCTCGCCCGCCGGACGGCTCTGCTCGACGCCGGCGACCCCGCGCTGCTGCGCCTGCGCGTGGAAGCCCGGGTGAGGGCGGCGGTCGCGCGCGCCGGCACGGTGCGGGCGCAGGTCGTCACCACCGCACGGCGACCGGGCGAGCCGCCGTCCGTCGCGCGCCACGACGTGACGCTCACGCGCTGAGCGATCGGCGACCCGGCGAACCGCCGTCGGTCGCGCGCCACGACGTGACGCTCACGCGCTGAGCGCGCGTCGCAGCAGCTTCCCCGAGGCGGTGCGCGGGAGCGGCTCCTCCCGCACGGCGATCTCCTTCGGCACCTTGAACGGCTCCAGGCGCGCGGCGACGTGGGCGCGCAGATTCTCGGCCGTCGCCTCGCCCGCCAGCACGACGGTCGCGACGACCGCCTCCCCCCACTCCTCGTCCGGGCGGCCGTGGACCGCCGCCTCCGCGACCGCCGGGTGCTGCTCGAGCACGGCCTCGACCTCCGCGGGGGCGACGTTCTCGCCCCCGGTGATGATCGTGTCCGCCTTGCGGCCGACGACGTACAGGCGGCCGTCCTCGTCGAACCGGCCGAGGTCGCCGGTGTGCAGGACGCCGCCGCCGGCGACGGTCGGCCCGCTCACGAGGATCTCGCCGTCGCCGGCGAGCGCGACCTTCGTGCAGAAGAGCGGGCGGCCGTGGGTCGTGACCTGCGAGCACGCCTCGGTGAGGCCGTAGGTCGAGGCGACGGGCACGCCGGCGTCGTGCGCGCGGTCGAGCAGCGCCGGCGGGATCGGCGCGCCGCCGAGCAGCGCCCAGCGCAGCGCGGGCGGCTCGCGCAGGCCGGCGTCGAGCAGGCGCTTGAGCGTCGTCGGGACGAGCGAGACCATCGTCGCGTCGTCGAGGCCGAGCAGCACCGCGTCTGTCGACCAGCGCTCGTGCAGCAGCACGGTCGTCCCGGCGATGACGCTGCGCAGCAGGATCGACAGCCCGCCGACGTGGGTCAGCGGCAGGGCGCACAGCCAGCGCTCGCTCGGGGGATGCCCCAGCGCGACCGCCGACCCGAGCGCGCTCCACAGCCAGTTCCCATAGGTCAGCTCCACCTCCCGCGGCGCGCCGGTCGTCCCGCTCGTCCGCACGACGATCGCGGTCGCGTCGAGGTCGTGTCCCACCGGCCCGCTGAACGCCGCCCCGCGGGCGCCTCCGTCCGCCCCGCCCGCGCGCCGCTCGGCCCCGCGGGCGTCCCGCTCCGCCCCCTCCGCTCCGCTGGCGCCTCCGTCCGCCCCGCCGGAGCCCCCCTCCGCCCCGGCGGTGCCAGGCACCTTAATATTGCGGTGCCAGGCACCTTTATGTTCGGCGTGCGGCACCGCGACCGCCCCGCGCAGCAGGCAGGCGTGCAGCATCACCGCGAAGTCCTCGGCCGCGAGGCCCGCCAACCCGACGCGCTCGCCCGGCCGCAGCGCGCCCGCCGCGCGCCGCGCCCGCTCCTCCAGCTCGGCGTATGTCATCGCGTTGATCGCGGGGTGGTCCGGCCGCGCGGCGGCCGCGCGCGGGAGCCAGGCGTCGACGATCACCCGGCGGAAAGTAGCCTTGCCCGCCTATGGGAGTCGACTGGCAGCCCGCCGCCGAGTACGAGGACATCCGCTACGAGCTCTCCGGCGACGGCATCGCGAAGATCACGATCAACCGCCCCGAGGTCCGCAACGCGTTCCGCCCGCAGACCGTCATCGAGATGTCGGACGCCTTCGAGCGCGCCCGCGAGGACACGTCGGTCGGCGCGATCATCCTCACCGGCGAGGGGCCGCTGGCGTTCTGCTCGGGCGGCGACCAGCGCGTCCGCGGGGACAGCGGCTACGAGGAGCGGCCGGGCAGCGGCGTCGGGCGCTTCCACGTCACCGACCTGCACGTCCAGATCCGCCGGCTGCCGAAGCCGGTCGTCGCGATGGTGGCCGGCTACGCGATCGGCGGCGGGCACGTCCTGCACGTCGTCTGCGACCTGACGATCGCCGCCGACAACGCCCGCTTCGGCCAGACCGGCCCGCGCGTCGGCTCGTTCGACGGCGGGTTCGGGGCCTCGATCCTCGCCCGCCAGGTCGGGCAGAAGCGCGCGAAGGAGATCTGGTTCCTCTGCCGCCAGTACGACGCGCAGCAGGCGCTCGACTGGGGCCTCGTCAACGCCGTCGTGCCGCTCGACCGGCTCGAGGACGAGACCGTCCAGTGGTGCCGCGAGATGCTGGCGATGTCGCCGCTGTCGCTGCGGCTGCTGAAGGCGAGCTTCAACGCCGACGAGGACGGGCTGGCCGGCATCCAGCAGCTCGCGCACGACACGAACCTCCTCTTCTACGCGACCGAGGAGGCCCGCGAGGGTCGCGAGGCGTACAAGGCCAAGCGCCGGCCGGACTTCACGAAGTTCCCGCGGCGCCCGTGAGGGGCGCGGCTGCGTGAGCGGGCGGAGGCGCACCGTGAGGGGCGCGGCTGCGTGAGGGTGCGGAGGCGCGGCGTGAGGGGCGCTGCCGCATGAGCGGGGCGGAGGCGCCCGGGGCGTGAGGACATGGCGCATCTGGCTGATGGCCGCGCGCCCGCGGACGCTTCCCGCGGCCGTCGCGCCGGTCCTCGTCGGCACGGCGCTGGCGATCCACGACGACGAGTTCCGCCCGCTCGCGTTCCTGGCCGCGCTGGTCGGGGCGGTGCTGATCCAGGTGGGGACGAACCTGTCGAACGACTACTCCGACGCCCGCCGCGGCGCCGACACCGAGGACCGGCTCGGCCCGGTGCGCGTGACCGCCGGCGGCCTCGTGCCGCCGCGGCAGGTGCTGGTCGCAACGTACCTCAGCTTCGGCCTCGCGGTGCTCGTCGGCATGTACCTCGTCGCGGTCGCCGGGCCGGTGCTGCTGCTCGTCGGCGGGGCGTCGATCCTCGCGGGCGTGCTCTACACCGGCGGGCCGCGGCCGTACGGCTACGAGGGGCTCGGCGAGGTGTTCGTCTTCACGTTCTTCGGGATCGTCGCCGTCGCCGGGACCTACTACGTGCAGGCCGAGGCGCTGCCGGTGGAGCCGTTCATCCTCGCGATCCCGGTCGGCCTGCTCGCGGCGGCGATCCTCGTCGTCAACAACGTCCGCGACCTGGAGACCGACCGCCGCGCCGGCAAGCGGACGCTGGCGGTGCGCCTCGGCCGCGACCGCACCCGCGCGGTCTACGCGGCGATGCTGGCGGCGGCGTTCGGGGTGCTCATACCGCTGTGCCTGTCGATCGGCCCGTGGGTGCTGCTGACCGTGCTCGCGGTCCCGCTTGCGGTGCGGCTCGGCCGGACGGTCCAGACGCACTCCGACGGCCCGACGCTGAACCGCGCGCTCGCGGGCACCGGGCTGCTGCAGCTCGTGTTCTGCGTGCTGCTCTCGGCGGGGATCCTGCTCTCCTGAGATGACGGTCGCGATCGAGGCACGGACGCTGCGGTTCCGGCGCCCCGTTCGCACCGCGTTCGGCGAGCTGCGCGAGCGGACGGTCCTCGAGCTGGAAATCGACGGCGGGCGCGGCGAGGCGGCGCCGCTGGAGCCGTACGACGGGGTGTCGCTCCGCTCGGTCCGCGAGGCGCTCGAGGCGTACGCGCCGGTGCTGGCGCGCGCGAGCGAGCTGGGCGGCGCGGCGGTGCTCGACGGGTGCCGGGAAATCGCCGACGTGCCGCAGGCTCTCGCGGCCGTCGACCTGGCGCTCTGGGACCGCGCCGGGCGGCGCGAGGGGCGGCCGGTCGCGGCGCTGCTGACCGACCGGCCGGCTGCAGAGGTCCCGGTCAACGCGATCGTCGCCGCCGAGGACCGCGCGGGCGCCGCCGCCGCGGCGGCCGAGGCGGCCCGGGCGGGATTCGGGTGCGTGAAGGTGAAGGTCGGCATCGGCGACGACGCCGGGCGGGTCGCGGCGGTGCGCGCGGCGGCCGGTCCGGAGGTCGACCTGCGGCTCGACGCCAACGGGGCATGGTCGGTCGAGGAGGCCATCGCGGCGATCGAGGCGCTCGCGCCCGCGGGCCTCGAGCTGGTGGAGGAGCCGGTGCACGGCGTCGACGCGCTGCGCCAGGTCCGCCGCGCGGTGCCGGTCCGCGTGGCGATGGACGAGACGGCCGCCGAGTCGGGCGCGCTGATGAGCGCGGCGGCGGACGCGGTGTGCCTGAAGCTCTCGCGCTGCGGCGGGATCTCGGGCCTGCTCGCCGCCGCCGAGCTGGTGCGGACGACCGGCGCCGAGCCGTACGTCGCCTCGACGTTCGACGGCCCGATCGGGATCGCCGCGGCCGTCCACGCCGCGGCGGCCCTCGCGCCGCTGCCGGCCTGCGGCCTCGCGACGCTGGAGCTGTTCGACGGCGTCGACCCCGGCCCGCTGGCGGTGGCGGGCGGAGCGATCCGCGTCCCGGCGGCGCCGGGGCTCGGCGTTCCCGGCTGACGCCGCGTCGCGGCGAGCCCGCACGCGGCCCGCCGCGCCGCTCGCGCGCAGCAGCGCCCGCCGCGCGCCTACAGGGCCGCCGCCACGGCCGCCGGCGCCTCCAGGTGCACGGCGTGCCCCGCGCCCTCGACGACCACGAGCTCGCCGCGCGGCAGCGCCGCCGCGAGCCGCTCGCCGATCGCCCGGAACTTCGCGTCCCGCTCCCCCGCGAGCACCACCGCGGGCATCGCCAGCTCGTGCAGCCGGTCCCACACCGGCTCCATCGCTCCCGTGCCGAGGCCCCGCAGCGTCGTCGAGAGTTCCGCCGCCGTGTGGCGCAGGCGGTCCTCGCGCGCCGCCGCCGCGACGGCGGGCGGCTGGCCGGCGAACAGCGGCTGGGCGCCCCAGCGGTCGGCGAACGCCTCGACGCCGTCGCGCTCGATCTCGTCCGCGAGCCGCTCGTCGGCGGCGCGCCGCGCGGCCCGCTCCTCCGGGTCCTCGATCCCCGCGGTGGTCGAGACGAGCACGAGCCGCCGCACCAGCTCCGGCTGCTCGAGCGCCAGGTGCAGCGCGATCCTGCCGCCCATCGAGTACCCCGCCAACGTGAAGGGGTCAGACCCCTTGAGTCGGTCGAGCTGAGATCTGAAGCTGTGCTCGCGCAGGTCGGGCGCCTCGACGGCCGGGTACCGTTGCGCGTCCACCAGGCGGCGGACGGGGTCCCAGGAGCGGCCGGTGGCGGTGAACCCGTGGAGCAGCAGCAGTCGCACGACCACCACATCCTGATGCTCGCGCTCGTCGACGAGCTGGCCCGCTGCGGCGTCGAGCACGCCTGCACGTCGCCGGGGTCGCGGTCGACGCCGATCGTGCTGCCGCTCGTCCGCGACGGGCGGATCCGGTGCTGGTCGCACGTCGACGAGCGCTCCGCCGGGTTCTTCGCGGTCGGCCTCGCGCGGGCGACCGGGCGGGCGGTCGTGCTGACGTGCACCTCCGGGACCGCGGCGGCGAACTTCGCGCCCGCCGTCCACGAGGCGCGCGAGGGCGGCGTGCCGCTGGTCGTCCTCACCGCCGACCGGCCGCCGGAGCTGCGCGAGGTCGGCGCCGGGCAGGTGATCGACCAGGTCAAGCTGTACGGCAGCGCCGCGAAGTGGTTCTTCGAGGTCGGCGTGTACGACGCGACGCCCGAGCGCGTGCGGTGGATGCGCTCGCTGGCCTGCCGCGCGGTGTGGACGGCGGAGGGGGGCCGGCCCGGCGTGGTCCACCTCAACCTCCCGTTCCGGGACCCGCTCGTGCCGCCGGCGGAGTGGGGCGAGGGGGCGGGCGGCGCCGCGGAGGGGCGCGGCACGACGGACGCCGCCGCGGAGAGGCGCGGCGCGACGGGTGCCGCCGCCGTCCTCGAGCGCGTCGCTCCCGGCCGGCCCGGCGGGGCGCCGTGGCTCCGGCGCGAGCCGGCCGCCCCAGCGCCCCCGCCGCCCGAGCTCGACCTGCCCGCGCGCGCCGTCGTCGTCGCGGGGACCGGCGCCGGGCCGGAGGCGGCGGACTTCGCCGCGCGGCGCCGCCTTCCCCTCCTCGCCGACCCGCTCAGCGGCGCGCGCACCGGCCCCGCTGCGATCGCCCATTACGACGCGCTGCTGCGCGGCGAGCGGTTCGTCGCCGCCCACCGGCCGGAGGCCATCCTCCGCGTCGGCGACCTGCCGACCTCCAAGCCGCTGCGCGCGTGGCTGGACGCGCACGCCGGGGTCGCGCAGGTCCTGGTCCCCGGCCCGGCCGCGTGGCCGGACCCGATGAGCACCGCGTCCGCCCTCGCAACGCGCGAGCTGCTCTCGACCGCCGCCGAGGGCGACGATGCGTGGCTCGAGGCATGGCGTGCCGCTGACTCGGCGGCGGCGCGGGCGATCGACGCCGTGCTCGGCGACGAGCTGACCGAGCCTCGCGTCGCGCGGGAGCTGGGCACGCGACTGCCGCAGGACGCGACGCTGTGGGTCGCCTCGTCGATGCCGGTGCGCGACGTCGAGTCGTTCTTCCCGGCGCGCGACGACCCGCCACGCGTGCTCGCGAACCGCGGCGCCAACGGGATCGACGGCACGGTGTCGTCCGCCCTCGGCGCCGCCGCGGCCGCCGCAGGACCCGCCGTCCTCCTCATCGGCGACGTCGCGCTCGCCCACGACGTCGGCGGCCTGCTCGCCGCCAAGCGCCACGGGCTCGCCCTGACGATCGTCCTGCTGAACAACGACGGCGGCGGGATCTTCGAGTTCCTGCCGGTCAGCGGCGAGGGCGACGCGTACGTCGAGCACGTCGCCACCCCGCTCGGCCTCGACTTCGCCCACGCGGCGAAGCTCTACGACTGCGACCACGCCGAGGTCCGCACGCTCGACGCCTTCCGCACCGCCCTCGACGCCGCGCTGCGCAGCGACCGCACCACGATCGTCGAGGTCCCGAGCGACCGGCGCGCGAACCGCGAGCTGCACCGCCGCGTCAACGACGCGGTCCTGTAACGCCGCGCGCGCCTCGCGGCGTAAGCGCTGTGAGACCCATGACCGACGCCGAGCTGATCGTCGCCTCGCGCACCGACCCGCGCGCCTTCCGGGAGCTGTACGACCGGTGGGCCGACCGGCTGCTCGCCTACTTCTACAGGCGCGTGCTGGACCCGGACGTGGCCGCCGACCTGCTGGCGGAGACGTTCGCCGTCGCCTACGAGCGGCGGCGGAGGTTCCGCGACGTCGGGACCCCCGGCGCCGCGTGGCTGTTCGGCATCGCCGGCAAGGAGCTGTCGCACTGGTTCCGCCGCCAGGAGGTCGAGCGCCGGGCGATCCGAAGGCTCGGCATCCAGGTCCCCGAGCTGGACGACGAGTCGCGCCGCGCGATCGAGGCGCTGGCCGACGCCGACGAGCACCGCGCCGCGCTCGCGGCCGCGCTGGAGGGGCTCGGCACCGCCGAGCGCGACGCCGTCCACCTCCGGGTGGTCGACGAGCTGGGCTACGAGGAGATCGCGGCGCGGCTGAACTGCAGCGAGGCGGCGGCGCGCGTCCGCGTCCACCGCGGGCTCGCGCGGCTGAACACCCTGATGGAGGCGACGCCATGAGCGAGATCCCGTTCGTCCACCGGCTCGGGGACGCCATCGACGACGCGATCTCCGCGCCCGAGCGGGCCCGGCGCCGCCGCCGGCGGCGCCCGCGCTACGGCGGCCTCGCGGTCGCGATCCTCCTGCTCGGCGCCGCCGGCGTGACCGCCGCCGCGATCCTCGACGACCCCGAGACGCTCGCGGTGAACGCGATCGGCTGCTACGACGGCACGAGCCTCGACGCCAACACGACGGTTCTCAGCGCCGACGGGCGGCCGCCCACCGACGTGTGCAGGGAGGTCCTCGGCTCCGGCGACGCGCCGCTGGCGGCCTGCAGCAACGGAGAGGCCGTCGCCGTCTTCCGGGGTGACCGGCGAACCTGCGAGCGGCTCGGGCTGAAGCCGCTGCCGCCCGGGTTCGCGCCCGCGCGGGCGAAGGTCGCGGCGCTGTCGACGCGGCTGCGCGCGATCGAGCGTCGCGGCGACTGCATCGAGCCGGAGCGGATGGCGCGGGAGGCGCGGGCGGTCCTCGAGCGTTCGCGCTGGCGGGGCTGGCGCGTCGTCGTGCGCGGCGGCGACGGCGGGCCGTGCGCCTGGATCCACCTGCCGGGCGGCGGCACGGCGACCCGGCTGAGCGGCTCGCTCGACGTCGACCGGCGCCGGCTCGCCGTCAGCACGGGGCCGCCGAGGTCGCTCTTCCGCCGGCTCTACGGCGAGGGAGCGGCCGCCGGGCGGCTGCTCGACGCCTCCACCGAGCGGTGCCTCACGATCGCGGGGCTGCGTCGCGCTGCTCGGCGCGAGCTCGCCCGGACCCGGCGGAGCGTCGGGTTCCGGCTCGAGGCCGGGCCGATGCCGCCGTCCGAGGGACTCGAACCGCCGGAGCGCCAGCGCCGGTTCGAGGAGGGCTGTGCGGTGTTCGCCGGGCTGGCACCCGTCTACCCGCGCTCGCGCAGGATCGCGATCGAGGTCGAGATCCGCGTGAAGCGGGCCTACTAGCCGGCCAGCACCGGCAGCAGCGCCGCGAGCTTGATCTCCGTCTCGGCCAGCTCGGCGGCCGGGTCGGAGTCCGCCACGACCCCCACGCCCGCGTAGCACCGGGCGACGGGGCCGCGCAGGAGCGCGCAGCGCAGCGCGACGCAGAACTCCCCGTCCTCGTTGGCGTCCGTCCAGCCGACCGGGCCGGCGTACCAGCCGCGGTCGAGGCCCTCAAGCGCCGGGATGAGCGGCGCGGCGCGCTCCAGCGGCTCGCCGCCGACCGCGGGGGTCGGGTGCAGGACGCCGGCCAGCTCGACCGCCGGCACCGGCGCGGCGAGCTGCGCGCGGATCGGGGTGCCGAGGTGCTGGATGTTTGCCACCTTCACGAGCACCGGCTCCGGCGCCGCCGTGGTCCAGACCGCGTGCGGCTCGAGCGTGGCGAGGATCCGCTCGGCGACGATCCGCTGCTCGGAGCGGTCCTTGGCCGACTGCATGAGGCGCTCGCCGAGGTGGTCGTCGACCGCGGGGTCGGCGCTGCGCCGGGTCGAGCCGGCCAGCGCGAGCGACGACGCGCGCAGGCCCTCGCGCCGCACGAGCAGCTCGGGGCTCGCGCCGAGGAACGCGGCGTCGCCGCGGCCGGCGCAGAAGACGAAGCAGGACGGGAACGCCTCCCGCAGCACGCCGAACACCGCCGCGGCGTCGTGCGGCGCCGGCGCGTGCACGGCCACCTCGCGCGCGAGGACGACCTTCGCGAGCTCTCCGCCGCGGATCCGCGCGACCGCCGCCGCGACCGCCGCCTCGTAGTGCTCGGGCGGCATCGTCGAGACCACGCGCGTGTGGCCCGCGGGATCGGGATCGAGCAGCGGCAGCGGCGCGGCGCGCAGCTCGGCCGCCCGGCGCTCGACCCGCGCGACGAGGTCGTCTGCGGTGTCGTCCGGGGTCGCCAGCGCCGCGAGCGTGACCGACACGGCGCCGTCGCGGCGCAGCAGCGCGGCCTCGGGCACGTGGAGCGATGCGGGAGCGAAGCCCGCCCAGTCCGGGACGCCGCCCCCCGCGGCGGCGAACGCGAAGCCGCCCACGGCGACGAGCTGCTCGCCGGCATCGCCCGACGCCTCGCTCGCCAGCGACCGCCAGGCGGCGGCGACCTCGGCGAACCGCCGCTCGCCTCGCGCCTCGAACGCCCGGACGCAGCCGAGCGCGCCCAGCGCCGCCGCGCCGCGCTCGGGCTGCTCGAAGCAGAACCACGGCTCGCCGGCGCGCCGCGACGCCACCGCGACCGCCGCCGGGTCGGCGTCGGCCGCGAGCGGCAGCGAGACCGCCGCCAGCGCCTCGCCGCCCCGCGACCGCGCGCGCCGCACGGCCTGGTCGACCGCACGCCGCAGCCGCGCCCGCTCGGCGACGCCGAGGCGGACGAGCGGAGGACCCTCGCCCGTGCGAACCGCCACGGCCGGAGCATACGGCGCAGCCGCGCCGGGCTCCGTGACGCGCGGCACGCGGTCCGGCGCGCCGGCGGCCGGGCGCTCAGGCGCGCAGCGCGGCGTCCGGGTCGCCCAGCCGCTCGATGACCGGCTCGCGCTCGCCGGCCCCGCGCAGCGGCAGCCCGACCGCGCCGCGCATGAAGCCCTGGAACGCGTCGGTGTCCCAGCCGCCGAGCCAGAAGTCGACCGGCCACGGCTGCTGGGGGTCGACGCGCTCGGGCAGCCGGTCGTCCGGGTCCTCCACCACGGCGCGGCCGCGGAGCGAGAACGCGTACAGCATGCGGACGCCGAAGAAGCGCGCGAGGCCGGGGTTCGCCATGACCGAGAGCCGCTTGCGCAGCGCGGCGCGCTCGACGGTGTCCGTGCTCGCCTCGAGGTCGCGCCGCACCAGCGCGCTGCGCTCCCGCCACGTCTCGGCCAGGTCGTAGATCCCGGTCGCGTCGGCGACCGCGCTGAGGCCGGGCTGGATGCCGCTCGCGTGGAGCTCGCGGAACGGGAAGCGCTCGTCGTCGTCGTGCCGGCGCTCGAGCCGGACGCCGTCGCGCGCGACCTCGAGCACGAACGGGACGATCGGCTCGCTCCCCGCCTCGGCCACGATCCCGTTGCGCCCCTCGAACGTCGGCGAGTCGAGCAGGTCGACGCGCGCCCCGACCAGCGGGTGCCCGTCGACCGGCCGTCCGTTCACCGCGACGGCGCGCACCGACACGCCGACCGGCGGCGTGTGCGAGCGCTGCACGGCGCCCGCGGGCTGGAGGCGCACCACGCGGTCGAGGTCGGGCTCGCCGGCCGCGGCGTGCGCGTAGCCGCTGACCCCCCGCGGCTCGTCGCTCGGGTCGGGGTCGGTGGCGAGGCGGCACTGGAACCACCCTGCGAAGTGCAGCCAGAGCATCAGGGGCCCTCCGCCGCCGCGCGGGCGAGGTTCGAGCGCAGCCAGGCCATGTTGTCGGCGAGCATCGCCAGCCGCTGCGGCCCGCCCTCCCCCGCGAGCTCGAGCGCGCGGCGCGACATCGCGTCGAGGCGCTCCAGCAGGATCGTGAAGCGGTTGTCGACGTGCGGTGCCGGCCGCACGTCGTAGTACAGCTCGAACGGCGGGCCGGCCGTCCCGCTCTCCGGGTCGGCGCCGACCGGAAGCTCGGTGAGGATCTCGGCCAGCGGCCGGAAGACGGCGCTCATGAGCTGGCGCAGGGCGGAGCGGATCGCGTCGCGCTGCGCCGGGGTCTCGCCGCCGTAGCCGTAGTACTGGAGCAGCAGGAGCAGCATCGTGATGTACACGGCGTTCGCCAGCTCGGCGACCGCGACGGTCTCCTCGCGCTCGATCAGCGTCCCGCCGAGCGGGGCGTCGCGGTGCGCGCGGGTGCGCGGGTCGTCGACCACGGGTCGGCTCGGCACCAGCTTGGGCTGCGCGGCGAGCGCGGCGCGCATGTCGCGGAACCGGTCGTAGTGCGAGCCCTCGCGGTTGGCGGGCGAGCCCTCGCCCTCCAGGACGATCGCGTCGATCGCGCGCTCGGCCGACGAGCGGCCGGTGGCGAGGTGCAGCCTGAAGCTGTTCGACCAGGTGTCGGTGTCCTGCGCGAAGCGCGGCCCGATGAACAGCTCGCCCTCCGGGACCGCCCGGAAGCCTTCGCGGATCTTCCCGTACAGCTCGCCGACGTAGCGGAACACCTCCGGGTCGGGGACGACGTCCGGCGCCTCGGCCGCCCTGAGCGCGAACGCCGCGCGCGCGAAATCGGCGCGCACGGGCGGGTCCGGCGGCGGTTCGCCCACGGGCAGCTCGAAGCAGACGAACCGGTACAGCGTCGCGTCGTGCAGCGCCGTGAGCCGGAAATCGAACGGGTAGTACGAGCCGCTGGGCTGAGGGAAGTTCGGCCGGCCGAAGCGCGGCGCGGCGCCGATCGCGGAGAGCAGGTTGCAGACGGTGCCGAGGTGCGCCATCTCCTCCCGCGCGACGCCGGCGATGACGCCCTCCCACCCCCGCACCTGCTCCTGCGCCCGGGCGGTGAGCCCCTCGTCGAGCCGCTTCTTGAGCGAGTAGGCCGCGAACAGGTACTGGACGAGCAGCCCGTGCTCGAGCTCGGCCGCCTCGTTGAGCGCGTCGATCAGCTCCTCGCGGGTGTCGATCAACGCCGCTCCCTCCGCGCCTCGGCCCTCGAGCGCGTCACGGCACAATCATAGACCTTGCCTGAGTATGCAGACAAGTTCGCCGGTTGCGCCCCCCGCCGCCCAGCGCGTACGGTCGCGAACGTGCCGGCCGCCGCCCGAGCCGTGGCCGTCGCCGTCGCCGCCGCGCTCGCCGCCCCCGGGTGCGGCGACGGCGGCGCGCCGGCGCCCGCTCGCCCGACCGCGGCCGAGGACCACGACCGTGCCCCGCTGCGCACCTGTCGGACGCGCAACGAGGGCCGCGGGCCGGTCGCCGGTCCGGACGGGACCGACGTCCGGCTCGGCCCGGCCTACTTCGACGGCGCGGCGCAGCTCGCGGCCGAGGACGGCAGCCGGTTCACGCCGCGGGCCGGCCGCGCGTACATGGAGGTCAAGGTCCTCCTCGCCCTCCGCGCCCGGACGCGCGCGACGCTCGTCGCACCGCCGCCCGAGCGCCGCGCGTTCGGGCTGCTGTACGCCAAGCCCCCGCCGCCGTCCGCCGGCCCGTTCACCGTCCGCGACGGCGGCGCCGCCGTCCGCCTGCACGCCTGCGCCGAGACCGCGCCCGCGTTCGGCTACCGCGGCACGGTCGGCCCGTGGACCCAGTTCGGCGGCGGGTTCCTGCTCGCCGGCCCGGGGTGCCACGCGGTCGAGCTGCACGTCGCCGGCCGGCGCACCCCCTACCGCGCGACGCTCTCGTTCGGCGCGGGCGCGTGCTAGGACCGCACGGAGGCCGGCACCGCGACCGGCCGCCGGCGCAGCAGCGCCCGGACCCGAGCGCTCTCGGCCGCCCGCGCCACCGCGGCGGGCACGACGCCGAGCCCGAGCCGCTCGTAGACCCGCCGCGCGGCGGCGACGTGCACCGCCCGGCCCGCGGAGCGCTCGGAGAAGCTCCACCCCGCGGCCAGCAGCGCCCCGCCCTCCTCCCACAGCTCCCACCGCCAGCGCCGGCCCAGCGGGCTCGGGGGCAGCGGCTCGATCGCGTACTCGAAGAGCGGGCCGGCCTCCGAGGCGGCGGGCGTCACGTCTCGCCGCGCCCCCGCGAGATCGCGATCTCCCCCGTCCGCATCATCTCGATGAGGCCGAACGGGCGCACCATGTTCTCGAACGCCGCGATCTTGTCGGTCGTGCCGGTGACCTCGACGATCAGCGACCGCTTCGTCACGTCGACCACCTTGCCGCGGAAGATCTCGGCGATCTGCATGACCTCGGCGCGCTGACTGCCGTCGTTCGCCGCGACCTTGAACAGCGCCAGCTCGCGCACGACGGTCTCGCCGGGCTCGAGGTCGCGGATCTTCAGGACGTTGATCAGCTTGTGCAGCTGCTTGGTGACCTGGTCGATCGGGTGCAGCGCGCCGTCCACGGTCAGCGTGATCCGCGACACCCCGCCGTCGTCGGTCGGCCCGACCGTCAGCGTGTCGATGTTGAACCCGCGCCGCGCGAACAGCCCGGCGATCCGCGTCAGGACGCCCGGCTTGTTCTCCACCAGGATCGAGAGGACGTGCTTGCGGCCGGTGTGCATCCCGCCGGCCGCCTCCAGCTCCTCGAGGGACAGGACCTCCTTCGTCTCCACGCCCTCACCCCACCATGTCGCGCGCGGCGGCGCCCGGCGCGATCATCGGGTACACGTTCTCCTCCTTGGCGACGCGCACGTCGACCACCACGGGACCGTCGGTCTCCAGGGCCGACCGCATCCCCTCGAGCAGCGTCCCCTTGTCCTCCAGCCGCATCGCGGTGCAGCCGTAGGCCTCGGCGAGCTTGACGAAGTCGGGGAAGCGGCCCATGTCGACCTGCGAGTAGCGGCGGTCCCAGAACAGCTCCTGCCACTGGCGGACCATGCCCAGGTAGCCGTTGTTCATGATGAACACCTTGACCGGGATGCCGTTCTCGGCGCAGGTCGCCAGCTCCTGGACGTTCATCTGGAAGGAGCCGTCGCCGGTGACGCAGACCACGGTCTCGTCCGGCCGCCCGACCTGCGCGCCCATCGCCGCGGGAAGGCCGAAGCCCATCGTCCCCAGGCCGCCCGAGCTGATCCACCGGCGCGGGCCCTTGAAGTGGAAGTACTGCGCCGCCCACATCTGGTGCTGGCCGACGTCGCTGGCCACGACCGCGTCCCCGCCGGTCGCCTCGTAGAGCGCCTCGACCATGTACTGCGGCTTGATCTCGCCGCCCTCGGAGTCCGCGTAGCGCAGCGGGTGGCGCTCGCGCCAGGCCTCGATCCGCGCCCACCACTCGTCGAGCCGCGCCGGGTCGGCGCCGAGCGCCCGGTACTCCACGAGCAGCTTGGCGAGCACCCGCCTGGCGTCGCCGACGATCGGGATGTGCGCGGGGACGTTCTTGGAGATCTCGGCCGGGTCGACGTCGATGTGGACGAACTTCGCGCGCGGGGCGAACTCGCTGAGCTTGCCGGTGATGCGGTCGTCGAACCGCGCGCCCACGGCGACGATGAGGTCCGCCTCGTCCATCGCGTAGTTCGCCGCGCGCGTGCCGTGCATGCCGAGCATCCCGAGCCAGAGCGGGTCGGGCGCCGGGTACGCGCCGAGGCCGTTGAGCGTGCACGTGCAGGGAAACCGCCCCTGCCGGACGAGCTCGACGAGCTCCGCCGACCCCTCGGCCGACACGACGCCGCCGCCCGCGTAGATGACCGGCCGCCGCGCCGCGGCCAGCGCCTTCGCGGCCTGGCGGATCTGCTTGGCGTTGCCCTCGGTCGTCGGCTGGTAGCCGGGCAGGCGGACGTCGGTGACCGGCTCGTACGGGATGTCCGCGCGCGAGAGGTCCATCGGGATGTCGATCACGACCGGGCCGGGGCGGCCGGTGCGCGCGACGTGGAACGCCTCGTGCACGATCCGCGGGACCTCCAGCGGGTGCTGGATCATCCACGAGTGCTTGACCGCGGGCATCGTGATGCCCATGGTGTCGGCCTCCTGGAACCCGTCGGTGCCGAGCAGCTCGGTCCGCACCTGGCCGGTGAAGAAGACGGTCGGGACCGAGTCCATCATCGCGTCGACGATCGGCGTCACGAGGTTCGTCGCGCCCGGGCCGCTCGTGCCGAACGCCACGCCGACCTTGCCGGTCGCCTTGGCGTAGCCCTCGGCGGCGTGGCCGCCGCCCTGCTCGTGGCGGACGAGGATGTGCCGGATGCCCGCGTCGACGAAGGCGTCGTACGTCGGGAGGTTCGCGCCGCCGGGGTAGCCGAACACGACCTCCACGCCCTCGGCCTTGAGGCACTCCATGATCGCGTCGACCGCTCGCATGCGCGGCGAGTCTACCGGCGCGCCGTCGCCGATTCGGGCGCGATGACGTCGTCCGTGAACTCGAGCTCGGTGCCGCAGGAGGTGCACAGCGCGTCGTGCAGCGGGACGACCCGGCCGCAGCCGGGGCAGGCGCGCCGCGGCTCGTCGCGCTCGACGCGGTAGAGGATCGCAGCGAGCAGGCCCGCGAACGGCGGGATCGCGCTGACGAGGAACCACAGGACGAACGACGAGCCCTTGACCTTCCCCACCACGCCGCCGGCGAGCCCGAAGAAGAAGGCGATGACGAGGAACGGCTCCACGTCAGCCGACCTGCGTCGCGGCGCGCTCGCGGAGGAAGTCGTTCACCGTCTCGATCACCCGGTCGGGCTCACGGTAGCCGGTGGGCGGCAGGCCCTCGGCGACGCAGTGGTGGTGATGGAGCAGCAGCGGCGCGACCGCGTGCGGGCGCAGGCGCTCGTCGAGGTAGCGGCCCGGCACGTGGTCGTCGGAGTACGCGACCGGGAAGTTCATCGCCAGCGGGAGCACCGCGTAGGGCAGGCGCGCGTCCTGGATCGCCAGCGACAGCGCCCACTGCTCGGCGAAGACCAGCGGGCGCAGCTCGGGCGCCATGGCGCTCTCGTGGTACTCCGGGACCTTGTCGCGCATGTGCTCGACGACCTCGGGCAGCTCCTCGTGGCGGTCGATGATGCCGCGCAGGAAGCCGGCCCAGCGGCCGTGCAGCGCCTCCAGCATCGCGCCCGGCACGACCAGCACGCCCGAGTTGAAGTATGCGTGCGTCCAGCCGCCCGGGTGCAGGCTGGTGGGGAAGCGCACCGCCGGCAGCCGGACGCCGAACAGGTCGAACAGGCGCTGCCAGAGCGCGAACGTCAGGCCGTCGCCGTCGACCTGCTTGGCCTGGACGACGCCCGCGTCGAGGTGCTCGGAGAAGTCGCCGGCCACGACGACGTCGCTGTCGAGGGCCACCAGGACCTCGCAGTCGCCGTTCTCGCGCGGGTCGAACACGTGGAGCTTGTTGGCGAACCGGAACCGCTCGTCGACCACGTCGCGCACCCGCACCTCGACCCCGAGGTCGGCGAGGCGGCGCTCGACCGGCCCGGGCACGCCGCCGATGAAGAACGCGCGCCGGCGGGCGGCGCGCAGCGCGCCGCCGAACCGCTCCAGCGACTCGAAGGCGACGACCGTCTCCTCGTCGAACGGCGGCCTGCTGTCGGCCGTCGTCGCGACCGTCACGTTGCCGAGGTCCACCCCCCGCAGCCCCACGACCGCACAGACTAGGCCGAGTGTGGAAGAGGCGTCGCCCTACCGCGCCGCGTCGAGCGCGGGGCGCATCCGCTTCGGGATGCGGCGCCGCACGCGCCAGCGCGCGCCGGCGAAGGCCTGGTTCGCCACGGTGGCGAAGCCCTGCTCATCGGCGCGCAGCGCGAGCAGGAGGTGGCTGACGCGGTCGGCGCTCGGCAGGCCGGGGTGGTCGACGCGGACGCAGAAGCAGTGGACGTACCGGCCGCGGACCAGGAGCGCGCCCGCCTCGCCGACCAGCCAGGTGCCGAGCCGGCCGCGCTCCAGCACGAGGCCGGTGCGGGCGTGCAGGTCGCGCGCGTCGTGGCCGACGAGGTCGCCGAGCAGGCCCAGGGCCGTGCGCTCGGCCTCCTCCCCCGCCCGGGGCTTGGGCCGGACGACCTTCGCGCCGCGGTTGGCGTACAGCTCGGGGATGATCCACGCCTGCGCGAGCGCGAGCGCGGACATCGGCGCCAGCCACGGCTCGATCACGACGAGGACGGCCGCCGTGAGCAGGAACGGGACGACGTGGGCGAGCGTCGTCGCCGTCCACGCCCGGGCGTAGAGCGCCAGCCGCCGCTCGTCCATCCGCGGGCGCCAGCGGACGGCCGCGGTCTCGGGGAGCGGCGCGGTCTCGGGGAGCGGCTGCGCCGCGGCCACTAGCCGCCGCTGATCGGCAGCCGCAGGATCACCGTGTCGGCGTCGACCGGCAGCTCGCGCACCTGCTCGGCGTGACCCGGCCCGGTGCTCACCATCGCGAGGTACCCGCGGTCGAGCTCGCGGCGGAAGGCCTCGACCGCGGCGTCGATCGAGGGCTGGTCGGTCCTCTCCCACTCGGCCAGCGTCGTGTGGCCGGTGCGGTCCATGCGGATCAGTCGCGCCATGGCGCCTCCCTCCCGTGGTGGCTGTGCGCGCATGGTACGCGCTCAGAGGCCGAGCTTCGCCCGAACCAGGCGCGTGACCTCGCCCCCGTCGGCGCGGCCCTTGGTCTCGCGCATGACGTGGCCGATGATCGGGCCGATCGCCTTCATGTTGCCGGCGCGGATCCGGTCGGCGGCGTCGCCGTTGGCCGCCAGCGCCGCCTCGACGATCGCCTCCAGCGCGTCGCCGTCCTGCATGGCGCCGAGGCCCTCGCGGGCGACGACCTCGGCCGGGTCGCCGCCGCGCTCGGCCAGGATCTCCAGCACCCTGCGGGCGTTCGCGGGGGTCAGCTCGCGGCGCCCCACGAGGTTCGAGACCTCGGCGACGGCGCGCGGCTCGGCCTCGGCCGCGACCTCGGGCTGGTTGAGGAAGAGGGCGGCGGTCGCCTGCGCGGAGTCGGCGACCGGCAGCGCGTCGTCGAAGCGCACGGCCAGCTCAGGCCGGAACGCGAGGTCGCGCGCGTTGCCGGCCGACACGCCGGCGGCCTCGTAGCGCGCGGCGCGGGCCGCGGGCAGCTCGGGGATCGCGGCGCGCGCGGACTCCAGCATGTCGGCCGGGATGCGGATCGGGACGAGGTCGGGCTCGGGGAAGTAGCGGTAGTCGTGCGCCTCCTCCTTGGAGCGCAGCGACGTGATCCGCTCGGTCCGCGGGTCGAAGTGGAGCGTCTCCTGCACGACCTCGCGGCCGCCGTCCACGATCTCGATCTGGCGCGCCACCTCGGCCTTGATCCCGCGCTCGATGAACGCGAACGAGTTCATGTTCTTGAGCTCGGTCTTCGTGCCGAAGCCGGTCTCGCCCCGCGGGCGGATGGAGATGTTGGCGTCGCAGCGCAGCGAGCCCTGCGACATGTCGACGTCGCTGACCCCGAGCTGGCGCAGCGTCTCGCGCAGCAGCTGCAGCCACTCCCGCGCCTCCTCACCCGAGCGCACGTCGGGCTCGGTGACGATCTCCACCAGCGGCGTGCCGCAGCGGTTGAAGTCGACGATGCTCGCGTCCGACCCGTGGATGCGCCCGGACTCGCCGACGTGGACGAGCTTCGCGGCGTCCTCCTCCAGGTGCACCCGGTGGATCCGCACGTCCCCCAGCCGCCCGCCGCGGCACAGGGGCTCGTCGTACTGGCTGATCTGGTACGCCTTGGGGTTGTCGGGATAGAAGTAGTTCTTGCGGTGGAAGATCGACCGCTCGGCGAGGTCGGACTCCAGCGCCATCCCGATCATCAGCCCGTACTCGATCGCCTTGGCGTTCACGACCGGGAGCGCCCCCGGGAGGCCGAGGCAGACCGGGCAGCAGCGCGTGTTCGGCGGCTCGCCGAACGAGAGCGCGCACGAGCAGAACATCTTCGTCCGGGTGTCGAGCTGGACGTGGATCTCCAGGCCGATGACGGGCTCCCACTGCACGCTCATGCCCGGGCGGCGCTCCCGTCGAAGCCGATGACCTGCTCGAGCGCGTACGCGGCGTCCATGATCCGGTTCTCGCTGAACGCCGGGCCGATGACCTGGAAGCCGACCGGCAGCCCCTCGCTCAGCCCGCTGGGGATCGAGATCGCGGGCAGGCCGGCGAGCGGTACGGGGACCGTGCAGTAGTCGTTGAGGTACATCGCCCACGGGTCGTCGGTCTTCGCGCCCAGCTCGAACGCCACGCCTGGCGACGTGGGCGTCACGACGAAGTCGACCTCCCGGAACGCGGCGCGGAAGTCGTCGGCGATCTTCGTGCGGACCTGCTGGGCGCGCCCGTAGTAGGCGTCGTAGTAGCCGGAGGAGAGCGCGTAGGTGCCGAGCATGATCCGGCGGCGCACCTCGGGGCCGAACCCGTCGTGGCGGGTGCGGGTGTACATCGACAGGAGGTCGTCGTACTCGTCGGACCGCAGGCCGTAGCGGACGCCGTCGTAGCGGGCGAGGTTCGCGCTCGCCTCGGCCGGGGCGATGATGTAGTAGGCGCTCAGGCCGTGCGGCGCGTGCGGCAGGCGCATCGGGTGCGTGGTGGCGCCCAGCTCGCGCGCCCGGTCGAGCGTGGCGTGGAAGTTCTCCAGCACGCCGGGCTCGATCCCCTCGCCGGTCAGCTCCTCGGGCACGCCGAGGCGGATGCCGTCGAGCCGCTCGGCGGTCGGCAGCCGGACCTCCTCGGGGAACGCGAGCGACGTCGAGTCGCACGGGTCCTGGCCGACCATGTGGCGGAAGAGCAGCGCGCAGTCGGTGACGTCGCGGGTCAGCGGGCCGGCCTGGTCGAGCGACGAGGCGAACGCGATCATCCCGTAGCGGCTGACCGCGCCGTACGTCGGCTTCATCCCCACGATCCCCGACAGCGCGGCCGGCTGGCGGATCGACCCGCCGGTGTCGGTGCCGATCGCCCACGGCGCCATCCCGGCCGCGACCGCCGCGGCGCTGCCGCCGCTCGACCCGCCCGGCACGCGCGTGCGGTCCCACGGGTTGCGGACCGGCCCGTACGCCGAGTTCTCGTTCGACGAGCCCATCGCGAACTCGTCCTGGTTGGTCTTGCCGAGCAGCGGGGCGCCGGCGTCGCGGAGCCTGCGCACGACGGTGGCGGTGTACGGCGGCCGGTAGCCCTCGAGGATGCGCGACCCCGCCTGGGACGGGACGCCCTCGGTGCAGAACAGGTCCTTGACCGCGAGCGGGACGCCGGCCAGCGGCGCGTCCTCCCCCGCGGCGGCCGGCGTGTCCTCGGCGACCCAGAGGAACGCGTTCAGCTCGTCGGCGGCCGCGCGCTCGCGGTAGGCCTCGAAGACCTCGGACGAGCGCAGCTCGCCCGCGCGGATCCTCTCCCCCGCCTGCGCGGCGGTCAGCGCAAGGATCTCGTCGCTCATGCCTGCGGGCTCGGCACTTCGAAGCCGTCGTCGCGGACGGCCGGCGCCGCGTCGAGCAGCTCCTCGCGCGGCCACGACGGCCGCGGCTCGTCGGGGCGCAGCGCGGTCGCCACCTCGACGACGTGCGAGGTCGGCGGGACCCCCTCGAGGTCCAGCTCGCCGATCTTCTCGATGTGGCGGAGGATGCCGGTGAGCTCGCCGCTCATGCGCTCGACCTCCTCCTCGCTCAGCTCCAGGCGCGCGAGGCGCGCGACGTGGAGCACCTGGTCGCGGTCGATCATGCCCGGTCGATGGTAGGGGGCGGCGCCGGCCGCGGCGCGCCGCGGACGCGCAGGACCTCCTCGGTCTGCTCGAGCGACTCCGCCGCGTCGATGCGCTCGTCGCCGACGGCGCGCCAGGCGCCCGCGACGATCGCCGCCGCCGCCGCCAGGCCGAGGTACGCCGGCAGCTCGACCTCCACGTCGGCGTTGCCGGCGTCCACGCCGAGGCCCGGCTGGGCGACGAGCCGCACGGCGATGGTCAGGACCGCGAGGGCCCCGAAGAGCGTGGTGAAGACCGCGAGCGTGATCGGGACGGCCGTCGCGCGCTGGGTCACCGTGAAGAACGCGAGGGCGACGGCGCCGAGGATGGCGAGGATCAGCAGCACCTCCGCGAACCAGCCGAGCGACCGGATGCCCGACTCGTGCTGGCCCACGCGCGCGTCGGGCGTCGACAGGAAGAACCAGTCGAGGCCGAGCAGGACGGCGAGGGCGACGGCGCCGCCCAGGGCGACCGTCTCGCCGGAGCGCAGTCGGGAGAGCCTCACGCCTCGGAGGATTGCATCCGCGCCGCCTGGAGGGTGTTGGCGAGCAGCATCGCGATCGTCATCGGCCCCACGCCGCCCGGGACCGGGGTGATCGCCCCCGCGACCTCCTGCACCTCGGCGAAGTCCACGTCGCCGTGCAGCCCGTCCTCCGAGCGGTTCATGCCGACGTCGATCACCGTCGCGCCCGGCCTCACCCAGTCGCGCTTGACCATGCGGTCGCGGCCGACCGCGGCGATGAGGACGTCGGCGCGGCGCGTCACCGCCGGCAGGTCGCGGGTGCGCGAGTGGCAGACGGTCACGGTGGCGTTGGCCTGGAGCAGCAGCTGGGCCATCGGCTTGCCGAACAGGTTGGAGCGGCCGACGACGACGGCCTCGGCGCCCTGCAGCTCGGCGCCCGCGTGGTCGAGCAGGTGCATGACGCCCGCCGGGGTGCAGGGGCGCAGCCCCGGGCGGCCGAGCGCGAGCAGCCCGGCGCTCATGGCGGTCAGGCCGTCGACGTCCTTGTCGGCGCGCACGAGGCCGGTCAGCTCGGTCCCGTCGAGGTGGCCGGGGACGGGGAGCTGGACGATGATCCCGCTCACCGCCGGGTCGGCGTTCAGCTCGGCGAGCAGCCCGACGACGCTGTCGCGCGGCACGTCGGCCGGCAGGCGGTGGTCGAACCCCGCGATCCCCGCCTCCCTGCACGCCTTCTGCTTGCCGCCGACGTAGATGCCCGACGCGGGGTCGTCGCCGACGAGCACGGTCGCCAGGCCGGGCCGGCGCCCGGTGTCGGCGCGGAACGCCTCCACGTCGCGCGCGACCCGCTCGCGGGCCGCCGCCGCGATCGCCTTGCCGTCGATGATGGTCGCCATGGGGCCGCGTAGGCTACGGCGGCTCCCGGACCCCATGAGACACGGACTCCTCGCCCTCCTCGCCGTCGTGCTCGCCGCCGGCGCGCTCGCCGCGCCGGCCGGCGCCGCCGCGCGCGGCCCGCTCATCGCGATCGGCGACCAGAAGGCCGACATGTTCGACGACCCGCGGCTCGCGTGGCTGGGGATCCGCAAGGCCCGGCTGGTCGTGCCGTGGTACACGGCGTCGATCGGCACCGCGCAGGAGAAGGCGCTCGTCGACGAGTGGCTGCAGGCGGCGCGCCGGCGGGGGATCCAGCCGCTCGTCGGGTTCGGCCACGGGTGGGTCGGGTGGACGCGGCTGTACCTGCCGTCGGTGCGCGAGTACCGCCGGGCGGTGCGGGCGTTCCGCCTCCGGTACCCGTGGGTGCGCGACTACATCACCTGGAACGAGGCCAACCACTGCTCGCAGCCGACGTGCCAGCGGCCGGAGCGGGTGGCGCGCTACTACGACGCCCTGAAGTCCTCGTGCCCGCGCTGCCGGGTGCTCGCGGCGGCGGTGCTGACCGCCGGGAACATGAGCACGTGGCTGCGCCGCTTCGAGCGCGCCGCGCGGCACCGGGCGCGGCTGTGGGGGCTGCACAACTACGGCGACGTCAACCGGCTGCGGTGGAGCGGGACGCGGACGTTCCTGCGCCGGGTGCGGGGGAAGGTCTGGATCACCGAGACCGGTGGCGTCGTGTACCGGGCGAAGTACGGCGGCCAGGACCCGTTCCCGGTGGGCGCGCGGCGCGCGGGCCGCGTGACGCGCTACCTGCTGCGGATGGCGCGGCGCACGCGGCGGATCGCGCGGGTCTACCTCTACCACTGGAACGTCGACCGGCCGCGCCCGCAGTGGGACTCCGGGCTGCTCGACTGGGCCGGCCGCGGGCGGGCGTCGTTCCGGGTGATCGCGCGGGCCCTCGGCCGCGACCCGCGGCGCGCGCCGCGCCCGGCGGCCGCCGCGGCCTCGGAGCCGGTCGCGCCGCCTCCCCCGCCGGCCCCGGAGGCCGCGGGGGGCGGGACGCAGCAGGAGCAGGCCGAGCCGGCGCCGGACCCGTCCGCCTCCGGCGACCCGGCGGCCGCTGAGCCGCAGGAGGAGCAGTGCTCGCTCGTCCTGCTCTGCCCGCCGGTGCCGCTGGCGCCGCGGGTCTAGTGCGCCGGCGCCGCCGGCGCCGCCCTCGCCCCGCCTCCTAGCCCGCCGCCGCGACGCGCCGCAGCTCGGCCGCCGCGTCGTCGCCGTCCAGCCGCTCGAACCGCACGGCGTACGTGCGCCCGACGTGCTCGCGCAGCACGCGGCACTCGCCGCAGACGTGCGCGCCGCTGCGGCAGTGCAGGTCGAAGTGGAGCACCTCGTCGACGTGCAGGGGGCGATCCGCCGCGACGCGCGCGCCGCCGACGGAGAGGTCGATCGTGCGCGCGCTCACGGGCTTTCCGTGCCGCTGCGCGCGGGCGAGCGTCAGCGGCAGCGCGACGTCGACGCGCGGCGCGCCCCGCCGCTGCGGGACCGATGTGGCGGCGGCCATGCGGTGGTGATACCCGGTGCCGCCCGCCCCTGCGCGCCTTCGCCCCACGGGCGCACCGCCCTCGACCGCTGCACGCTGCTCGCCGCCGCGCCGCGCTGCTCCCCCCGCGCTACCGCTTCGAGATCGGCGCGTACTCGGCCATGAGCTTGCGCTCCGACCCGTCCGACGCGAACCGCACCACGACGATCCCGCCCGGCTCGACGCCGGTGACCACGCCCTCGCCGAACGCGGCGTGGACGACGTCGTCGCCCATCCGGTAGTCGGTCGCGCCGCCTCCGCCCCCGACCCCTCCGCCGTAGCGCGCGCCGCGGCGGGCCTCGGCTCGGTCGGCGGTCGCCTGCGACGCCGCGGCCCACGCGCCCGGCCGCGCGCGGCCGGCGGCGACGAGCGGCTCCTCGCGGTCGGTCAGCTCGGCGGGGATCTCGTCGATGAAGCGGCTGCGCATCCCGAACGTCTGCGCCCCGAACACGTTGCGCCGTCGCGCGGAGGTCAGCGTCAGCTCGCGCTGCGCCCGCGTGATGCCGACGTAGCAGAGCCGCCGCTCCTCCTCGAGCCCGCCCTCGTCGAGCGCCCGCGAGTGCGGGAACACGCCCTCCTCGCAGCCGATCATGAACACGATCGGGTACTCGAGCCCCTTCGCGTTGTGGAGGGTCATGAGGGTCACCATGCCCTCGTCGTCGCGGCGGGTGTCGGCGTCTGACTGCAGCGCGACGTGCTGGAGGAAGTCGTCGAGCGTGTTGGCGTCCTCGTCGGCCAGCGCGTCGAACTCGCGCGCGCCCTCGACGAGCGCCTTGAGGTTCTCCAGCCGCCCCTCGGCTTCGATCGTCCGCTCGGCCTCCAGCGCCTCGATGTAGCCGGTCTCGTTCAGCACCGCCTCGAGCAGGTCGCCGACGGGCACGCCGTCCTCCGCCCGCGCGCGCAGCCCGGACATGACGTCCATGAACCGGCCGAACGCCCTGACCGCCGCCGTCCCCAGCCCGGGCACCGACGCCGGGTCCGCCGCGGCCTCCCACACCGGCACCCCGAGCGTGTCGGCGTGCGAGAGCACCCGCGCCAGCGACGTCGCCCCGATCCCCCGCTTCGGCGAGTTCGCGATCCGCGAGAACGACACCGCGTCCTGCGGGTTGGACAGCAGGATCAGGTACGCGATCGCGTCCTTGACCTCCGCCCGGTCGTAGAACTTCGTCCCCCCGATGACCTGGTAGGAGACCTCGTTGCGCACGAGCGTGTCCTCCAGCACCCGCGACTGCGCGTTCGTCCTGTAGAAGACGGCGATCTCGCGCAGGCTCGCGCCGCCGTCGACCAGCCGCTCGACCTGCCCGACCACGTACCGCGCCTCCGCGTGCTCGTCGTCGAGCTCCCGGACCGTGATCGGCGTCCCCCGCCCGAGCTCGCTCCACAGGTGCTTGGGCTTCTGCGCCCGGTTGTTCGCGATGACGGCGTTCGCGGCGTCGAGGATCGTCTGCGTCGAGCGGTAGTTCTGCTCGAGCTTGACGACGCGGGCGTCCGTGAAGTCCTTTTCGAAGTCAAGGATATTTGAGATGTCAGCGCCCCTGAACCCATAGATGCTCTGCGCGTCATCGCCCACCACCGCCAGGTTCCGGTGCTTGGTCGTCAGCAGCTGGAGCCAGCGGTACTGGGCGTGGTTCGTGTCCTGGTACTCGTCGACGAGGATGTGGCGGAACGCGGTGCCGTAGCGGTCGCGGACCTCGGGGAAGAGCTCGAGGACGTTGACCGCTCGGACGAGCAGGTCGTCGAAGTCCATCGCGTTCATCCGCAGCAGCTCGCGCTCGTAGAGCTCGTAGACCTCGGCGACCGTCCGCTCGAAGTACGAGCCCATGAGCTGGCGGTACGCCTCGGCGTCGCGGAGCTTGTTCTTCGCGTCGGAGATCTGGTTGTGGACCGCCGCCGGGGTGAAGCGCTTGGGGTCGACGCCCGCCTCGTCGAGGCAGCGCTTGACGACCCGGCGCGCGTCGGCCTGGTCGTAGATCGTGAAGCGCTTCGTGTAGCCGAGCCGCTCGGCCTCGGCGCGCAGCATCCGGGCGCAGGCCGAGTGGAAGGTCATGATCCACATCGCGCGCGTCCGCCGGCCGAGGAGGACCTCGACGCGCTCGCGCATCTCCTGCGCCGCCTTGTTGGTGAACGTGATCGCGAGCAGCTCGCTGGCCCGCGCGCGGTTCGTGTGGTTCAGCCAGGCGATGCGGTGCGTGAGGACCCGCGTCTTGCCCGACCCGGCGCCGGCGAGGATGAGGAGCGGCCCGTCGCCGTGGGTGACCGCCTCGCGCTGGGCGGGGTTCAGGCCTTCGAGGAGGCGCTCGACGTGGGCGTCGGTGGCGGGCACCAGCGGAGCATAGGATCGGCACCTGATGACCACGTCCCCCCAGCTCAGCGGCCTGGAGATCATGCGCGGGATTCGCGACGGCGAGCTGCCGCCGGCGCCGATCCAGCGGCTGCTCGGCTTCAGGCTCGTCGAGGCCGACCCCGGCCGCATCGCGTTCGTCCTCACCCCGCGCGAGGACCACTACAACCCGATCGGCTCCGTCCACGGCGGCATCGCCGCGACGCTGCTCGACAGCGCGATGGGCGCCGCCGTCCACACCACGCGCGGCGCCGGCCAGGGCTACGCGACGCTGGAGATGAAAGTCAACCTCGTGCGCCAGGTGACCGTCGAGACCGGCGAGCTGCGCGCGGAGGGCCACGTCGTCCACGGCGGCTCGCGGGTCGCCACGGCGGAGGGCCGGCTGACCCGGGTCAGCGACGGCGCGCTGGTGGCGCACGGCTCGTCGACCTGCCTGCTCCTCTAGCGAGGGTCGCGTCACGTCAGCCGCAGGACCGGCCCGCGCGGGAACCGGGTCTCGCGGTCACGCGGAACCCGTGCGTGCCCGTACTCTCCGCCGGTGGCCACGCTCTCCGATGAGGTCCGCGCCCACTGCGCCCGGGTCGCCCGCGACGCCCGCTGGGTGCGCATCGACCTCGACCGGGCGCAGGACGTCGAGCCCGGGCCGCCGCCCGCGCTGGACCCCGAGCGCCACTTCCTCGACGGCTCGCCCGGCGCGGTGGCCGCCTACCTGCTCACGCTCACCGCGATCAACTTCGGCTCCGGCTGGTTCCCCGAGCTGCGCAAGCGGGTCGTCGACGGCAGCCCGGTCTCCGGCTACTTCACGGTCGCGATGGGGCTGACCGACCGCTTCCGCGCCCACGGCCCATGGACCGGCGAGGAGCTGCGCGCGATCCGGACCGAGGAGATCGCCGAGGTCTGCGGCCAGCATCCCGGCCACGAGCTGATGGCGCTGTACGCGCAGGCCCTCCGGCAGCTCGGCGCGTTCCTGGGCGAGCGGTCGGCGCTGGAGGCGGTCCGGGCGCGGTCCGCGCAGGAGCTGGCGGCGGCGGTGGCGCGCATGCCGATGTGGAACGACCGCGGCTTCTACAAGCGCGCACAGATCCTCGCGAACGACCTGGCGCTCGCCGGGGTCGCGACGTTCCCCGACCTCGACACGCTGACGATCTTCGCCGACAACCTCGTCCCCCACGTCCTGCGCTGCGACGGCGTGCTCGTCTACGACGACGCCCTCGCGGCGACGATCGACGACGAGCGGCTCCTCACCAGCGCCGCGCAGGAGCGGGAGATCCGCGCCTGCGCGGTCCACGCCTGCGCCCACCTCGCGCACCGGCTCGGCGTCCCCGAGCGCACGCTCGACGGCTGGCTGTGGAACCGCGGCCAGCAGCCCGAGTACAAGGCGCGACCGCGCCACCGGGCGCGGACCGTCTTCTACTAGCCCCCGGCCGGGTTCGGCCCGCGCACCGGCCGCAGCGGGCGGACCTCGCCCGCCTTCGGCGGCTCGTCCTCGCCGGCGAGCTGCGCGACCGCCTGCTCGAGCGCGGTGATGCGCGCGGCGAGGCCCTTGATCGCGTCGGCGATCGGGTCGGGGAGGTGGACCCAGTCGGCGTCCGGCCCTTCGGGGCGCCGGCCCTCGACGCGGACCGGGTGGCCGGGGTTGCCGACGACCGTCGAGTTCGCGGGCACGTCGTGGATCACCACCGAGTTCGCGCCCACCTTCGCCCCGTGGCCGATGGTGATCGGCCCGAGCAGCTTGGCGCCCGACCCGATCGTGACGTTGTCCTGCACCGTCGGGTGGCGCTTGCCGGTGGCGAAGCCGGTGCCGCCCAGCGTCACGCCCTGGTACAGCGTCACGTCGTCGCCGATCGTCGCCGTCTCGCCGATCACGACGCCCATCCCGTGGTCGACGAACAGGCCGCCGCCGATCTGGGCGGCCGGGTGGATCTCGATCCCCGTCACCGCGCGGGAGACCATCGAGAGCGCGCGCGGCACGACCGGCACGCCGACCTCCTGGAGGGCGTGGGCGACGCGGTGGGCGAGCACCGCCTGCACGCCCGGCCACGTGACGAGGATCTCCGCGCTCGTGACGCCCCGCGCGGCGGGGTCGCGCTCGCGCGCGGCCGACACGTCGCGATGCACCTCGCGGGCGAGCCGCGCCAGGGTGCTGAGCCCGAACACGGTCTGAGAGGCTAACGCGCCGTGGGCTACCTCATCCTCCACGGCTGGCAGGGCTCCGGCCCCGGCCACTGGCAGACCTGGCTCGCCGATCGCCTGCGCGGCGACGGCCACGACGTCCGCTACCCGGACCTCCCCGACCCCGACCATCCCCGGCTCGACGCGTGGCTCGCCGCGCTGGAGCACGAGCGGCGGCCCGGCGACACGGTGATCTGCCACTCGCTCAGCTGCTGCCTGTGGCTGCACCACCGCGCCCGCGGCGGCCCGGCGGCCGACCGCGTCCTGCTCGTCGCCCCGCCGTGCCTCGACCCGCCGCCGCCGGAGCTGGCGAACTTCTTCCCCGTCCCGCGGGACCCGTCGCTCGCCGCGAACGCCCGGCTCGTGTGCTCGGACGACGACCCGTACTGCGCCGACGCGTCCGGCGTGTACGGCGCGCGGCTGGACGTCCCGGTCGACCTGCTGCCGGGCACGGGGCACATCAACACCGAGGCCGGGTTCGGCCCGTGGCCGGCCGTGCTCGACTGGTGCTACGGCGCGAAGAACGGCGTGGACACGTAGCGCTCGCCCGAGTCGGGCAGCACGCACACGATCCGCTTGCCCGCCGACTCCGGGCGCCGCGCGACCTCCATCGCCGCGTACACCGCGGCGCCGCACGACAGCCCGACGAGCACGCCCTCGCGCCGCGCGCACAGCCGCGACGTCTCGATCGCCTGCTCGTCGGTCACCGTGAGGATCTCGTCGATCACCTCGCGGTTGAGGACCGGCGGCACGAACCCGGCGCCGATCCCCTGGATCTTGTGGGGCCCGGGCGGCTGGCCGGAGAGGACCGCGGAGGACGCCGGCTCGACCGCGATCACCCGCGTCGCCGGGTCGCGGTCCTTGAGCACCTCCCCCACGCCGGTGATCGTGCCGCCGGTGCCGACGCCGGCGACGAACACGTCCACGCGCCCGTCGAGCGCCTCGAGGATCTCGGGCGCCGTCGTGCGGCGGTGGACCTCCGGGTTGGCCGGGTTGGAGAACTGGTCGGGGAGGAAGACGTCGTCGCGCGCCGCCATCGCGCGCGCCGCGTCGACCGCCTCGTTCATCCCGCCCAGCGACTCGGTGATCTCCACGCGCGCGCCGTACAGCTGCAGCAGCCGCTCGCGCTCGCGGCTCATCCCCTGCGGCAGGGTGAGCACGAGGTCGTAGCCCTTCGCCGCGCACACGAACGCGAGCGCGATGCCGGTGTTGCCGCTGGTCGCCTCGACGATCGTCGTCCGCCCCGGCTCGATCAGCCCGTCGCGCTCGGCGGCGTCGAGCATCGCGACCCCGATGCGGTCCTTCACGCTGCCGCCCGGGTTGAACGCCTCGAGCTTGCCGTACAGCTCGGCGTCGCTGCCCGGCAGCAGCCGCGTCAGCCGGATCATCGGCGTGCGCCCGACGTGGTCGGCGATGTTGAACGGGATGGACGGCATCGGCGGGGGCCGAGCCTAGCGGCGGCCCGGCGTCGTCGTTTGCTCCCGCAACCGGACGGGCACCCCTCAAGCGAGCGCAGCGCGCTTCCGATGGACGAAGCAGAACCGGGCGGTCCCGAACAGGGACCGCCCAGGTTCTGTTCAGGGGCGCGCTCAGGCCTCGCCGCGCGCCATCGCGAGCAGGCGCTTCAGCGCGCCGCCGGTCCGCAGCCCGTCGTGCTGCAGCTCGTTCGTCGCCCACGTCCGCGCGCCGCGGATCATCCGGGCGGTCGCGAGCGAGAAGTCAGCGTCGACGTACGGGTCGTCGAGGTAGACCGCCGCGAAGACCGGCACGTCGTTGGCGGCGAGCGCGGCGCGGTCGTAGAGCGCCGGCCAGTCGTCCTTCTCGGCGAGCAGGTGCGCGGCCTCGGCGAGCGGGCGCAGCCCCGGGTCGTCCTCGAACATCGCCGGCACGATCATCTCGCCGGCCAGCAGCGGCGCCCCCAGCTCGTCGAGCATCCGCTGCGCCGCCCAGCGCGTCGCCTCGCCCTCGGCGTAGATCGGCTCGTGCAGGACGGCGTACAGCGGCGCCGTCGCCAGCGACGCCATGCTGCGCGCGCGCTCGGCGAAGCCCAGCGACTCCGGGCCGTACTCGATCAGGTAGTGCAGCTCCTCCGGCGCCGTCGACATGCCGGCCTCGCGGCCGACCGTCCGCAGCCAGCGGTCGGGCACGCGCTCCCAGCGCTCGCGGTCCTCGGGGTAGCGCTCGAAGTAGAGCTCGAGCCGCCGGTGCTGGCGCCGGATGAGCGACCGGTAGACGTCGTCGAGCGGGACGCCGACCGGCGGCAGCCCGCCGGTGACGAACGCCTCGCGCACGCCGCCGGGCGCGATCGACAGGTACGTCGTCGCGCAGAACCCGCCGTAGCTCTGCCCGAGCACGCTCCACGGCCGGTCGCCGAGCAGCCGCTCGCGGACGAGCTCGGCGTCGCGGACGATCGCGTCGGCGCGGAAGTGCGTGAGGTACTCGGCCTGCGCCTCGGCGTCGCCGCGCGCGGGCAGCGTCCGGGCGTCGGCCGGCGTGCTCAGCCCCGTCCCGCGCTGGTCGAGCAGCACGACGTGGAACTCCTCCAGCGCGGTCGCGATCCAGCCGTCGGCCCCGGTCGGCCGCGGCGCCGGGAACCCCGGCCCGCCCTGGAGGAAGAGCAGGTGCGGCCGGTCCTCGTCCGCCGCCCGCGGCGCGCGGACCTCGCGGGCGAACACCTCGATCCGCTCGCCGCCCGGCTCGTCGTGGCGCAGCGGCACGTCGAACCGGTGCTCGATCGCGACGATGCCGGGGAACGCGCGGCGCGGGGGCATCCAGGCGCGGAGACTAGCCCGACTACGATCCCGGCCGGTGGGGATCCGCGTCCACAACACGCTCACGCGCCGGACCGAGCCGCTCGAGCCGCTCGACCCGCCGCGCCTGCGGCTGTTCGTGTGCGGGCCGACGGTCTACGACCTCTCGCACCTCGGCCACGCGAAGACGTACACGCAGTTCGACCTCATCGCGCGGCACCTGCGGCTGCGCGGCTTCGACGTCTTCTACCTGCAGAACGTCACCGACGTCGACGACCGGATCATCGACCGGGCGGCCGAGCGCGGCGTGCCGGCGGGCGAGCTGGCGCGCGAGTTCGAGCAGCGGTACCTGGAGGACATGGCGGCGCTCGGCAACACGAGCGTCGACCGCCACGCGCGCGCGACCGACTTCGTCGACCAGATCGTCTCCCAGGTCCAGCGGCTGATCGACCGCGGGCACGCGTACGAGCTGCCCGATGGCTGGTACTTCGACATCGCCTCGTTCCCCGAGTACGGCAAGCTCGCCAAGCGGACGGAGCTCGCGCGCGAGGACAGCGTCTCGCGCGTGGACGAGAACCCGCTGAAGCGCAACCCGGGCGACTTCGCGCTGTGGAAGCGGCGCAAGGAGGGCGAGCCGTCGTGGGACACGCCGCTCGGCGAGGGCCGCCCCGGCTGGCACATCGAGGACACCGCGATCACCGAGGCGCTGCTCGGCGCGCAGTACGACGTCCACGGCGGCGCGGTCGACCTCATCTTCCCCCACCACGAGGCGGAGATCGCCCAGATGGAGTCGATCTCGGGCCGCGCGCCGCTCGCGAAGTACTGGCTGCACACCGGCTTCCTGACGCTGTCGAAGGAGAAGATGTCGAAGAGCCTCGGCAACGTCTTCACGATCCGGGAGCTGCTCGGGCACGTAGACGCGCGCGTGCTGCGGTTCTTCTTCCTCAGCCACCACTACCGCTCGCCGGTCGACTACGACCCCGAGCTGCTCGACGAGGCGGCGGCGGCGCTGCGGCGGATCGAGAACTTCTGGCGGCGGCTGCCGGAGGAGGACGGCGGCGGCGGCGAGGCCGCGCCGGAGGTCGAGGCCGCCCGGGAGGCGATGCTGGGCGCGCTCGACGACGACTTCGACACGCCCGCCGCGCTGGCCGCCGTCTACGAGTTCATCCGCGAGCAGAACCGCGCCGACCGCCCGGCGCCGGGCGCGCGGCGGCTGCTGGAGGACTTCGACGCGGTGTTCGCGGTGCTGCCGCAGGCGCCGGCGGCGGACGCGGGCGACGACGACTGGATCACCGCCGAGGTCGAGCGCCGCCAGCGCCTGCGCGCCGAGCGCAGGTTCGCCGAGGCCGACGAGATCCGCGACCGGCTGCGGGCGATGAACGTGGTGATCGAGGACACGCCCGACGGCGTGCGCTGGCACCGCGAGGCGGCCTAGCGGTAGGTCACCAGCGACCGCGCGCCCTGCTCCAGGTGGGCGTGCTCGTTGAACGAGACGAGCGTCGTGCCGCCGCGGCCGCTGAGCACCTTCGTGATCCCCGTGTTCACCGCCACGCGGTTGAAGGCGACGAACGCGGGCGCGGGGAGCCGCAGCAGGTGGACGCAGGCGGCCGCGAGCGGGCCGCCCGAGGTCGAGACGAGCGCGGTGCGGCCGGAGCCGAGGCGGCCCGCGAGGTCGGCCAGCGCGGCCTCGACCCGGGCCGCGAACGCGGGCCACGGCTCGGCGGCCGGCCCGCCGGCGCCCGCGGCGATCCACGCGTGCAGCGCCCGCTCGAGGATCGCCTGGAACTCGCGGCTCGACACCGGCGGCGTGTCGCCGCGCGGCTGGCGCTCCTCGCGGACGTCCGCGCCGGAGTGGTGGCCGAGGACGTCCGCGGTCGCGTACTCGTTCCAGCGCGGGTCGACCGTCAGCTCGCAGCCGGCCGCCGCGGCGATCGGCCCGGCGGTGTCGCGCTGGCGCGCCAGGTCGCCGCTGACGACCTCGTCGATCCGCATCCCGCGGCGCTCGAGGTCGGCGGCGAGCGCCTCGACCTGCACGTGCCCGTGGTCTGAGAGGACGTCGTAGCGCTCGCCCCCGAACGAGGCCTGCGCGTGGCGGACGAGGAGGATGCTGGGCACGGCGCGGCGGACCCTACACTCGGGCTGGTGAGCATCCACCGCGGCATCGACGGCTCAGAGCCGCTGCGCCCCGAGCCGATCGGCACGGTGGGCGGGACGCACGAGGAGCGGCGCAGCACGCGCACCTCCGTCCTGGCGACGGGGACGCTCGCGTGCCCGGACTGCGACGCGCCCGTCCTCCCGGCCGGCCCGCTGCGGCCCGCCGACGCGCTCGCGTGCCCGTGGTGCGGGCGCGACGGGGCCGTGCGCGACTTCCTGTCGCTCGGCGAGCCGACGCGGCCCGCGCACGTCGTCGTGCGCGTCACCGCGCCGGCCCGCGCGCTCCGTTAGCGCCGCTTCGCCCGGCCCTTGCAGAAGCTCCGGACGTCGGCCCGCTCGCCGCGGCCGATCACCAGGCTGCGCGAGGCGACGCTCTGCCCGCCGATCTCGCAGGTGAGCGTCCACGCCTCCCGCACGCCGGTGTCCTGCAGGACGAACTGGCCGGGGAACTGCTCGATCGTCGCCTTCCAGTCGCCGCTCGCGGTGTAGTTGATCACCCGCAGGACGTACTCGCCCGGCTCCGGGTAGGTGACGACGATCTCCTCCGCGTCGCCCGCGCCGTTCGCCGACGAGTCGACGAGCTCGAGGGTGCCGCGGCGGTTGTAGTACAGCTCGATGTCGTAGTCGTCCTCGGCGCCCATCTCGACCAGCACGCGCAGCTTCGCGATCTCGTCGGCCGCGGCGACCTGGAAGGACTGGTCCTCCGCGCTGTCGCCGAGCTCCACCGGCAGGCCGGGGTTCGGGGTCGTCGTCTCCTTGCGCGTCAGCTCCTGCGTGCGCAGCGGCTGCGCGGCCGTCTGGATGCTGGCGCGCCCGCCGACGAACGGCCTGGTCGACGGGTTGGCGTGCAGCTCGAACGGCCCCGACTTGTTGAGGGTCACCGCCGTGTCGAGGGTCTCGTCGACCTTCATCGCCGGGTGCGGACCGTCGATGCACACCGGCTCGACGTTGAACGGCGCGGCCCCGATCGCGCGGCGGCAGAACTCGCTCGTCTGCGTCGAGATCGCCTTGCGCAGCCGCAGCTTCGCCCCCTTCGGAGCGCTGCCGACGATGACCGCGTGGTCGGCCGGGTTGGCCGCCGCCTCGCCGGCGATGAGCAGCGCCTCGCGCAGGCCCTTGCCGTTGCCGGCGTAGTCGCCGGTCCACTGGTCGACGAAGCCGACCTCGTACGGCATGTGGAACTCGCCGTCCTTCGGGCCGAGCTCGATCGTGAACCCGTACGCGCCCTGCGCGGCGTAGTTCCAGTCCTCGGTCGTGCCCGACGTGTCGTAGAGCTGGAAGCCGAACTGGGACGTGTAGCCGGCCGCGTCGGCCATCGCGTCGCCGATCTCCTTCAGGCGCGGCTCGTCGGGCGCGTTGCCGGCGTCGTGGACGCCCGGCGGGCGCAGCACGAGCGCGGCGACGTTGTGCATCGTGATGATCGTCGTCACCTGGTGGCGGGCCGAGAACTGGTGGACCGCCTGGGTCTCGGGCTCGGACCACGGGCCGGGGCCGTGGTAGCTCTGCGAGAACGCCTCGGCGCTCGACCCCGGGCCGCCCCAGCCCTGGCCGTAGTTGCGGTTCGGGTCGATCCCCCACTGCAGCTCGCACGGGACCAGCGGGCTCGGGATGTCACCGGCGCAGTTCTTGCGGCGGTAGCTGAGGATGCCGCCGGGCGGCGCGACGCCCTCGGCGGTCGTCAGGCTGCCGAAGACGGGGATCGCCGGGTTGATGCCGCGGTCGGACAGGTTCGACGCGGGGTCGACCGGCGCGGCGCGCTGGGAGGTGATGAACCCGTCCGGGTTGATGAGCGGGACGATCACCGTGCGCGTGGTCTCCAGCAGGTGCTGGACGCGCGGGTTGGTGTCGCGCTCGTTGACGAGGAGGTGGGCGAATTCCATCGCGGCCTCGGCCGACGGCCACTCGCGCGCGTGGTGCAGCGCGACCACGAGGTAGACCGGGCGCGCCTCGCCGTTCC
This sequence comes from Solirubrobacteraceae bacterium, assembly GCA_035940955.1. Classification (GTDB taxonomy): domain Bacteria; phylum Actinomycetota; class Thermoleophilia; order Solirubrobacterales; family Solirubrobacteraceae; genus CADCVT01. The sequence continues at coordinate 62,718 of DASZEJ010000008.1, forward strand.
TGACGTTGCGGGCGATCTCGACGCCGCTCAGCTCGCGGCCCTGGTACGAGCGGCCGATCGAGACCGGCTTGACGAGCCGCGGGTAGCGGTCGGCCAGCTCCTTCAGCTCGCGGCCGTAGTCCTCGTAGGCGCGGTAGGTCTCCCGGCCGGAGGGAAGCGCGGAGCGCGCGTTCCGCGCGGCGAACGCGGCGTCGGCGCGGCGGCTGCGCAGGTACTGGGCGTTGAGGTCGTCGATCAGCGTCCGGTGCTTGAAGCCGGCGCGGTCGAGCGCGCGGAGCTGGTCGGCGCCGGCGACCACGACGTCGGCCGAGCCGCGGCTCTGGTTGTGGGTGACGTCCACGCCGAGGCGCTCGAGCTGCTCGAGGCGCTTCTGGCTGCCGAGGCTGACGCGCAGCAGCCGCGGCCGGTCACCGGCCGCCGGGGGCTTCGCGTCGAGCAGCGTCATCGAGACGCGCGCCTGGCGCGCCCGCCCGCTGCGCCGGCAGCCCTGGACGGTCAGCGCGTCGCCGGCCTGGACCCACGTCTGCACGACCTCGCGCGCGCCGAAGCCCTGCGACGCGCCGGCGCCGCGGCCGTTCTGCAGCACGGCGAGGTCCCAGTCGCCGCGCGCGGCGGCGAGCCGGACGGTCAGGTAGCCGCTCATCGGCGCGCGATACGCGGTCGACGCACGGCCGGCGGCCGCACCGGTCGTGAGGCAGCTCGCGTGGCTGGCCGTCGGGACGGTGAGCGTCTTGACGACGGGCGGCAGCGAGGCGCCGGTGCCCGCCGCGGCGGAGGCGGCGGCCGTGGCCGGGACGAGGAGGAGCGCCGCGAGCGCGGCGGCGAGGAGCTTGGGCATGGTGGCTTTCCTGCGGTGGGAGCGGGATCCGTTGAGTGTTGAAACGCCGTGGCGCTCGGGAACTTGCGCGTTCACGCGCGGCGCAGGACGACGGTGCGGCTGCTGGCGGGCGCGTGGCCGGGCGCCTGCCGCCGCGACAGGTGGACGCGGAGCCGGCCGGCGCGGTTCGGGAAGCGGAAGCGCGAGCGGCGGTCGAGCTTCGTGCGGGCGACGGTGACCCAGCGGCGCGCGGTGCGGCGCGCTCCGCCCCCGCGCTCTTCGCGTTCGCCGCGCGGGCGCGCGGTGCGGCGCTGGAGCACGACCGTGCGGCCGGGCAGGCGCGGACGGACGGTGCCGGTCAGGCGGCCGCGCCGCCGGGTCACCGTGATGACGGCCGCCGGCCGCAGCGACCAGGCCGCCGACGTGGCCGCCGCACAGGCGGGGCTGGCCGCGACCGTGGCGACGTGCTCGCCGGCGCGGCGGGCGACGAGGTGGAGGCGGAAGGCGCCCGTCGCGTCGGTGTGCTGGGCGGCGACGGGGACGAGCGTCCCGCGCACGCGGCGGGCGACGACGACGCGCTGGTCGGCGACGCAGGCGCGGTCGCTCGACTCGACGCGCCCGGCGATCGCCAGCGGCGCGCCGTACCGGGCGCGGCGGGTCGGGGCGGCGCTCACGGTGCGGGCGGCGGGCGCGGTCGCGGTCGGCGGCTGCTGCTCGGTTCCGGTGCCGGTCGTCCCCGGCGGCGGCGCCGTGCCGGGCCTGGGCACCCGCGTCCACCCGACGGTCACGTCGTCCTCGTGGTCGGCCTCGCCGGCGGGGTCGGGCGCGTCGAACACCCGCGCGGCGACGACGCTCTCGCCCGCCGGGCCGGGCGGGCCGGAGGGGTCGGCCAGCACGAGCGCGATGCGCGCGACGCCGGACCCGTCGGCCTGGCTGACGGCGAGGTTCGCGTTCAGCCCCGGCGAGCCCTCCTCCCGCGACAGGTGCGCGTCGGGGTCGTCGTCCTCGATCTGCCACTCGACGCGCTCGCCGGCGACCGGCGCGCCGTTGCAGGCGTCGAGCTCGCCGCTCACGACGCGCGTGCCGTCGGTGAGCGTCGCGCTGAGCGCCGCCGGCCGGTCGGCCTCGGCGGCGACGGCGTCGGGGTCCGAGTCGACGCACGCCGGCTCCTCGCGGACGGTGTAGACCATCGCGAAGTTCGCGCGCTCGGCGGTGCCGGCCTCGGTGGCCTGCAGCACGGTCGCGGCGCCGCCCGGGCCGGTGCCGTGGTCGACCAGCGCCCAGCCCTTGGTGGCGGCCCGGTCGGCCGGCGAGTCGACGTCGCTCGTGACGTCCCAGGTGAGCGCCTGGCCGGGCGCTCCGGTCACGCCCGCGAGCGCGGTTGGCGTCGCGGCGAAGGCGGGGGTCCAGCCCTTGCGCGGCGCGTTGCCGGTCTCGGCGCCGCCGGCGCAGCTCCCCGTTCCCTCGATCCAGCGGTCGGCGACCGCGTGGGCAGCTATGTCGGTGGCGACCGGCGCGACGTCGGCGGTCACCGTCGCGCGGACCTGCGCGTGCCAGACCTGCTCGACGCCCTGCAGGAAGTCGAGGAACGTGCGGAAGAACGCGGTGCTGCGCTCGTCGGCCGGCGTCGCGGGGTCGTCGCGCGCCACGCGCAGCCGGTTGCACAGCCCGTGGTTGACGTTCGGCGCGTCGGCCTCGGCGACGTACGTGTCGTCCAGCCCGCCGGTGCCGGCGCCGTCGACCGCGCGGTGCAGCGAGTCGTCGGCGTCCGAGGCCTCCGGCGCGCCGTCCGCGGTGGCCGTCGCGGCGTTGGTGAGCTGGTAGGAGCCGGCGCCGAGGGTGAGGGCCAGCTCCAGCGTGGTCGACTTCCCCGGGCCGACGTCCTCGAGCGCCCACCCGCACTCTGTGCCGGCGGCGTCGCCGGGGGAGCACGTCGAGGCCGGCGTGCTGCCGGCGAACGTCGTGTTCGCCGGGACCGTGTCG
>DASZEJ010000009.1:0-24003 GCA_035940955.1 Solirubrobacteraceae bacterium
GGCTCGGCTCGCGGTGCGGGCGGCAGCAGCTCCGGCAGCCCCTCATCGCCCGCCTCGACGTCGAGGATCGCATGATGGGTGCGGTCTCCGGAGACGTAGGCCTGGTTGGCGACCATCAACCGCGTCCCGAGGAAGCTCACGTTCGACGGGCCGTCGAACGGGACCGAGCTGCCGTTCGCGCCGCCGCCGGGGACGGTCGGGAACCGCTCGCGCTCGCGGCCGCCGCCCGGCTCGATCACCGCGATCTGGTTCGCCGCGAGCAGCGCGACGTAGATCGCCCCCGACCGCGCGATGCCGAACCCGTCGGGGCCGTCGGCCGGCCGGCTCTCCCACACCTGCGACATCGTCCCGGGCGACCCGTCGGGCTGGATCGGCACCGCGAACAGCCGCCCGGTCGAAGCGTTGCCGCCGAGCAGACCGCCGCCCGCCTGCGACTGGACCGCCACGAGCAGCGTCCGCCCGTCCGCCGCCAGCTCGATCCCCGTCGTCCCGAACTCCCCGCCGTCGAGCCGCGGGTCGCGCAGCCACGCGACCGGCGCGCCCCCGCCCGGCGGCACCCGCCACAGCACCGGCTGCGCGTAGTCGGTGACGTAGAGCGCGCCGTCCGGCCCCCACGCGCCGTAGTTCGGGATCGACCCCTCGGGGAACGCCGCGTACAGCGACTGCTCGCCGGTCCGCCGGTCGAGCACCAGCGCGCGCGGCGGGGACTTGTCGAGCAGCACGAGCCGGCCGGCGCCGTCGCTCGTCGCCACCTGCACGCCGTGCGGCTGGTCGAGCCGCTGGCCCTCCACCGTCCACGACCGCAGCAGCGTACCGTCGCCGTCGTACTCGAAGACCCGCGACGCGACCGTGTCACCGTTCGGGTTCGTGTACGTCCCCTCGTAGACCCGGCCGTTCGGGTGGACGTAGGCGTGCGCCGGGAACCCCGGGGTCGGGACGAGCGCCAGCACCGACGTCTCCCACCGGTCGCGCGCGGACGCGACGGGCGCGGCGAGCAGAGCCGCGAGCGCCGCCGCCAGCGCCGCCGCGACCAGCGCCCGCCTCACGCCTCCAGCACTTCCTTCGCCGCCCGCTCCCCCGACCGCACGGCGCCGTCCATGTAGCCGTTCCAGTACGTCGACGTCTCGGTCCCGGCCCAGTGGATGCGCCCGACCGGCCGGCGCAGCGCCGCGCCGTACGCGAGCAGCGTCCCCGGACCGTGGACGCCCACCGGCCCGCCGCGGCTCCACGCCTCGTTCGGCCACTGGGTGTCGAAGAACTCAACTGGGCTGCGCGCCTCCGCGCCGAAGAAGTCCGCGAAGTCGCCGAGCACGCGCGCCCGCCGGTCGGCGTCGCTCATCCGCGCGTACGCCCGCGCCTTGTCCCCGCCGACGAACCCGAAGATCACGCCCGGCGAGCCGTCCGGCGGCGAGTCGTCGAACGTCGCGGTCACGAGGTGGTCGGTGCTCAGCGCCGTCCCGTTCAGCCCCCGCTCCCGCCAGAACGGCCGCTCGTACGCGGCGGCGACCTTCGTCAGCGCGCCCTGCCCGAGCCGCTGCGTCAGCTGGTCGCGCTCCATCGGCAGCGCCGGGTCGTACTGGATGCGCCCGGCGAGCGCCGGCGGCACCGCGACGATCACGCGCCCGCCCGCGAAGACATGGCTGTCGGTCCGCACCGTCACGCCCCGCGCCGTCTGCTCGATCCGCCGCACCGGCGCGCCCAGCACCAGCCGCCGCGCGCCGAGCTGCGCCGCGACGTTCGTCGCGATCGCGGCCGACCCGCCGTGGAAGCGCCACATCTGCGCGCCGTTGCGGGTGTTGAAGTTGCGGTCGAACGTGCCGGGCGTGCGCTCGTCGCCCGACGCGGCGATGTAGAAGAGCGTGAAGAGCAGCGACAGGTCGCGCGCCTCGGTGCCGAAGATCGGCCGCGTCGCGACGGGGAGGAGCGACCGGAAGCGCTCGCTGCGGCTGTTGTCGCGCACCCACGTCTCGAGCGTCTGCCCGTCCCACTCGCGCGCCCGCGCCGACTCCCACGGCGCGTCGACCGGCACCTCCTTCGACATCTCGTTGAGCTGCGTGACGACTGCGGCCAGCTCCGCGAGGATCGCCGGGTCCGGCGGGGCGGTGCCGGTCGGCCCGGTGTCGCTGTACTCGGACCGGTCGCCCTGGATGTACGCGACGTTGTTGCCGGTCGTGTACGTCTCGAAGATGCCGACGCCGACCTGCTCGGCCAGCGCGAGCACGCGGTTCTGCGTCGGGCCGACGAACGTCCCGCCGCGCTCGGACTGCTCGCCGCCCGGCAGCTCGTGGTTCCACACGCGCCCGCCGACGCGGTCGCGCGCCTCGACGACGATCACCGATTTGCCCGCCCGCACGATCTCGCGCGCCGCCGTGAGCCCGGCGAACCCGGCGCCGACGACGATGACGTCCGCGCCGGTGGGGGTGCGCGGCGGGCGGCGCCTGCGGGTGCGGCGCCTGCGGCGGCGGCGCTGGGCGGCGTCGGCGTCGGCCGCGAGCAGGGCGCCCGCGCCGGCGGCGGCGGCACCCGCGCCGATGAAGCCCCGGCGGGTGACGGAGGTGTCGGTCATCGCCGCCCGGATCGTGCCATTAGAGTCGCGCGGATGCTGCACTTCGCCGAGCGCGAGCAGGTGGCGGCGGCCGCTCGCAGCCTCGCCTCGCAGGGCCTCGTGACCGGCTCGTCCGGCAACGTCTCCCTCCGCGCCGGCGAGCACCTCGCGGTGACCCCGACCGGCGCCGCGCTCGCCGAGCTCGAGCCGCGGCAGGTCACGGTCGTCGACCTCGACGGCGAGGTGGTCGACGGCGACCTCGCGCCGACCTCCGAGCTCGGGCTGCACCTCGGCGCCGTCGAGCGGTACGGGGCCGGCGCCGTCGTGCACACCCACGCGCCGGTGGCGACCGCGCTGTCGTGCGTGCTCGACGAGGTCCCGTGCGTCCACTACGAGATGCTCCTGCTCGGCGGGACGGTCCGCGTCGCCCCGTACGCGACGTTCGGGTCGCCCGAGCTGGCCGCGGCGGTGCTCGACGCGCTCGACGGCCGCACCGCCGCGCTGATGGCGAATCACGGCACGCTGACGTACGGCGCCGACCTGGCCGCCGCGGTGCGCGCCACGGAGCTGCTCGAGTGGGCGTGCACGCTGTACTGGCGGGCGCGGGCGATCGGCGAGCCGCGGGCGCTGGACGAGGAGCAGCGCCAGGCGGTCGTCGACCACGCGGTGCGCACGCGCTACGGCGCGCCGCGGGGGGCCCGCCGGTGAGGGCGATCGCGATGGGCGTGCACGTCCTCGACGTGCTCGTCCGCCCGGTGGAGGCGATCCCCGAGGGCCAGGGCGGCCAGCTCGTGGAGGAGATCCGGATGACCGCCGCGGGGTCGGCGGGCGGCCCGGCGCTCGTGCTCGCCCGCCTCGGCGCGGACGTCTCGTCCGCGGGCGCGATCGGCACCGACCCGGCGGGGGACCTGCTCGTGCGGCTGCTCGAGCGCGACGGCGTCGACACGTCGCTGCTCGTCCGCCGGGAGGACGTCCAGACGAGCGCCAGCGTCCTGCCGATCCGGCCGGACGGCTCGCGCCCCGCGTTCCACGTCATCGGCGCGAACGGGACGTACGGGCCGGACGACGCGCCCTGGGACGCGATCGCGTCGGCCACGCACCTGCACCTCGGCGGGCCGGAGTTCATGGGCGGGGAGGCCGCGGCGCGCATCCTCGCGTTCGCGCGGGAGCGCGGCGTGACCACCTCGGCCGACGTGCTCGCGCCCGGCGACCAGGGGCTGATCGAGTGGATCGCGCCGGCGCTCGCGCACCTCGACTGGTTCCTGCCGAACGACGAGCAGGCGGTCGGGTTCACCGGCGAGTCCGGCGTCGAGGCGGCGTGCCGCGCGCTCGTCGAGCGCGGCGCGGGCGGCGTCGCCGCGACGTGCGGCGCGGAGGGCGTGCTGCTGGTCGACGGGTCCGGGAGCGAGCGGGTGCCGGCGTTCGCGGTCGACGTGGTCGACACGACGGGCTGCGGCGACGCGTTCTCGGCCGGCTTCCTGCGCGGGCTGTCGCTCGGCCGCTCGCCGCGCGACGCGGCGGTGCTCGGCTGCGCGACGGCGGCGCTCGTCGCTCAGGGGCTCGGCACGGACGCCGGTCAGTACGATCTCGCGACCGTGGAGGCGTTCGCGGCCTCGACGGCCACCCGATGACCCGCGTCGCCTGCCTGCACCACCTCGCCCAGCCGTTCCTCGGCCTCGCCGAGCGCCCGCTGCGCGCGGCCGGGCTCGAGCTGGTGGAGCGCGACCTCGGCACCGGCGACCCGCTGCCGGCGCTGGACGAGGTCGACGCGATCCTCTCCTACGGCGGCGCGCAGTCGGCGACCGCGCTCGCGGACGATCCCGTGCTGACGGCCGAGGCCGAGCTGCTGCGGGACGCGGTCGACGCCGGCGTGCCGGTGTTCGGCATCTGCCTCGGCGCGCAGCTCTTGGCCGCGTCGCTCGGGGCGGAGGTCCGGCGCGCGCGGCGGCGCACGGTGGCCTGGCACGAGCTGGAGCCGACCGCCGAGGCGGCGGGCGACCCGATCGTCGGCGCGCTCCCGCGGCCGGTGCGCGGCCTGCACTGGAACGAGGACGTCTTCGAGCTGCCCGAGGGCGCCGTCGAGCTGCTCGGTCCGCGGCGCGAGGGCGTCGAGGCGTTCCGCTTCGGCGAGTGCGCGTGGGGCGTGCAGTTCCACCCGGAGGTCGACGGGGACGTCCTCGAGGGCTGGTACGCGACGTACGGCGAGTGGCTCGCGGAGGCCGGCGTCAGCGAGCAGCAGGCCCGCGCCGACGACGCCCGCCACCTGCCGGCGCAGCGCGCGCAGGCCGAGCGGCTGTTCGCCGCGTTCGCGTCGGTCGTCGCCGCCGCGCCGCGCCGCGTTGCCGTCCGACCGCGCGCGTAGCTTCCCGGGCGTCTCGTTCCTTCCGAGTCGCCAGGGAGCTGGAATGCCCCTCTGCTTCATCGAGCCACACGACGCCATCCGAGTCATCGCCGAGTCCGTCGGGCGCGAGGCGCGCCGTCAGCTCCTCGGCGAGCTCGTGCGCGCGTGGGTCGACGAGATCCCGGACGAGCAGCTCGCCTCGCACTACGCCAAGGCCGTCGGCGACCTCGACGAGCACGACCTCAACATGCTCGCGGCGTGGCACGCGTCGCTCGAGGTCGGCCAGCCGATCCCCAACCGCGACTTCCTCGTCAACGTCTTCCCGACGCTCGGCGACAACCGCCGCGAGGCGCTGAAGATCGCTGCCGGCTTCCGCGGCGAGGAGGCGTTCGACGCCGGCGTCGCCGAGGAGCAGGCGCTGGAGACGGTCCTGCCGCACCTCTCGCGGGAGCGGTCGCTGGAGCTCGCGGCCGAGTGCCTGGAGCTCTACCTGTGGGACCGGCTGGGCTGCGACAACTAGCGCCCCGGTAGCAGCACGCTGAGGCAGGTGAGCCCGGCCTCGACCGCCTCGAACTGGGCGATGTCGAGCCGGCTCACGTCGAGGCCCCGGTCGCGCAGGAGGTCGGCGGTGCGCGGTGCGGAGGCCGCGACGGCGACGCGCTCGCCGCCGAGGAGGAGGACGTTCGCGCCGGAGGGCTCGGGGGCCGCGACGGTCGGGCCGGGGGCGAACGCGCGCGCGTCGACGTGGTCCGGCGCGACGATCACCGTGCCGTCGGGCAGCGCCGTCGCCGCCGTCTTGAGGTGCAGGCAGGCGCGCACCGGCACGGCGACCGGCTCGAGCCCGTGCTCGCGGGCGAGCCGCGCGAGCGCTGCGAACCCCGCCTCGTCGGTGCGCGTCGAGCGGCCGACGAAGAGCCGGCCGCCCACGCGCAGCACGTCGCCGCCGTCCAGCGTCCCGTGCCCCGGGAGCGGCACCGCCGGGACGCCGAGCGCCTCCAGCGCCGCCGCGACCGACTCGACCTCGGCGCGGCGGGCCGAATGCCCCGGCCGGGTTAGGACGACGCGGCCGTCCAGCGCGACCGCGGCGTCCTCGACGAACGGGGCATCCGGCAGGTCGTCGGCGGGCTCGACCTCGCGGACGTCCCAGCCGGCTCCCGCCAGCAGCTCGCGGTAGGCGGCGTGCTCGGCGGCGGCGCGGTCCGGGTCGACCGCCCGGCGCTCGACGTGCGTGACCGCGCCCTCGCCGATGCGCGGCCCGGGGCGCCGCACCAGCGCGACGCCGGTCAGCGCGGCCCCGCCCCGTCCAGCACGGCGTCCAAGTCGCGGATCGCCTGCTCGGTCGACTCGAAGCGGATCGGCACGATCCCGTGCTCGCGGGCGGCCTCGCAGTTCACCTCCAGGTCGTCGACGAACGCGCACGCCTCGCCGGGCAGCCCGAGCCGCTCCAGCGTCAGCTCGTAGATCCCAGGCTCGGGCTTGCGCATCCCCACGAACGCGGAGTCGACGACCAGCTCGAACAGCTCGTCGACCGGCAGCATGGAGCGCCAGCGAGCCTCCCACTCGCGCACGTTGTTCGTCAGCAGCGCGAGGCGCATGCCGCGCTCGTCGCGCAGCCGCCGCAGGTGCTCGATCATCTCCCCGTTGGGGCTCAGGTGCGCGAAGTAGTGCTCGGCGAAGTCCTGCAGCGGGACGCGGCGGCCGGCCTCCTCCTCCAGCGCGTCGCCGAGCAGGTCGAAGAACTGCGCCTCGGTGAGCCGCCCGCGCTCGAAGTCGAACAGCGGGTTCTCGCCGTGGCGCTCGGTGGCCCGCACCATCGCCTTGCCGAGCGCCTCGATCGGCAGCCCCTGCGCGGCCATCGCGCGGGAGAACCCGCCGAAGAGCGGCGTCGTCAGCACGCCGCCGAAGTCCGAGATGACCGCCTGGATCACGCGCGGCGCAGGATGTCGTACCGGCCCACGCCCGTGCGGCCCTCCATGCGCCACTCGAAGAACGCGCAGTCCAGGCGCAGGCTGCCGAGGTCGAGCGTCGTGCCGCAGCGCACGGTCCCCGCGGCGCGGTGCGGGTACTCGCCGTCGCCGTCGCCCACCCACAGCTCGAGCCCGGCGTGGACGTGCCGGCCGCCGGCGTCGTACGTCGTGCTGAGCCGCGGGTCGGCCACCGGCACCGGCGTGCCGTCGAGGACGACGCAGGCGGCGATCGACTCGTCGGCGTGGTGGTCGGCCGACGCGGGGCGGAGCGCGCTGAGCGTCACGGCGGTGCGGTCGTCCAGCCACGCGGTGACCGTGCGCGCCAGCTCGAGCTTCGCCCAGTCGGCGCGGCCCCAGGAGTGCCCGCGCTGGCCGAGAGCGTCGACCCGCCGCCCCTCGCCGCCCGCGGTGACCGTCCCCCGCACGCGGCACAGCTGCTCGTAGCCGTCGATGCCGCCGAGCGCGACGCGGGCGGGCGGGGCGAGCGCCTCGACCTCCAGGTCGAAGGCGCCGTCGAACGTCGCCCGCCAGCGGCGCAGCGGCTCGACCGTCTCGATCCGCGCGCCCTCCGCTCGCACCGCCACGGGCTCCGTCCCGGCGAACAGGATCCCGGTGCTGCTCTGCTCCCCGTCGCCCGCGCTCGTGCGCGCGAGGCCGAACAGGTTCGCCCCCGGGTCGCCGAACGCGACCGTCACCGTGTCGCTCTCGCCGGCGCCGCGCGCCTGCGGCTGCTCGTGCTCGGGACCGATCGTCACGGCAGCCGGTGCGGATCGACCTCGGTGGCCTGCCCGTCGACGTCGAAGGTCCGGCGCGGGCGGGCGCCGCGGGTCGCGCTCGCGACCATCCGGCCGGCGAAGCGCCGCACGAGCAGCCGCCGCGCCACCGCGCGGGTGGGCGGCAGCAGGAAGAGCAGGCCGACCGTGTCGGTGACGAAGCCGGGGGTGAGCAGCAGCGCGCCGCCGAACACGATGAGGACGCCGTCGAGCACCTCGCGCGCCGGCGGGCGGCCGCGCGCGAGCGCCTCGTTGAACCGCCGCCACGCCGCGCGGCCCTGCGAGCGCATGAGCAGCGAGCCGAGGATCGAGTCGGCGATCAGCAGGGCGATCGTCCACCACGCGCCGATGAGGTCGCCGATCTGGAGGATGACGAACAGCTCCACGATCGGGACCGTGATGAAGAGGACGATCAGCAGCGGCAGCATCGCCCTCCGCAGGGTACGCCGCGCGGGGCGGCGGTCAGGATGCGGGCGTCGCGACGAGGACGCCGGGCAGCCGGTCGAGCCCGACCATCTCGATGAGCCGCTGGATCTGCGGGCGGGCGCCCTGGACGCGCATGCACTTGCCGGTCTTGCGCAGGCGGCGGGCGAGCATGGCGAGGTCGAGCATCAGCGACACGTCCGCGAAGTGCAGCTCGCTGAGGTCGACGGTGAGGTCGGTGCTGGCCAGCGCGAGCGCACGCGAGAGCGGCGGCCGGCGGAGGCTCTGAGTCGCCCGATCCTCGTCGCCGCTGACCCTCAACACGAAGGTGTGTTCGTCGAGCGAGACGATAGTTACGCAAGCTATCCAATATGCGGAGGAATAAGCAACCCCTCGCGGGGCTAGACTCAGCTCGATGGTCACCGTCGAGGACGTCGAAGCCGCGCTGTCGAACGTGATCGACCCCGAGCTGGGGCTCGACTTCGTCGAGCTGGGGCTCATCTACGGGGTCGACGTCGAGGGGTCGAGCGTGCACGTCACGTTCACGCTGACGACGCCGGCCTGCCCGATCGGCCCGCAGGTGACCGAGCAGATCGAGGAGTTCGTCGGCGAGCTGGACGGCGTCGACGAGGTCACGTCCTCGATGGTCTTCTCGCCGCCGTGGTCCCCGGACAAGATGTCCGAGGACGCGAAGTTCGCCCTCGGCTACTGACTCCGTGGCGCCCGGACGCGCCGGGGGGCGCCGGCGCGACCGGGCGGGGCACTGTCCACGGCTGTCATCCGTGACCGCCGGGCCCGGCGGGGCCCGGCCGACGACCGAAACGCCGCGAAATCCCATCGGTTGGAGGGTTATGCTCGCCGCGATGCGCCCGGCCGTCCTGCTCGCCGTCGGGGTCGTGGGGGTCGCGGGGGCTCCGGGTGTCGCGCGCGCGTCGGGCGGGGGCGGCGAGGGGCTGACGGGCCGACTGCTGGTCTCCCTCGCGCCCGCGGCCGCCTCGGACGCGGTGGTCGCTCGGGCCGCGGGCCGGGTGTCCGGCGTGCGCGTTCCCCAGATCGGGCTCGTGGCCGTCCGGCCGCGGGGTGGGGAGTCGCTGGCGGCGCTGCGGCGGCGGCTCGCGGCCGACCCGCGCGTGCGGGCGGTCGCGGTGGAGCGCCGCGCGGTGCCTCGGGCGGCGTCGAACGACCCGGCGCTGACCGACCCCGAGACGGCGGCCGGGACGCCGCCCGGAACGCCGGTCCAGTGGTGGCCGGCGCGGATGGGGCTGTTCGACGCGTGGGATCTCGCCGCGGGCGAGGACGCGCTGGTCGCCGTGATCGACTCGGGCGTCGAGGGACCGCACCCCGACCTGGCGGGCAAGGTGCGCGACACGCTCGACGTCGACCCGACGCCCGAGGCCGGCGGCCCGCTCACGGACGAGATCGGCCACGGGACGCACGTCGCCTCGCTGGCGTGCGCCGCGACCGGGGACGGCCTCGGGATCGCGGGCGCCGGGCGCGACTGCGGGCTGCTCGTGGCGAAGACCGACTTCAGCGACGGCAGCGTCGCCCAGGCGATCGTCGAGGCCGCGGACCGCGGCGCCGACGCGATCGTCATGAGCTTCGGCACCGACGGCGCCCGCGAGCCGCCGCAGGCGCTCGTCGACGCCCTCCGCTACGCGGCGGGCCGCGACGCGGTGCTCGTCGCCGCCGCGGCCGACCACGAGACCGACGAGCAGGGCGACCCGGCGAACATCCTCCAGCCGACGGGCACGGGCCACGACCTGAGCAGCAACCTCGGGCTCTCGGTCACCGCGGCGACGTTCTCCGACCGGCGGGCGTCGTTCGCCGGCCGCGGGTCGCAGATCTCCCTCGCCGCGTACGGGGCGTTCGAGCGCGGCGCCGGGCCGCCCGGCCTGCTGGGCGCGTTCCCGGCCGCCGAGACCGGGTTCGAGCGCGGCGAGCTCGGCCCGCCGCCGGTGCCGCCGTGCCGCTGCCGCGCGACGTACCGGGAGGACTCGCGCTACGCCTACCTCCAGGGCACCTCGATGGCGACGGCGATCGTCGGCGGCGTCGCGGCGCTGGTCCGCGACCTGAACCCCGACCTCAGCGGCGCCGAGGTCGTCCGCCTGCTGAAGGAGACCGCGCGGCGGCCGCCAGGGAGCGGCTGGTCGCCGGAGCTCGGGTGGGGGATCGCGGACGCGCGCGCGGCGGTGCGGCGCGCGGCGGAGATGGACCGGCGGGCTCCGTCGTCGCGGCTCCGCGCGCCGTCTTCCGTGCGCGGCCGGGCCGTCACGCTGCGGTGGCGGGGAAGCGACTCCGCGCCCGACGGCGTGGTCGTGTCGGGGGTCGCGCGGTACGAGGTCTGGCGGTCGGTCGGGGGCCGGCGCGCCGTGAAGCTCCTCACCACCCGCGCCATCGCCCGCCGCGTGAAGCTCCGCCCCGGCCGCAGGTACGCGTTCTTCACGGTCGCGGTGGACCGCGCCGGGAACCGCGAGGCGCCGCCGCGGCGGCCGGACGCCGTCGTCAGGACGCGGCGCTGAGCGCGCCGCTGAGCTTCGCGGCGACCCACTCGCGTTCCCGGCTGAGCTGGAGCCAGGTGATTCGGTTCACGCGGTAGCCGGCGGCTGTCAGCTCTGCCTGCTTGCGCCGGTCGCGCTCGAACGCCTCGCGGGTCGCGTGGTAGGCGAAGCCGTCGACCTCGACGACGAGGCGGTGGTCGGGCCAGAGCGCGTCGACCTCCCAGCGGCCGATGCGCTGGTTGGTCCTCGGCGGCGGCAGCTCCGCGCGGCGGATGAGGTCGAGGAGGACCCGCTCGGCCTCCGACCTCGTGAGCGCGGGCTCGTGCGTGCTCGTCATGGCCGCGGCGCGCAGTGCGCCGGCTCCCCGGTGGCCGCGGGCTTGGTCGACGGCTTCGGCGAGGGAGGAGGGGTCGAGCTTCCGTTGGACCTGGGCTTCCTCGATCGCTCGGTGCAGGTCGCGCTGGGGGAGGGTGGCTGCGAGGTCGAGGAGGGTCCGGGCGGGGGTCGTGGCCGGGATGCCGTGGATGAGCTGGCGGTCGAGCGTGCGCGCCCGGTGGATCCGCAGCCCGGCCCTCTTCCGCGCGTGTCCCTTCGTCACCGTGACGTCGATCGGTCCCTTGCGCTCCGGCCCGAACCCGTGCAGCTCCGCCGCGGCGTGGTGGCTGAGCGCCGCGGTCGGACCGGCGGCGAGCACCGCGGCCATGAGGCGGGTGAGGCGCGTCTCGGTCTCGCCGAGCCGGTAGACGCCGCGGTGCAGCGGCGTCAGGCGACGGTTGTCGGTGCGGTGCTTGATCGCCTCCGAGGACACGCCCGCTTCCAGCAACTGCGCGCGTGCGACGGCGCCGTGCTGTCGGGCAGCGAGGGCGGCGATGACGCGGTCAGCCCCCACAACGCACCACTCGTTCGCTCGCGGGAGGGGGTGTGTCCGTTTGTGGTCCTATAGCACCCCAAACGCACCACACGTCCGCCCAGACGCGACGAGTGGTGCGTTGTGCGGGTGCGATGCCGGGGGACACCGGTGCGCATCCTCGCCCACCCTCCCTCGCCGAGCCGTCAGACCCGCAGACTCGTCACACAGGCGTGACGGAAGGGCGCGACTCCGACGAGCTTGCGGCACGCGCGAGCCCGACGAGCTCGTCCAGCGCGTCGGACACGCACGACGCCAGCGAGTCCAGGTCCGGCATCGCGTCGTAGTCGCCGAGCAGCCCGAAGTTCAGCCACCCGTTGTACGAGATGATCGCCACCGCCACCGCGTGGTTGCGCGGCAGGAACGCGATCGGGTAGACGGACTGCATCTCGCGCCCGAGCACGTACAGCGGCACCTGCGGCCCCGGGACGTTCGTGACGATGCAGTTGAACAGCCGCGTCGAGAAGTTCAGGCGCGACGCGACCCCGAGGATCGTCGGCGGGGCGAAGTTCTGCAGGGACGCGAGCACCTCCGCGCCGAGCGCCTGCTTGGACTCCTTCAGCTCGCCCATCGCCGCGCGCACCGTCCGCAGCCGCTCGACCGGGTCGGCGATGTAGACCGGCAGCGGGCCGCGCATCGCCGCGATGTCGTTGCCGAGGTTCGCCGCCTCCCCCGAACGGCGCAGCGAGACCGGCACCAGCGCGCGCAGCTCCAGCCCCTCCGTGCGCACGCCGCGCGAGCGCAGCCACGTCCGCAGCCCGCCGCTCACCACCGTGAGCACGACGTCGTTGACCGTCCCGCCGTAGACGTCCTTGACGAGCTTGAAGTCCGCGAGCCGCCCGCGCACGACCGCGAACCGGCGGTGCGGGCCGATCGGCACGTTGAGCGGCGTCTCGGGCGCCGGGTTCAGGCCCGCCCACACGACCTCGGCGAGCCCCTCGGCGGCCTCGCGCGCCGCGGCCAACGTCGTCTGCGGCCGCAGCAGCGCGCCCAGCGCGCGCTCGGCCAGCTCGACCCCCGTCCGCGCCGCGCCGCGCACCCCCGCGGCGACCAGGTCGACCCCCGCCGGCTCGCGGTGCGGCCGCCACGCCCGCGGCGGGTGGTCGACCTCGCGCGGCACCGGCGTCAGGTCGAACATCACCGTCGCGAGGTCCACGCCGGCGATCCCGTCGATCACCGCGTGGTGCGTCTTGGAGATCAGCGCCCAGCACCCGTCGTCGAGCCCCTCGACCACCCACAGCTCCCACAGCGGCTTGGACCGGTCGAGCTGCTGGGAGAAGATCCGTGCGGCCAGGTTGCGCAGCTGCTCCTCGCTGCCGGGCGACGGCAGCGCGCTGTGCCGCACGTGGTACTCGAGGTTGAAGTCCGGGTCGTCGACCCACAGCGGCCGCCCGGTGTCGAGCGGCGGCACGGCGAGCTTCTGCCGGTAGCGCGGCACGAGGTGCAGCCGCCCGCGGAGCAGGTCGAGGAAGTCGTCGAGCGGCGGGGCCGGCCCCTCGAGGGTGACGAGCGCCCCCACGTGCATGTGGCTCTCGGGCGTCTCCTGCTCGAGGAACGACGCGTCGACCGCGGTCAGCCGATCGAGGTGCTCCTGCGGCATGTTCGGACCCTACTACCGCGACGTGCTGCCGACACCGGTGCCGAACTCCCGCGCGCGCAGGGGCCCGCTCGTGCGCGGGTCCAGCGGCGGGGTCTCCAGGCCGGCGCCCTGGCGCATCCCGTCGATCAGCTCCTCGAACGCCGCGACCGACGACCACCGAGCCTCCCACCCGAGCTCCGACCGGATCCGCGTCGTGTCCATGATCGGCACGCCGAGCCCCATGTCGACCCAGCCCGGCTCGGTCGGCTGCAGCCGCAGGCGGTACGAGGCCGCGGCGCCGGCCCGCAGCAGCGACGAGGGAACGCGAAGCTGGCGCGCCCGAAGAGCGGCGCCCAGCGTCGCACCGTCCAGGACCGGCTCCGCCGCCACGTTGTACGCCCCCCTCGCCGAGTCGTTGACCAATGCAAGCCGGTACGCCTCCGCAAGATCGTCGGTGTGCACCGCCTGGAAGCGCAAGCGATCCACGGAGGGGACGAAGGGGATGAGCGTGCGACGGAGGAGGCTCCGCGGCAGAAAAGGCCCCGCGAACAGCCGCCGGATCTGCGTCGCCGCCTCCCGCTTGAAGCACAGCCCCGGCCGCATGCGCACCACCCGCACCGCCGGGTGCTCGGCCTCGAACGCGTCCAGCAGCCGCTCCACCTCCGCCTTGTGGCGCGAGTAGAACGACGTGGGGATCCCGTCCGTCGACCACGACTCGTCCACCGCCCGGTCCTTCGGCCCCGCCGCGTACGCCCCGACCGACGACGCGTACACCAGCACCGGGACCCCCGCCCGCGCGGTCGCGTGGAACACCCGGGCGCTGCCGTCGACGTTGACCGCCCGCGTCACGTGCTCCTTGCGCCCCGGCTGGATCAGCCACACCAGCGACATGACCGCGTCCGCCCCGGAGACGATCGGGTCGAGCGCGTCGCGCGTGACGTCCGCCTCGATCCACTCGACCTTCGGCAGCGACAGCGACGGCAGCCGGCGGGCGACCCCGAGGACGAGGTCCACGTTCGGGTCCGCCGACAGCCTGCGGCACAGCGACGTGCCGTGGTTCCCGGTGGCTCCTACGACGACGATGCGCATCCCCTGCTCCAATACCCCCTATGTGGGATTTCTCGACCGAGCCCGAGTTCCAGGCCCACCTGGACTGGATGCGCGACTTCGTCCGCGAGGAGGTCCAGCCGCTCGAGCTGCTGCGCCTCGAGCCCGCGCAGTTCGACCGCGCGACCGCCCCGCTGAAGGAGCGTGTCAAGGAGCGCGGCCTGTGGGCGGCCCACCTCCCGCCCGACCTCGGCGGCCAGGGCTACGGCCAGGTGAAGCTCGGCCTCATGCACGAGATCCTCGGGACGACGCCGTTCGCGCCGATGGTGTTCGGAAACTCGGCGCCCGACAGCGGCAACAGCGAGATCCTCGCCCTCGCCGGCACCGAGGAGCAGAAGGAGCGCTGGCTGCACCCGCTCCTCAACGGCGACCTCAGAAGCGCGTTCTCCATGACCGAGCCGGAGACCGCCGGCTCCGACCCGACGCTGCTCCAGACCCGCGCGACGAAGACCGCGGACGGGTGGGTCATCACCGGCCACAAGTGGTTCTCCAGCCACGCCTCGATCGCCGACTTCCTCATCGTCATGGCGGTCACCGACCCCGGCGCCCGCCCGCACCAGCGCGCGTCGATGTTCATCGTCCCGGCCGACGCGCCCGGGGTGCGGATCGCCAGGGACGTCCCGACGATGGAGCACCCCGAGGAGGCCTTCGGCCAGCTCGGCGGCCACGCCGAGGTCTTCTACGAGGACGTCCACGTCGGCCCCGACGCCCTGCTCGGCGCCGAGGGCGCCGGCTTCCTCATCGCCCAGCAGCGCCTCGGCCCCGGCCGCATCCACCACTGCATGCGCTGGCTCGGGGTGGCCAGGCGAGCCTTCGACGCGATGTGCGAGCGCGCGACCTACCGCGTCAGCCACGGCTCGGTCCTCGGCGAGAAGCAGTCGGTGCAGAACTTCATCGCCGACTCGGCCGCGGAGATGCACGCCGCGCGCCTGATGACGCTCCACGCCGCCTGGCTCATGGACACGCAGGGCGCCGCCGCCGCGCGCAAGGAGATCTCGCTGATCAAGTTCTACGGTGCAAGAGTGCTGCACGACGTGATCGACCGGGCGATCCAGGTGCACGGGGCGCTGGGCTACTCGACCGACCTGCCGCTGGAGCAGATGTACCGCTACGCCCGCGCGTGGCGGCTGTACGACGGCGCGGACGAGGTCCACCGGCAGACGGTCGCGCGGCTGATCCTGCGCGGCTACGAGCCGCCGCCCGGCGGCGTCCCGACCGAGCACGTCCCCACCCGGCGCGCGGAGGCGCAGCGGCGCTTCGCCGACGTCCTGGAGGCGGTGACCTCCAACGACTAGGCGGCCCCCGCGCCTGCTCGTCTTCGCGCTGGTCCTCCAGCTGGTCATCGGCGGCGCGTTCGTCTGGCTGGCCGCGCGCGACTTCGACCTCGACGGCGACGAGGAGCCGGCGCGCGCCGCGCAGCAGCCGTTCGTCCCCCGCGCGACGAAGGACCGCTTCGACGAGCGCTACGCGTTCGCGCTGCTGCGCCGCCAGGTCGAGCGCTACGGCTGGCGCCCCGCCGGCTCTCGGGCGCTGCGCCGGCTCGCGAACGACCTGCGCGCCCGCCTCCCCAACGGCCGCCTCGAGCCGCTCGGCCCCGAGCACCCGCGGCTCCAGAACGTCGTCGGCACGGTGCCCGGCGAAGGCCCGGCGATCGTCGTCGGCGCCCACTACGACGTCGAGGCCCGGCCGAAGGGGTTCGTCGGCGCGAACGACGGCGCGGCCGGCACCGCCGCCGTCGTCGCCCTCGCCCGCGCGATGGCGCGCGCCGAGCGGCCCGCCGGCGCGCCCGAGCTGCGGTTCGTCCTCTTCGACGGCGAGGAGGAGCCGGCCGGCTGCGACGACTTCGCCAAGTGCGCGCTGCGCGGCTCGCGCGCGTACCTGCGCGACCACCCGGCGACCGAGATCCGGGCGATGATCCTGCTCGACTACGTCGGCTCGAAGCGGCTGCGCCTGCCGCGCGAGGGCAGCTCGACCGCGGACCTGTGGATCCGCGTGCGCGCCGCCGCCCGCAAGGTCGGCGTCGGCCGCGTGTTCCCGGCCACGAGCGACGAGTCGCTGCTCGACGACCACACGGCCTTCCTCGAGGCCGGCGTCCCCGCCGTCGACCTGATCGACTGGCAGTACCCGCACAAGGACACCCTCCGCGACACCGTCGACAAGACCTCCGCCCGCAGCCTCGACGCGGTGGGGGAGACGATTGCTGAGCTTCTTCTGACTTGGCAGTGAAATCCGCGCTACGCTGTCGCAGCGAACGCGGGCGCCGGACGCGCCCTGGTCCGAGAGCAGCGACGCTCGCCGTCCCCCCACCGAGACCAGGAGTTCCGACTCATGCGCCGCCTTGCCGCGCTCGCCACCCTTCTTCTCGCCGTGCTCGCACCGGGCACCGCCCTCGCCCAGGGCCGCTCCGCCGAGGCGGTCCCCGGCAGCTACATCGTCACCTTCGAGGACTCGGTCGCCGATCCCGGCAGCGCCACCACGGCCCGCGAGCGCCGCGGCGGCTTCAAGGCCGTCCACCGCTACCGCCACGCGCTGAAGGGCTTCTCGGCCCGCCTGAGCCAGCGCCAGGTCGCCGACCTGCGCGCCGACCCGGCCGTGCGGTCGGTCGTGCGCAACCTGCGCGTCCACGCCACCGGCGAGATCCCCGCCGGCGTGCAGCGGATGGGCGCCGCCTTCGAGGGCGGCCCGGTCAACCCGGCGGCCACCGTCGGCGTCGCCGTCATCGACTCCGGCATCGACCTCGACCACCCCGACCTCAACGTCGTCGGCAACACGAACTGCGTGGGCGGCGCGACCGGCGACGACGACGCCGGCCACGGCACCCACGTCGCCGGCTCGATCGGCGCGAAGGCCAACGGCACCGGCGTCCTCGGCGTCGCCCCGGGCTCGCGGCTGTACGCGGTCAAGGTCCTCGACAGCGCCGGCAACGGCTCGTGGGACCAGGTCATCTGCGGCATCGACTGGGTGACCGCCAACCGCGCCTCGATCGGCGTGGCGAACATGAGCCTCAGCGGCCTCGGCACGTCGGCCGACAACAACCCGTGCGGCACCACCTCGACCACGCCGCTGCACGCCGCGATCTGCCGCTCGACCGCCGCGGGCGTCAAGTACGTCGTCGCCGCCAGCAACGACGGGTGGGCGTTCCCGCACGCGACGGCGCCCAACGTGCCGGCCGCGTACGACGAGGTCGTCACGGTGACCGCGATGGGCGACACGGACGGGTACGCCGGCGGGATCGGCCCGACCCCGTCCTGCCGCACCGGCGAGGCCGACGACCGCTACGCCTCGTTCTCGAACTGGTCGGACAACGCGACCGACAACGCCCACACGGTCGCGGCGCCCGGCGTCTGCGTCCTCTCGACGTACCCGGGCGGCGGCTACCACACCGACTCGGGCACGAGCATGGCCAGCCCGCACGTCACCGGCGCCGTGGCGCTGTGCGCCTCGGAGGCGGGGTGCCCGACCGCGCCGGCCGACATCGTGAAGCGGATCACCAAGGACGGCGACGCGTCGCGCTCGACGTGGGGCTTCTCGGGCGATCCGTTCCGGCCGGTCACGGGCCGCTACTACGGCTACTTCGCGACGGCGGGCACGCCGCGCAGCGCCCCGACGTTCTCGCTGAGCGCCACGCCGGCCTCGCGGTCGGTCGTGCGCGGCGGGACCACCACGTACGGGGTGACGTCGACCGCGATCGCCGGCTTCAACAGCAACGTCTCGCTGTCGCTGTCCGGCGCGCCGCGCGCGACGTGGTCGTTCTCGCCGTCGGTCATCGCCGGGGGCTCCGGGAGCTCGACTCTGACGATCACGGTCGCCAGCAATGCCTCCCGCGGCACGTACACGATGCGGATCACCGGCACCGGCGGCGGCCAGACCAAGTCCACGAACGTCACGTTGACCGTCGGGTAGCCGGCCGCTCATACACTGCGAGCAGATGAGCGTCGAGAAGCTCCTGCTCGCGGCCCCGCGCGGCTACTGCGCGGGGGTCGACCGCGCCGTGCAGACCGTCGAGCGAGCGCTCGAGCTGCACGGCGCGCCCGTCTACGTGCGCAAGGAGATCGTCCACAACAAGCACGTCGTCGAGAAGCTCCGCGAGCGCGGCGCGATCTTCGTCGACGAGCTGGACGACACGATCCCCGAGGGCGCGCTGACCGTGTTCTCGGCCCACGGCGTGGCCCCGCGGGTCCACGCCGAGGCCGAGCGCCGCGGGCTGCGGACGATCGACGCCACCTGCCCGCTCGTCACCAAGGTCCACCGCGAGGCCGTCAAGTTCGCCGCCGACGGCTACACGATCGTCCTCATCGGCCACTCCGGCCACGAGGAGGTCGAGGGGACGATGGGGGAGGCGCCCGACCACATCGTGCTGGTGGAGACCGAGGAGGACGTCGACCGGCTGGAGGTCGACGACCCGGAGAAGGTCGCCTACATCTCCCAGACGACGCTGTCGGTGGACGAGACGCGGGCGATCATCGCGCGGCTGCGCGAGCGCTTCCCGGCGATCACCGGGCCGCGCACGGACGACATCTGCTACGCCACGACCAACCGCCAGGCGGCGGTGAAGGCGATGGCCGAGCAGTGCGACCTGGTGCTCGTCATCGGGTCGCAGAACTCCTCCAACTCCCAGCGGCTGGTCGAGGTCGCGCGCGAGTACGGCGCCGAGTCGCACCTGATCGACAACGCCGGCCAGATGCGCGAGGCGTGGCTGGAGGGCAAGCGCGTCGTCGGCATCTCGTCGGGCGCCAGCGCGCCGGAGGAGCTGGTCGAGGCGCTGGTGGCGTTCTTCCGCGCGCACGGCGTGGACGACGTCTCGGAGTTCGAGGTCGTCCGCGAGGACGTGCGCTTCATGCTCCCGAAGCCGATCCGCCAGGCGATGGCGGTCGCCGCAGCCACTCCCTGATCTCGTCGCCGTGCTCGTCGAGCCGCGGCGGGCGCGTCGTCGGCTCGGCCAGGCCGCGCAGCGGCGAGCGCACCGTCCGCACGCCGTCGAGGTCCCACACCGGCTCCAGCCCGAGCGACTCCGCGAACGCGAACGCCGCGGGGACGTCGTTGACCCGGCCCGCCGGCACGCCCGCCGCGTTCAGCCGGTCGACCCAGTCGTCGCCGGTCGCGAACGCGGCCTCCAGCGCCGCGGAGATCTCGTCGCGGTGCTCCAGCCGGTCGACGTTGGTCGGGAAGCGCTCGGCGAGGTCCGGGCGCTCGACCACGTCGCACAGCCGCACGAACATCGCGTCGTTGCCGCACGCGACGGCCAGGTCGCCGAACGTCTCGTACGGCGCGATCGACGGGTGGCGGTTGCCCATGCGGCGCGGCGAGACGCCCTCGTTGAGGTACGCGGACGCCTGGTTGAGGAGCGAGACCAGCGCGCTGTCCATCAGCGAGACCTCCACGCGCTGGAAGCCGTCCCGCCGCAGCGCGGCGAGGATGCCGATCGTCGCGTGCAGCCCGCAGACGAGGTCGATCACCGCGGCGCCGACCTTCAGCGGCCGCCCGTCCTCCTCGCCGGTGACGTGCATCAGCCCGCTGACCGCCTGCAGCAGCAGGTCGTAGCCGGGCAGGTCGCTCGAGCCGAACGCGCTGACGTGGCAGGAGACCCGCTTGGGGTCGCCGAGCGCGAAGCGGTCGAGCACGCCGGGGCGGAACGACTCGACGAGGACGTCGGCCCGCGCGACCAGCTCGCGCGCCAGCTCGAGGTCCTCGGGGTCCTTCAGGTCGAGGGCCACGGACCGCTTGCCGCGGTTGAGCCCGAGGAAGTAGCTCGGCCCCCAGCCGCGCGTGTCGTCGCCGCTCCCCGGGCGCTCGACCTTGATCACGTCGGCGCCGAGGTCGGCGAGGGTCTGGGTGGCGATCGGGCCGGCGAGGACCCGGCTGAAGTCGGCTACGAGCATGGGCGCGGCAGACTACGACCGGTGCGCACGCTGGTCGTGTCCGACCTGCACCTCGGCAGCCGCTCGGAGTCCGACGTGCTGCGCGACCCGGCCGCGCGCGAGGCGCTGCTGCGCGAGCTGGACGGGGCCGACCGGCTGGTCGTGCTGGGCGACGCGCTCGAGCTGCGCCACGGGCCGGTCGCCGGCGCGCTCGACGCCGCGCGCGAGACGTTCGCCGCGATCGGCGAGGCGCTGGGGGAGGGGGCGGAGGTGGTGCTGCTGGCCGGCAACCACGACCACGCGCTGGTCGCGCCGTGGCTCGAGCGGCGGGCGATCGCGCGCGAGCCGGCGCTGGGCCTCGCCGACGACGCCGACCCGGACGCGTACGAGGTCGCGGGCACGCTGGCGCGCTGGCTGCGCCCGGCGCGCACCCGGCTCGCGTACCCCGGCGCCTGGCTGCGCGAGGACGTCTACGCGACGCACGGGCACTACCTCGACCTGCACGTGACCGTCCCGACGTTCGAGCGCCTGGCGGCGGGCGCCATGGCGCGCGTCGTCGGCGAGCTGCCCGCGGACGGCGCCGGCCCGGAGGACTACGAGGCGGCGCTCGCGCCGCTGTACGCCTGGCTGCACGCGGTGGCGCGGTACACGAACGCGGGCTTCGAGCGCCAGCGCGACACGCACGGCCTCTGGCGGACGCTCACCGACTCGGGCCCGCGCCCGCTGCGCGACCGCGCGCTCGTCGCCGCCTTCCCGGTGGCGATCCGGCTGCTGAACATGGCCGGCGTCGGCCCGGTCACGCCCGACCTCGGCGTCGACGAGCTGCGCCGCGCCGGCCTGCGGGCGATGGGCGAGGCCTGCCGGCGCCTCGGCGTCGGCGCGCGCTGGGTGCTCTTCGGCCACACGCACCGCGCCGGGCCGCTGGACGGCGACGACCCGGCCGAATGGGACGTCCCGGGCGGGCCGAGCCTCGTCAACACGGGCTGCTGGGTGTACGCGGGGTTCCTGCGCCGCTCGGGCCGGCGCAGCCCGTACTGGCCCGGCACGCTGGTCGAGGTCGGCCCCGACGGGCCGCCGCGCGTGCGCAACCTGCTCGGCGACTACGAGCCCTGAGCGTCGAGCTCGGCGGGGAGCAGCGGCGCGGGGATCGCGCGGTCGTCGGCGTCGGCGACGAGCAGCAGCTCGATCCGGCCCGACGCGCTCAGCGGCCACACGCCCTCGACCTTGTGCGCCGGCTCCAGCGGCGCGGCGCCCTGCCCGAGCACGCCGATCACCGCGCCGACGAACTCGCCGTCGCGCACCGGGTCGTCGGTGGCCTCCGCGCACGCCGAGTAGAGGACGCGCCCGTCCGGCAGCGCCGACAGGTCGGTGAACGTGGCCGGCACCCCGTTCAGCTCCGGCAGGTCGTGGGTCTCGATCGACCGCAGCGCGTCGGGCACGATGGTGCCGTCGGCGGCCAGCGTCGCGAGCGCCGCGGCGAGGTCGAGCACGACGATCGCGTTGATGCCCTCCGCGCTGTTGCCGCGCTGGGCGATCAGCAGCTCGTCCTCGCACACGGTGGCGCCCTCGACGTTCAGCTGCGCGAAGTGGCGCCCCAGCTCGCCGTACAGCGGCGCCAGGTCGACCGTCAGGGCCTCGCCGCGCAGCGCGCCGCGCGCGTCGAGCGGCCAGCGGATGCCGCGGTGGCGCGGCGCGGCCGAGCCCGACCCGAGCCCGAGCAGCGCGCCGTGGGGCGCGCCTTCGTGCGGCGGCAGCACGCACAGCGCCTCCAGGTCCGGCTTGTGCTGCTTGCGCGCGACCGGGTCGTTCGGCAGCGGCTCGCCCGGCAGCGCGAGCAGGCGCCCGGGCGCGCCGCCCTCGCGCGGGAACACGCCGAGCCCCGCCTCGTCGTCGACGACGACGTACAGCCACGCGCCCGGCGCGGCGATGCCGCTCGCCGCCGAGACGTGCGCCGGGACGGGCTCGCCCGGCGCGCGCGCGAGCGTCAGCTCGCGCAGGACCCGCGGCCGGACCGCCGCGTTCACGGGGCGGTCCCGGGCGTGAAGCAGACCGCGTGGCACGTCACGCCCGCGCCCACGTCGAGGTCGAGGACGCCCGTCGTGTGGTGCTCGTGCTCCACCAGCGGGTACGCGCCGGCGTGCTCGACGGCGATCGTGCGGCCGCCGGCGCGCACCTCGCCGCGCCCGGACAGCACCGCCCACACGCCGCCCGCCTCGTAGGGCCCCGACCACGCGCCGGCGCGGTCGCGCGTCGGCACGACGACGACCGCGTCCGGGTCGTCCTCCGGCCGCACCGGCGCCACGGGCTCGCGCTCGACCCCGAGCAGCTCCTGGATCGCCAGCTCGGTCTCCGCGTACGCGCCCTCGCCGTAGTGGAAGTCGTGCAGCACGTGGCCGCGCTCGGCCGGCGCCCACAGGTAGCGCGCCGGCCAGCCCTCGTTGTCGTACGCCGTCCACAGCCGCAGGTCGCGGTCGATCAGCACCGGGTGCTCGATCCCCAGCCGCTCGACCGCCGCGCGCACCTGCGCCTCGTCGCGCGAGGGCTCGAAGCCGGGGGAGTGGACGGACACGACCCGCAGCCCTTCGTCCGCGTAGCGCTCGTGCCATGCCTTCACGTAGGGCAGCGTCCGCAGCGAGCTGACGCGGCAGAAGTCCCAGAACTCGACGAGCACCGCGCGGCCGCGCTGCTGGTCCATCCGCAGCGGCGCGACGTTGACCCAGGGGAGCTTCGCGGGGAACGGGGGCGCGGTGATCGTGTCGACGGGCGGCCTCACCGCGCCGGGATGCTACGACGGCCCCGCAACTCCGAACCCCCGCGGGTGTCCTACCACCGGCGCCGGTAGAGTCCCGTCGTCGTCACCCCGTCCAGCCCCCCGAGGAGAGCTTCATGAGGAAGTACTGGGTCATCGCCGCTGCGGTGGCACTGCTCGGCGCGATCGCCGCCGTCGCGTACGCGCAGCTGCCCGAGCGGACCAACGCCTACACGGTCGGTGGAGCCACGTCGCCGAACAAGGCCGGCTCGACCAAGAAGCCGGTCCCGATCGGCCTCAACTTCTCGTACACGGTCGCCGAGCAGAGCGGGCTGCGCCCGGCGCCGGTCGAGAAGTACTCGATCCGCTTCAAGGGCGTGCGCGAGAACAGCGCTCTGTTCCCGGGCTGCCGGTACACGAAGATCAACAACGACCAGGGCACGCACAAGTGCCCGAAGGGCGCCCTGCTCGGCAAGGGCCGCCTGGTCGCGGTCGCCGGCGCGGAGAGCAACCGCAGCGACAAGAGCATCACCTGCCCGCTGAACGTCGAGGTGTGGAACGCCGGCAGGGGCAAGGCCTCGATCTACGTCGTGGGCGGCTCCGGCGCGCCGGCCGGCAAGACGACGTCGTGCCCGACGACGACGAACGCCGCGCTCGACGCGAACTTCGTCCGGGTCGGCAACGAGGTGCGGCTCGAGTTCGGCGTGCCGCTCGTCCCGTTCCGCCAGCAGCTCGGCACGACGGGCACCAAGGACGACCCGAACGCGATCGAGGTCTCGGTCGTCGAGGTCTCGTCGACCGTCGCGCGCAAGACCCGCCGGGTCCGCGGCAAGACCCGCGGCTTCTTCGAGGCCATCGGCGGCTGCGTGCGCGGCACGCGCACGATCTCGGTGGTCTTCCGCAACGAGGACGGCAAGACCGCCACCGCGCAGCGCAAGGCGACCTGCCGCAGGTAGCGGCTCGGTCGACCTCCTGACGTGCCGAAGGGCGGGCCCTGTGCCCGCCCTTCGTCGTTACTCTGGGCGCCATGACCGGTCGCCAGCGGATCGCGCTCCTCGCCGTCGCCGCGGTCGTGCTCGTCGCGGGCCTGGTGATCGCGTCGTCCGGGGGCGGCGAGGAGGACGGCGGCTCGGGCGGCGCCGGCACGACGACCGCGCCCGCCACGGCACCCGAGGCGCGGACGCAGCCGGCCGAGCAGCCGGCCGAGGCGACCCCCGCTCCGCCGCGCGTCGAGACGATCCGCATGCGCGGCGGCG
>DASZEJ010000010.1:0-10862 GCA_035940955.1 Solirubrobacteraceae bacterium
GCCGATCAGCGGCTCGGTCTCCACCAGCGGGCGGTTGGCGATGCCGGTGCCGATCGGGACGTCCTCGCTGCGGCTGTAGCGGCCCAGCAGGACGGCGAACGCGGCCAGCAAGGTCATGAACGGCGTGGCGGACTGGCGGCGCCCGAGCGCGGTGACGGCGGGCCACAGCTCCGGGTCGAGCGTGAACTCCAGGTACGAGCCGCGGTGGCTCGGCCGCGGCGGGCGCGGGTGGTCGGTCGGCAGCGCGAGCTGCGGCGGGCTTCCGCGCAGCTGGCCGCGCCAGTAGTCGAGCAGCCGCTCGCGGTGCGGGCCGGCGAGCAGCCGGCGCTGCCAGTCGGCGTAGTCGGCGTACTGGATCCGCAGCTCCGGCAGCGGCGATGGCCGCCCGGCGCGGAACGCCTCGTACAGCGTGCCGAGCTCGCGGGTGAGCACGCCCATCGACCAGGCGTCGCCGACGATGTGGTGCATGCTCAGGATGAGCACGTGGCGGCGGTCGCAGACGCGAACGAGCTGCACGCGCAGGAGCGGCCCGTTCGCCAGGTCGAACGGCGCGCGCCACGCCTGCGTGGCCAGGTCGCGCACGCGCCGGTCGCGCGCGTCGCCCGCCACGTCCGCCAGGTCGACGACGTCCAGCGCGACCGGCCCGGCCGGGGCGATCCGCTGTGACGGCCGGCCCGCGACGACGGGGAAGGTGGTGCGCAGCACCTCGTGGCGGCGGACGATCTCGCCGAGCGTCGCCCGCAGCGCAGCCTCGTCGAGCTCGCCGGTCAGCTCGACCGCCGCGCACGTGTTGTAGAAGGCGTTGTCCGGCACGAGCTGGTCGAGGAACCACAGCCGCTGCTGGGCGAACGACAGCGGCAGGTCCTCCTGGCGGGGGACCGCCCGCAGCGCCGGCAGGCCGTCCCCGCGCTCGGCCGAGCGCACCCAGCGCGCCAGCGCACGGACCGTCGGCGCCTCGAACACCGCCCCGACCGGCACCTCGACGCCGAGCGCGCGGCGCAGGCGCGCGGCGATCCGCACCGCCGCCAGCGAGTGCCCGCCGAGCGCGAAGAAGTCCTCGTCCGCGCCGACCGCCTCGCACTCCAGGACCTCGGCCCAGACGGCCGCGACCACGTCCTCGACCACGTCGCGGGGCGCCGCGCCGCCGTTGCGGCTCAGGCCGAGCTCGGACGGCGGCTGAAGGGCGTCGCGGGCGGGCGCTCCGTCGGCGGACCGGGCGAGCTGCGGCACCGTGACGAGCCCCGCCGGAAGCAGGAAGTCGGGCACCCTGGAGCGGGCGAACCGGCGCAGCTCCTCGAGGTCGAGCGGGCCGTCGCGGGACACGACGAACGCGACCGGCGCGCGCCGGCCGTCCACGGTGTGCGGGGCGACGACGGCCTCGACGACGGCGGGGTGCTCGCTGAGCACGTCCTCCACCTCGCCGAGCCCGAGCTCCGACGAGCCGAGCCGCTCCAGGCCCCCGTCGGCGAGCCGGCGGCCGAGCTCGCCAGTGCGGAACAGCCGCCGTCCTGCCGCAAGAGGGTCGGGGACGAAGCGCTCGGCGGTGAGCCGGGGGCGGGCGTGGAATCCGCGGCCGACGCCGGCGGCGTCGACGTGGATCTCGCCGGGCGCGCCGAGCGGCACGGGCTCGAGGCGGCGATCCAGCACGGCGGCGGCCGCCGCGAGGTGCTCGCTCGAGGTCGCCAGCTCGGCGGCCGGGAGCGCGGCCCGCACGCGCTGCTCGAGCCGCCGCGGCCACCGGTCGGCGCGGCAGATCAGGCACCGCAGGCCGGCGGCCCCGTCCGCGGCGACCGCGTCGAGCATGCCGTCGATGGCCGCCGGGTCGAGCTCGGCGACCGTGACCGCGTGCCGGCGCACGAGCGCGGCGAGCGCGGGGCCGTCCTCGTCGTCTGCGAGCACGACCGTCGCGCCGGCCACGAGCGCCGCCAGGCAGCGCTCGGCGACGGCGAGCGGGTCGTCGCGCGCGGACAAGAGCACGACGTCGCCGCAGCCGGCGCGGCAGCCGATCGCTCCGTTGGTGAGCCGGGCGTGCAGCGCCTCGTGCGTCACCTCGATCGGCGGCGCGGCGCCGTCCGCCGTCACGCACGCGAGTCCGGCGGCGGCCACGGGGACGCTCGGCGCGTCGGAGCGGCCCGTGGCGGCGTCGGTGACCAGGGCCGTCGTCGCACCGGGCGGGCGCACCCCGGCGGCGGTGAGCACGAGATCGGCGTCCCCGGCGGTGTAGGCGGCGCCGGCCTTGAGGGTGGCGAGGATGGCGCCGACGGCGTCGCTGGCGCGGGCCACCAGCACCGCGGCGCGAGTCTCGGGGCCCGCGCCGCGGGCCAGGAGGTCGTGGGCGAGCGCGTTGGCGCGCTCCTCGAGCTGGCCGAAGGTGAGCGTGCGGTGGCCGTCGGTCATGGCCGGCGCGTCGGGCGTCTGGGCGGCGTGCGCGCGGACGAGCTCGTGCACGAGCGCGGCCGCCGGCGGCGTCGCGGGCGGCGAGCGCAGCGCGGCCAGCTCCTCGCGCTCGTGCCCCGAGAGCAGCGGCAGCGCGTCGATCGGCGCGGCGGGATCGTCGGGCAGATGGGTCAGCAGCGTCGTGAAGTGGCCCGCCAGCCGCGTGATGGTCGCGCTGTCGAAGAGGTCGGTGTCGTACTCGACGACCCCGGACAGCTCGTCGCCGCTGTCGGTGAGGGTGAACGACAGGTCGTACTTGGCGGTGCTGGTGGGCACCGGCACCGGGCCCGCCGTGAGGTCTGGCAGCTCGAACGGGTCCTGCGGCGCGTTCTGCACCTGCAGCGCCACCGAGAACAGCGGCGAGTGGCTGAGGCTGCGCTGCGGCGCCAGCGCCTCCACCAGCTGCTCGAACGGCAGGTCCTGGTGGGCGTACGCGCCGAGCGCCGTCTCCCGCGCGCGCGCCAGCAGCTCGCTCACCGGCGGGTCGCCGGCGAGGTCGACGCGCAGCGCGAGCGTGTTCACGAACACGCCGATCAGCTGCTCGGTCTCGACCCGGGTGCGGCCCGCGATCGGCGTGCCGACGACGACGTCCCGCTGGCGGCTGTAGCGGCGCAGCACCACCGCCAGCCCCGCCAGCACCGTCATGAACAGCGTGCAGCCGTGCGCGCGCCCCAGCGCCCGCAGGCGCTCGGCGGCGTCCGCGGGCACGTGCATCCGCACCCGCGCGCCGCGGTGGCGCTGACGGGCCGGGCGCGGGCGATCAGTCGGCAGGGCGAGCCGCGCCGGCGCGCCCTCCAGACGGCGCCGCCAGTACGCGACCTGCTCCTCCAGGCGCTCGGGGGACAGCCACCGGCGCTGCCACGCAGCCCAGTCGGCGTACTGGATGGCCAGCGGCGCGAGCGGCGACGGCGCGCCGGTGCGGAACGCCTCGTAGAGGGCCATCAGCTCCCGCACGAGCACGCCCATCGACCAACCGTCGGCGACGAGGTGGTGCACCGCCAGCACGAGGACGTGCCTCTCCGGCCCCGTCCGCAGCAGCGACACCCGCACCAGCGGCCCCGCCGCCACGTCGAAGGGCCGCGCCGCCTCCGTCCCCACCCATTGCGCCACTCGCGCGGGCTCGACGTCGGCGCGCGCCAGCGCCACGTCGACCTCGGCGTCGACGACCTGCCGCGGCCGGCCGTCGGCTGCCACGAAGCGGGTCCGCAGTCCCTCGTGGCGCGCCACGATCTCGCCGAACGCCCGCTCGAGCGCGTCCACCGCCAGCGCGCCCTCGAGCTGGACGGCGCCGACGACGTTGTAGGCCGGGCTGTCCGGCTCGAGCTGACTCAGGAACCACAGCCGCTGCTGCGCGAACGACAGCGGCAGCTCGCCGTCGCGGGCCACGCGCGTGATCGGCGCGACCGGCTCGCCGTCGCCGGCGGCGAGCGTCGCCTGCACCCGGGCCGCCAGGCCCGCCACCGTCGGCGCCTCGAACACCGCCCGCAGCGGCACCGACACGCCGAAGACCCGCCGCAGCCGCGCCACCACCTGGGCGGCCAGCAGCGAGTGGCCGCCGAGCGCGAAGAAGTCGTCGTGCGCGCCCAACCGCTCGGCGCCCAGCACCTCTCGCCACACGCCCGCGACCACGTCCTCGACCGGCCCCCGCGGCGCCACGTCGCCGCTTCCCGAGAACGTCGCCGCCGGCAGCGCGTTGCGATCCACCTTCCCGCTCGACGTCAACGGCAGCGCGTCCAGCTCGACGACCACCGCCGGCACCAGCGGGGCGGGCAGCCGCTCGGCCACGAAGTCCCGCACACCCGTCCCGCCGCCCACCACGTAGGCCACCAGCACGTCGCGATCCGCCACCACCACCGCCTCGCGCACCAGCGGGTGCTCCAGCAGCGCCGCCTCGACCTCCCCGGGCTCGACGCGGATCCCCCGCAACTTGACCTGGTGATCCACGCGCCCCAGGAACTCGAGCTGCCCGTCCTCCCGCCAGCGGGCGAGGTCGCCGGAGCGGTAGAGGCGCTCGCCGGGACGACGGGGCGCCGGGTGGGGCACGAAGCTCTCGGCGGTCAGGTCCGGTCGCCCGACGTACCCCCGGCCGACGCCGACGCCGCCGAGGTGCAGCTCACCCACGAGGCCCGGCGGCAGGGCGCGCCGATGCTCGTCGAGGACGTGAGCCTCCACGTTGGCGATCGGCTGCCCGATCGGCACGGTCGCGCCGGACGCCTCGCGCCGGCACGCCCAGGCCGTCACGTCGATCGCCGCTTCCGTGGGCCCGTAGAGGTTGTGCAGCTCGGCGGCGCTGCGGGCGAAGAAGTGCTCTTGCAGTTGCGGCGAGAGCGCCTCGCCGCTGGCGACGACGCGCCGCAGCGACCGGCACCGCTCGACGCTGGGCTCCTCGAGGAAGCGCTGGAGCATCGACGGCACGAAGTGGGCCGTCGTGACCTCGTGGCGCACGATCGCGTCGACGAGGTGGCCGGCGTCCGCCTCGCGCCCCGGCGCCACCACGACGACGCGGCCGCCGGCGATCAGCGGCCAGAGCATCTCCCACACCGAGACGTCGAAGGTCAGGGGCGTCTTGTGGAGCACCGGCTCGCCCTCGGCCAGCGCGAAGCGCTCCTGCATCCACAGCAGCCGGTTCAGGAGCCCGGCGTGGGTGTTCATCGCGCCCTTCGGACGGCCGGTGGAGCCCGAGGTGTAGAGCGTGTAGGCCAGGGCGTCCGGCCACAGGCGAACCCGCGGCGCGTCCGCGCGCGATGCGGGCGCGTCGCCGACGGCCACCACCGCCGACCCCCGGGGCGCGAGGCGCCCCAGCGCGGACGTGGTGACGACGAGCCCGGCGTCGGCGTCGGCGATCTGCTGAGCCAGGCTGGCGGGTGGATGGGCCGGGTCGAGCGGGACGAACGCGGCGCCGGCCTTGAGCGTCGCGAGGATGGCGACGATGGCGTCGCGGCCGCGTGGCAGCAGCACGGCGACGTGCGCCTCCGGACGCGCGCCGTGCGCGCGCAGCTCGTGGGCGAGCGCGTTGGCGTGCTCGTCGAGCTGGCGGTAGGTGAGGGTGCCGTCGTCGCCGCAGACCGCGGGGGCGTCGGGCGTCCGGGCGGCCTGCATGCCGGCGAGCTCGTGCACGAAGGCGGCCGGGCGCGGCGCGGGCCGGGGGTTGAAGGCGGCCAGCTCGGCGCGGTCGCGATCGGAGAGCAGCGGGAGCGAGCTGATGCGTGCCGCGGGATCGTCCGGGAGGTGCGCCAGCACGGTGGCGACGTGGCCGGCCAGCCGCGTGATGGTCGACTCGTCGAAGAGGTCGGTGTCGTACTCGACGAAGCCGGACAGCCCGTCGGCCGTCTCGGTGACGGTGAGCGACAGGTCGTACTTGGCGCCGGCGGCCGGCACCGGCACGCGACTCACCGTGAGACCCGGCGCTCGCAGCGCGACGTCCGGCACGTTCTGCAGGTGGAGCATCACCGAGAACAGCGGCGAGTGGCTGAGGCTGCGCTGCGGCGACAGGTCCTCCACCAGCTGCTCGAACGGC
This sequence comes from Solirubrobacteraceae bacterium, assembly GCA_035940955.1. Classification (GTDB taxonomy): domain Bacteria; phylum Actinomycetota; class Thermoleophilia; order Solirubrobacterales; family Solirubrobacteraceae; genus CADCVT01. The sequence continues at coordinate 5,954 of DASZEJ010000010.1, forward strand.
ACGTCCTGGTGGGCGTACGCGCCGAGCGCCGTCTCCCGCGCGCGCGCCAGCAGTTCGCTCACCGCCGGGTCACCGGCGAGGTCGACGCGCAGCGCGAGCGTGTTCACGAACAGGCCGATCAGCTGCTCTGTCTCGACCCGGCTGCGCCCCGCGGTCGGCGTGCCGACGACCACGTCGCGCTGGCGGCTGAAGCGGCTCAACACCACCGCGAACCCCGCGAGCAGGGTCATGAACAGCGTGCAGTCGTGCGCGCGTCCGAGCGCCCGCAGGCGCTCGGCCTGCTCCGCCGGCACCCGCATCCGCACGCGCCCGCCGCGGTGGCGCCGGCGCGCCGGCCGCGGCCGGTCGGTCGGCAGCTCGAGCCGCTCCGGCGCGCCGGCCAGCTGCCGGCGCCAGTACGCCAGCTGGCGCTGCACCCGCTCGCCCGACAGCCACCGGCGCTGCCACGCCGCCCAGTCGGCGTACTGGATGGCCAGCGGGGCGAGCGGCGTCGGCGTGCCCGCTCGGAACGCCGCGTAGAGCGCGAGGACCTCGCGCAGCAGCACGCCCACCGACCAGCCGTCGGCGACGATGTGGTGGACCGCGACTACGAGGACGTGCCGCTCAGGAGCCGTGCGGAGCACGGACACCCGCAGCAGCGGCCCCGCCGCCAGGTCGAACGGCCGGGCCGCCTCGGTCGCCACCCACGCGGCCACGCGCTCGGCCTCGACCTCCTCGCGGGCCAGCGCCACGTCGACCTCGGCGTCGACGACCTGCCGCGGCCGGCCGTCGACCGCGACGAAGCGGGTCCGCAGGCTCTCGTGGCGCGCGACGATCTCGCGGAACGCCCGCTCGAGCGCGTCGATCGCCAGCTCGCCCTCGAGCTGGATGGCGCCGACGACGTTGTAGGCCGGGCTGTCCGGCTCGAGCTGGCTCAGGAACCACAGCCGCTGCTGCCCGAACGACAGCGCCACCTCGCCGGTGCGCGTCACCCGCTCGAGCGGGGCCGCCGGCGCATCGTCGCCCGCCGCCCACGCTGCCTGCACCGCCTCGGCCAGCCCCGCCACCGTCGGCCGCTCGAACACCTCGCGCAGCGCCACCTGCACGCCGAACACCCGCCGCACTCGCGCCACCACCTGGGCGGCCAGCAGCGAGTGGCCGCCGAGCGCGAAGAAGTCGTCGTGCGCGCCCACCCGCTCGACGCCGAGGACGTCCCGCCACACCGCCGCCAGGGCCTCTTCCAGCGGGCCGCGCGGCGCCACCTCGCCGCGGCTCGCGAACGTGGGCGCCGGCAGCGCCGACCGGTCGACCTTGCCGCTCGACGTCAACGGCAACCGATCCAGGACGACCACGACCGCCGGCACCAGCGCCGCCGGCAGTCGCTGCGCCGCGAACTCCCGCACGCCGCTGCCACCGCCCACCACGTAGGCGACCAGCACGTCGCGATCCGCCACCACGACCGCCTCCCGCACGAGCGGGTGTTCGAGGAGGGCGGTTTCTATTTCTGCGGGTTCGGTGCGGATGCCGCGGAGGTTGAGTTGGTGGTCGGTGCGGCCGAGGAACTCGAGTTGTCCGTCGGGGCGCCAGCGTGCGAGGTCGCCGGAGCGGTAGAGGCGTTGGCCGGGGTGGCGGGGGTGGGGGTGGGGGATGAAGCGTTGGGCGGTGAGTTGGGGTTGGTGGTGGTAGCCGCGGGCGAGGGCGGCGCCGGCGATGTGCAGGTGGCCGGGCAGGCCGGGGGCGACGGGGTTGAGGTGCTCGTCGAGGATGTGGATGTCGGTGTTGGCGATCGGGCGGCCGAGCGGGATGCTGTGGCCGCGGGGGTCTTCGCCGACGCGGTGAGCGGTGACGTCGGCGGCGACTTCTGATGAGCCGTAGAGGTTGATCAGCCGGGTGTGCGGCCAGTGCGCGGCGGCGCGGTCGGCGAGCGCGGCGGGGAGCGCTTCGCCGCTGCTGATGCACAGCTTGAGGTCGGGCAGCGGTCGTTGGCAGTCCAGCAGCGCGGCCAGCAGCGACGGCACGACGGTCAGCCGTGCGACGCGCTCGTGGTGCAGGCGCTGCGCGAGCGTGTCGGGGTCGCGCGTGTCGGCGTCGGGGAGGATGACGAGCTGGCCGCCGGCGCTCAGCGGCCCGAGGATCTCGGCGACGGAGTCGACGAACGTCAGCGCGGTGCGCTGCGCGCAGCGCTCGCCGGGCGCGATGGGAAAGGCGTGCTGCTGCCATTGCAGGCGGTTGACGGTGGCGCGGTGCGTGGCGACGACGGCCTTGGGGCGCCCGGTCGAGCCTGAGGTGAACTGCAGGTAGGCGGCGTTGTCGGGGTGCACCGCCGCGGCCGGCGGCGCCGCCGCGGCCGGCGGCGCGTCGTCGTCGAGCACGAGCACGTCGCGGCCGGTGCCGGCCAGCTCGCGCAGCGCGGGGCGGGTGATCACCAGCGCGGCGTCGGCGTCGTCGAGCTGGCGGGCGAGGCGGGCGGGGGGGTGAGCGGGATCCAGCGCGACCCACGCCGCGCCGGCCTTGACCGCGGCCAGCAGCGCGATCACCGCCTCGCGGCCGCGCTCGAGCAGCAGCGCGACGCGCGTCTCGGGGCGCGCGCCGCGCGCGCGCAGCTCGTGCGCGAGCGCGTTGGCCGCCCCGTCGAGCTGGCGATACGTCAGCGTGCCCGCCGCGTCAGACAGCGCCGCCGCGTCGGGCGTCGCGGACGCCTGCCGGGCGAGCAGCTCGCCGACCGACCCGGCGCCCAGCGGCGTCGGGTCGGGGTTGAACGCCGCCAGGCGCGCGCGATCGTCGTCCGACAGCATCACCACCCGGCTCAGCGGCGCCCCCGGATCATCCGGCAGGCGCTCCAGCAGCAACGCCCAGTGGCCGGCCAGCCGCTCGACCGTCGCCGCGTCGAACAGGTCGCTGTCGTACTCGATCGCGCCCGCCAGCCCGCCGTCGCGCTCGACCAGCGCCAACGTCAGATCGAACTTCGCCGAATCGACGTGCACCGCCACCGGGCGCACCTCGACCTCGCCCAGCCGCAACGCGCCCGACGGCGCGTTCTGCAACTGAAACATCACCGAGAACAACGGCGACTGCGCCAGGCTGCGCTGCGGCGCAAGCGCCTCGACGACCTTCTCAAACGGCACGTCCTGATGCGCATAGGCACCCAACGCCGTCTCGCGCACCCGCCCCAACAAACCCGCCACCGACGGATCGCCCGACAGATCAAGCCGCAACGCCAACGTGTTGACGAACACCCCGATCAACGGCTCGACCTCCACCCGCGTGCGGCCCGCGATCGGCGTCCCCACCACCACATCCTCCTGACGCCCATACCGGCCCAACACCACCCCGAACGCCGCCAACAACGTCATGAACAACGTGCAGTCATGCGCACGCCCCAACGCCCGCACCCGCCGCGTGACCTGCGCCCCCACCACCACCGCCACCCGACCACCGCGATGACGCTGACGCGCCGGCCGCGGCCGATCACCCACCAACCCAAGCCGCGCCGGCGCCCCCGCCAACCGCCCCCGCCAATACCCCAACTGCTCCTCAAAACGCTCCCCCGACAACCACCCCCGCTGCCACGCCGCCCAATCAGCAAACTGCACCCCCAACCCCGACAACGGGGACCCGGCGTACAGCGTCGTCAACTCGCGCACGAGCACGCCCAGCGACCACCCGTCCGCGACGATGTGATGCAGCACGAGGGCCAGGACGTGGTGGTCTGGCGCCACGCGCAGCAGCCGCGTGCGCAGGAGCGGCCCCACCGCGAGGTCGAAGGGGCGCGCCGCGACCTCGCCGAGCACGTCCGGCACTTCGGCCTCGGCGACGTCGACCAGCTCGAGCGCGAGCGGCCGCGGCTCGGCGATCCGCTGGTGCGGGCGCCCGTCGACGGCGGGGAACGTCGTCCGCAGCGCCTCGTGGCGGCGCACGATCTCGCTCAGCGCCCGCTCGAGCGCCCCGACGTCGAGTGGGCCCTTCAGCTCCACCGCGCCGGCGAGGTTGAAGAACGCGCTCTGCGGCTCGAGCTGGCTCAGGAACCACAGCCGCTGCTGCGCGAACGACAGCGGCAGCTCGCCGTCGCGCGGCACCGGCCGCAGCTCGTCCTCGGCGGGCGGGCGCTCCGTCAGGCGCGAGGCGAGCAGCACGCGCTGCTCGGCCGACAGCGTCTCGAGCCAGCGGCGCGGCTCGCGGACCTGGCCGGCCGGCGGCTCAGCGCTCATCACGCGCGGCGTGGTCGGTGAGCGCGGGCGACTGGTCGACCTCCTGCACGAGCGCGGCCAGCGACGCCTCGTCGAGCTCCTCCAGCCGGGCCCGCATGATCTCCGCCGCGAGGCCGGCGATCGTGGGCGACTCGAACAGCACGTGCAGCGACAGCGGCACGCCGAAGCGCTGGCGCACGCGGGCCACGAGCTGGATGGCGAGCAGCGAGTGGCCGCCGAGCGCGAAGAAGTCGTCGTGCACGCCGGCACGCTCGACGTTCAGGACCTGCGCCCACAGGTCGGCGAGCGCGCCCTCCATCGGGTCGCGCGGAGCGACGTACCCGCCGGCGGCGAGCGCGCCGGCGTCCGGCTCCGGCAGCGCCGAGCGGTCGAGCTTGCCGTGCGCGCTCAGCGGCAACCGCTCGAGCGCGACGAACGCGGCGGGGATCAGCGGCGTCGGCAGCCGCTCGGCGAGGTGCGCTCGCAGCTCGGCCGGGCTCGGCGCGCCGCCGCCGTCGGCGGTGACGTAGGCGACGAGGCGCTCGTCGGTCGCGGCGTGCTGCCGCGCGACGACGGCGGCGCCGGTGATCGCCGGGTGTTCGAGGAGGGCGGTTTCGATTTCTGCGGGTTCGGTGCGGATGCCGCGGAGGTTGAGTTGGTGGTCGGTGCGGCCGAGGAACTCGAGTTGTCCGTCGGGGCGCCAGCGTGCGAGGTCGCCGGAGCGGTAGAGGCGTTGGCCGGGG
>DASZEJ010000011.1:0-8854 GCA_035940955.1 Solirubrobacteraceae bacterium
CTTCATCAGGCTGACCGCGTCCCCCTCGATGCGCACCGTCACGCGGTCGGCCAGTGCGGGCGCGGCCGCGACCGCGGACAGCACGACGGCGGCCGCAAAGCCGCTAAGGAAGTTCTTCATGAAGGTGCCACCCCTTTCCGCGAGGGTTGTCGGCGTTCGGGGTCGGGATGGGCTTCCTGACTTACGGGACCGACCCTGCCGCGCCTTCCCGAGCGCCGACGGCCTCCCGGTGGCTGGCGTGCGCGTGCGGCGCGCGCCTCGCGGTGGGCACCCCCGATCACAGTGGCGGGACCGCGCCGGCGTCTCACCGGTCTTCCCCCACTCACCGACCTTGGGCGTATGTCGGCGAAATCCTAGCGGCCGGTACGGCAGGTGCGCCGGCGCTCGATCGTAAGCCGATCGATGACCACTGAGGAGTCGTACTGGCGGTCGCCCTGGTCGAAGATCGACAGGTGCAGGCGGTGCCGGCGGCCGGGCCGGACGCGCCGGCGCGCACGCAGGACGCGGGTCGCGCCGTCGTACGTCGTGCCCCCCGCTCGGGCCGGCGTGACGGCGAACTCGCCGGTGCCGTTGACGCTGATCGGCAGCCGCCGGCGGTCGCGGGCGAAGTTGCGCCGCGAGCGCACGCGCGGGTCGGCCGGGTCGGCGCGCCACGAGAGCGGGCCGAGCTCGGCCAGGAACGCGTCGTTGAACTCGGTGTCGACGAACTCGTCGTACTCGTCGGAGAGGAAGCGGAACGCGAACGAGAGGCAGTTCGCCCGCGGCGGCGCGCGCAGGTCGAGCCGCAGCACGACCGCGTCGACGGCCGCGCCGCGGTACGGGCCGCCGCCGTTGTCGGTCGACAGGTCGTCCTGCTCGTTCGGGTCGTCGAGCAGCGTGGCGTCGCCGGTGCTGAGGACGGCGAACGAGCGGCGGTGGCGCGGGAAGCCGGCGAGCTTGGAGGTCGCGACCGCGGCGGGCCGGCCGCGCGGCGGCAGCTTGACGAACCGCGCGCCGAGCAGCGTGCGCGGCTGGGAGACGATCGCGCGGGCGACCTTCTTCGCGCTGCGCGTCGGCGTGACCGCGGCGGGCGCGGGAGGCGCGAGCGCGACGGCGAGGAGGGCCGCGAGGAGGACCGGACGACGCATCGCGCCGCGACCGTAGACCGTGGAGGCGCCGGCCGCGCCGGTTCGCACCGGGCGAGCCCGGCGGGCGGGGTGCGCGGCGCGGAGGCGCCGGCCACCGGTTCGCACCGGGCGGCGCCCCGTCAGCGCAGCGCCCGCACCGCCGTCCCCAGCGCCCGCTCCGCGTCCCCCGGCGGGTCGCCGAGCAGCAGCCACCCTCCGCCCGCGTCGCGGCGCACCGCGCCGCGGCGCTCCAGCGCCCGCAGCGCGGTCGTCACCGACGGGCGCTGCGCGCCGACGAGCCCGGCGAGCGTCTCGTGCGTGAGCCGCAGCGGCAGCAGGGTCCCGTCGCGGCCGACGCGGCCCCAGCGGTCGGCGAGGTGCCACAGCGCGGCGAGCAGGCGCGCGTCGAGCCGCGGCATCGCCGCGATGGCGAGCAGCACCGCGAGGTCGCGCGAGCGCCGCAGCGTCCGGCTCACGACCTCGGCGAGGAGCGGCGGGAAGCCTCCGGCGACCGCAGCGAACCGCGCGTCGAGCACCGCCAGCCGCGCCGGCTCGAGCGCCCGCCAGCGCGTCTCGTGCCGGACCGGCGCGGCGTCGCCGTCGTCGGCGTCCCACGGCCGCAGCACGTCGCCGGGGCCGAGCAGCTCCGCGCACCGGTGCCGCCCGACGGTCAGGTCCCTGCTCAGCGACCCGTCGACGACCAGCAGTCCGAGGTCCCCGGGCGCCCCGCCGACCGACGGCGCCGCGTGCCACGGCCCCTCCGGCAGCCGCAGCTCCGCGGCGACCAGGTGCTGCGTCGCGGCGGAGAGCTCGTCGGCCGTGAGATGCGCGCCGAGGCGGGGGTCCTCCGCCAGGACGTGCACGACCGCAGAAGGCACGGCGGGCACGCCGACCCACTGTACGAGCCGCTAGTTCGCGCTCGCGCCCGGGGCCCGGATGACGACCGCGACGCTGTCGTAGTCGTTGCGCTCGCTGCGCGTGTCGAACACCTCGCCGGCGAGCTGCTCGCGCGCGAGGAACTGCTCCCAGAACGGGATCGTCGACCCGACCACGTCCTCGATGACGAACCAGCCGCCCGGCCTGACCGCGGGGAACAGCGTCCGGAACGTGTTCAGGTTCGCCGGCCGCGTGTGCAGGCCGTCGTCGATCACGAGGTCGAACTGCCCGCCGAGCTGCGAGCGCAGGGCGGCCAGCGACGAGCGGTCGAGCTGGTCGACCCAGTGGGTGGTGATCCCCGGCTCGGAGAAGAGGATCCGCCGGTCGACGTCCGCGCCGAAGACGGTCGCGTCCGGGCGCAGGTCGCGGAACGCCCGCAGGCTCGCGCCCGGCACGCCCTCCGGCCCCATGCTCGAGTCGACGTCCTCGAAGTTCGTCCCGATGCCGATCTCCAGGATCCGCGGGTCGGCCGGCAGCGACGGGAGGATGCTCGCGTAGATGGCGGTGTAGTCGACCGCCGAGGACTTGTCGCTGCCGCGCCCGTCGAACGCCGCCTTCACGCGCTCGAGCTCGGCCGCGCCGGCCGGCGCGAGGTTCAGCGGCCGCGGCTGCCGGCGCCGGAGGCGGCCGACGACTGCCCCCTCCACGACGAGAAGCGCCACCTCGCGGTGGCGCAGCGCTTTCCGAGCGATGTCGAGCGGGTTGCGAAAGGTAGGGCTCCGAGTACCGCTACGGGGATTCGAACCCCGGTTTCCGCCGTGAGAGGGCGGCGTCCTAGTCCCCTAGACGATAGCGGCGTGTTCCGGCGCGAAAGGGTAGCGCGCCCAGTGCGGATGAGAGGACTCGAACCTCCACGGGGTTGCCCCCACATGGACCTGAACCATGCGCGTCTGCCAATTCCGCCACATCCGCGGGCGGCCGGAAATGGTAGCGGCAGGTCCCCCGGCGGCGAGGGGCGAAAATCCGCGTCCGGTGGTTGCGGGAACTCCCGGCGCGCCGGGACCGCCGCAGCCCTCGCTTTCCGCAGGCGCGGCGGTCAGACTCCCCCCGTGTCCCCCGTGGAACGAGTGCACGCCCTGTGGTCCGCCTTCGAGGCCGGCGACGCGCTCGCGACGCTCGACCACGTCCACGAGGACTGCGAGTGGGTCCCCTCCCCCGCCGCGCCCGAGAGCGAGTCGCTGCGCGGCACCGTCACGATCCGCGCCTACCTCGAGGAGCTGATCGGCGACGGCGTGCGCCTCGAGCCGAAGCTGCATTCGTGCGAGGCCGTCGGCGACGACGTCGTCGTCTGCGGCAGGCTGCGGGTGGTCTCGCCCGCCGCGCTCGCGGACTCGCCGCTGTTCTGGGTCTACCGCGTTCGCGACGAGCAGGTCGTGCGCGTGGAGTCCTACGCGTCCCGGCGCGACGCGCTCGCCGCGGCCTGACCGCCGGCCCGCCGCACCGCGACGCAGCGGTCGACCTCGGCGACGACCTCCCAGCCGGGCACCGCGCCGTCGCCGCGGAACAGCGCGTCGACCACCGCGGTCGGGCCCGGCAGCCCGCGCCCGCCCGGCCGCCCGAGCCGCGCGTCGTGGAACAGCACGTGCCCGCCGGGCGGGACGAACGGGTGCCACAGCTCCCAGTCGAGCCGCACGCCCGGCTCGAGGTGGTCGCCGTCGACGAAGACGAGGTCCACCGGCGCGCCCGGCCACGCCCGCGCGACGTCGGCGCTGAACGCCGCGTGCCACACGACGCGCGGCGACGACGGCCGGCGGCAGCGCCGGCCCACCGCGCGGCGCGTCGCCCACTCAGTCGCCGCCCAGCCGCGCCGCAGCGCCCCCGGCTGCTCGCCGAACGGGTCGATCAGGTGCAGCTCGGCGGACGCGTCGAGCACGTCGCACAGCACGAGCGCCGACGCCCCCTCGTACACGCCGATCTCGACCACGCGCGACGCCCCGCGGGCCAGCGACGCGAGCAGGGCGACGTCCTCGGCGGAGTGCAGCGCGCGCGGCGGGATCAGCCCGAGCCCGACGGACGCGGCGCGCAGCGCGACGTGGTCGCGGACGCGATCCGGGACGAGGCGGCGGAGGGAGGCGGGAAGCGCCGGCACGGCCGCGCAGTGTGGCACCGCGGACCGCGGCGCAGGTGGCGTGCGGGCAGGCGGCCGTGTGCATGAATGTGCGCCATGCGCCGCCCGCTGACCGTCTCGCTGCTGCTGCTCGCCGTCGCGGCCGCCCCGGCCGCCGCCCAGGACCCGCGCGTCCAGGCCCCCGACTTCGGCGGCGTGCGCAACGTCCTCCCCGCCGGCCAGGGCGAGACCGCGAACGCGGCGGAGGTCGCGGCGTTCCTCACCGGCGGCACGCGCCCCGCGTCGTTCACGAACCAGCTCGGGATGTACAACGGGCTCATCCAGGCCGCGCCCGGCCTGCAGGCCGCCGACCTCGACCGCTTCTTCAAGCCCGCGACGTTCGGCGTCGCGCCCGGGCAGGAGACCGGCTCGATCAGCCCGCGGCCCGGCGCGCAGATCGTCCGCGACGCGTTCGGCGTGCCGCACGTCTACGGCGCGACCCGCCAGGACGTGACCTTCGGCGCCGGCTACGCGTCCGCCCAGGACCGGCTGTTCCTCATGGACGTCCTGCGCCACACGGGCCGCGCGCGCCTGTCCGAGCTGATCGGCCCCGGCACCGACGACGCGAACGTCAAGGCCGACGCGCTGCAGCTGAAGGCCGCCGACTACTCCGAGGAGGAGCTGCAGGCGATGATCGACACCGGCGCGCGCGACCACGGCGCCGAGGGCGAGCTGATCCGGCAGGACCTGCTCGCGTACGTCGACGGCGTCAACGCGTACATCGCCGAGGCGCGGCGCGACCCGTCGAAGATGCCGGGCGAGTACGCGGCGATCGGCCGCACGCCGGCCGACTGGAAGCTCACCGACACGGTCGCCGTAGCGAGCCTGATCGGCGGGATCTTCGGCCGCGGCGGCGGGGCCGAGGCCCAGAACGCCGAGGTGCTCGCCGCGCTGCACCGCCGGTTCGGGACCACGCGCCGCGGGCGGATCAAGGCCGCGCGGTCGTTCCGCGACTTCCGCGACCGCGAGGACCCCGAGGCGCCGGTCACCGTGACCAGGCGCTTCCCGTTCGACCGGCAGGGGAAGGTCGACCCGCGGGCCGTCGCCCGGCTCGACGCCGACACGCTCGCCGACCGCGACCCGGTGATCGACGCGGGCGGCAGCCCGCAGTCGTCCGCGACGGCGCTGCCCGCGCTGGTGGACCTGGCCCAGGGCGGCCTGCCGCTGCCCCGCACGCTCTCCAACGCGCTGCTCGTCAGCGCAAGGCGCTCGAAGTCCGGCCACCCGATCGCGGTCATGGGGCCGCAGGTCGGCTACTACTCGCCGCAGATCCTCATGGAGATGGACCTCCACGGGCCGGGCTTCAGCGCGCGCGGCGCCGCCTTCCCCGGGATCTCGCTGTACATCCTCATCGGCCGCGGCCCCGACTACGCGTGGAGCGCCACGACCGCCTACAGCGACAACGTCGACGAGTTCGCCGAGCGGCTGTGCGAGCCCGACGGCAGCGCGCCGACGCTGCGGTCGCGCCACTACCTCTACAAGGGCCGCTGCGTGCCGTTCCACGAGCGGATCCACGAGCTGCGGATCGCGCCGGTCCCCAGCAGCCCGGGGAGCCGCGCGCGCACGGTTCGGATGGAGGTGCTGCGCTCGGTCCACGGCCCGGTCCAGAGCTTCGCGACCGCCGGCGGGCAGCCGGTGGCGATCGCCGAGGCGCGCTCGACGTACCGGCACGAGCTCGACTCGGCGGTCGCGTTCAAGCGCCTGTCGGGCGGCGAGGTGACCGACGCGCGGTCCTTCCAGCGGGCGATGGACACGGTGAACTTCGCCTTCAACTGGTTCTACGCCGACGACCGCGACATCGCGTACCTGCAGTCCGGCTGGTACCCGCGGCGCGCGCGCGGCGTCGACCAGAACCTGCCCGCGTGGGGCACCGGCGAGTGGGACTGGCTCGACTTCGACGCGGAGCGCTTCACGTCGGCGCGGCTGCCGTTCGCGGCACTGCCGAAGGCGGTCAACCCGGGGCGCGGCTACTTCACGAACTGGAACAACAAGCAGGCGCCCGGGTGGCGCGCGGCCGACGACCAGTGGACGTTCGGCTCGGTCCACCGGATGCAGATCCTGCAGGCGCCCGTCAGGCGCGCGCTGCGCAGGGGCGGCAAGCTCGACCTCGTCGCGCTCACCCGGATCATGGAGCTGGGGGCGACGATCGACGTGCGCGGGCAGGAGCTGTGGCCGCACGTGAGCCGGGTCCTCGGCCGCCGCCCCGGCGCCGCCGTCCAGCAGCTCGCCGCCCGGATGACGGCGTGGGCGCGCGCGGGCGCGCACCGGCGCGACGTGGACGGCGACGGCGTGCTCGAGCACTCCGGGGCGGTCGCGCTCATGGACGCGTTCTGGCCGATCCTCGTGCAGCGCATGTTCGCGCCGGTGCTGGGCGACGACGTGCTGGCGGAGATGCGCGAGCTGGCGTCGATCGGCACGCCGCCGGCGCGCAACGGCAACGCGTGGGGCTCGGGCTGGTTCTCGCACGTCGACAAGGACCTGCGCCAGCTGCTGCACGGGCGCCGGCGCGTGCGCGGCGCGCACTCGCGCGTGTACTGCGGGCGCGGGCGGCTGAGGGCGTGCCGCGAGGTGGTGGCCGGCGCCCTGCGCGACGCGGCCGAGCAGGTCAAGGCCCGGTACGGCGTGGCGAGCATCGACGACGTCAAGATCCCGCCGACCTGCCCGGCCGGGCCGGAGCGGCGCTGCGACCAGACCGAGTACGTGACCGCCGGGGCGATCGGCGTGCCGCCGTCGCCGTGGCAGAACCGCCCGACGTTCCAGCAGGTCGTCGAGATCGCCGGGCACCGGCCGCGCTGACGCGCGCCGGCGGGCTCAGGGCGCGGGCGCGACGAGCGCCGCGTCGTGCCCGCCGTCGCCGCCCCCGTCGCCGTCGAACGCCTCCGCGAGCAGCACCGCGGTGCCGAAGATCGCCGCCGCGACCGCGATCGCCCCGACGAGCCGCACCGGCGGCCCGCCGTGGATGCCGGTCTCGTGCACGGCCGCGTGCCCCTTCCCGCGCGCGATCAGCCAGCGATTGAGCGGGAACGCGAAGAACCCCGCGACGACGAGCGCGACCGAGAGCGCGCCCCAGAAGAGCAGGTCGCCGGCGCCGGCCTCCATCGCGCCGGGCACCGCGAGCATGATGAGGTTGTCGACGATCTCCATGACCGCGATGCTGGCGGTGTCGGACGCGAGCGCGATCGGGACGACGGCCGACAGCGCGAGCCCGCCGCGCAGCAGCGGCCAGCTCGTCAGCAGGTAGCCGAACAGGAACGCGAGCGCGACGGCGAGGGCGATGGTGCCCAGGTCGGAGAACCCGGCCGCGGTCCCGATGACCATGCCGAGCACCTCGCCGATGGCGCATCCGGTGAGGCAGTGGAGCGTGGCGCTCAGGGCGACGCCGTCGAGCGCCCGGCCGGACGACGGCAGCGGGCCGTGGCCGCCGTGGTCGCCGTGGTGGGCGTGCTGCGCGTGCGCGTCCATCAGCCGCGCCGCATCAGCCGGCCGACGGCCGCCATCAGCTCGTCGGTCATCTCCGCCGGCTCGCCGCCGCGCCCCTCGACCACGCAGTGCCGCGCGTGCTCGTCGAGCAGCCCGAGCGCGACCTTGTCGAGCGCCGCCTGCACCGCGCTGATCTGCGTCAGCACGTCGATGCAGTAGCGCTCGCCCTCGATCATCCCCTCGATGCCGCGGACCTGCCCCTCGATGCGGCGCATCCGCTTGAGGAGCTGGTCCTTGGTGGCGGAGTAGCCGCCCTTCCGCGGGGTCTGCGTGGTGTCGCTCGGGGTCACTCGCTCGCTCCTGTCTCGGCCGGGTCGGGAGTGGAGTCTACTGTACCCCCGGAGGGTATCCGCGCCCTGAGCACCGAGGCCCCGATCGCGACGCCCAGCACCGCCGCGATGGCGGCGAAGGTCACCGCCGTGGGCACCTTCTCGCCGGTCGCCTCGCCGTAGACGAGCTTGCCGGCGATGCCGATGAGCAGGACGCCGAGCCCGAGCTGCAGGTAGGCGAAGCGCGCGACCGCGCCGGCGACGAGGAAGAACAGCGCCCGGAGGCCGAGCAGCGCGAACGCGTTGGCGGCGAACACCACGAAGGTGTCGGTCGTGATCGCGAGGATCGCCGGGACGGAGTCGACCGCGAAGAGCACGTCGGCGAGCGCCACCGCCACCAGCGCCGCGGCGGCGGGCCTCAGCCCGGGCCACCGGCGCCGGACGCGCTCGACGATCCGCGCGCCCTCGTCGTGCTCGCCGCCCGACCGCAGGATCCGCCAGCCGGTCCACGCCAGCAGCGCCGCGAACGGCCACGCGACCCACGAGTAGGTCTGCAGCGCCTCGGCCCCGGCGAAGATGAAGGCGGCGCGCAGGACGAGCGCGACGAGGATGCCCCACAGCAGCACGCGCGGCTGCTCGTCGCGCGGCACCCCGAGCGCCGCGAAGATCAGCGTGAAGACGAAGACGTTGTCGAGCGACAGCGCCTTCTCCATGACGTAGCCGGCGAAGTACGCCTCGCCCGGCTCGGCGCCCTCGAGCACCCACAGCCCGGCCCCGAACGCGACGGCGAGCCCGATCCAGACCGCGCTCCACACCGCGGCGGTGCGGACGTCCATGTGCCGGCGCGCCGAGCCGACGAGCAGGTCGACGACGACCATCGCGGCGAGGAAGGCGAGCAGGGCGGCCCAGGCGAGCGGGCCTGCTGAGATGGAGTCGGTCACGGCGGGAGGTCCTCC
>DASZEJ010000012.1:0-33130 GCA_035940955.1 Solirubrobacteraceae bacterium
AGCACCGCACCGGCGACTGGCACGCGGTGCTCGCGCTCGTGCGGGCGCGGCTCGGCGTCGCGCTGGTGCCCCGCCTTGCCTCGATCGTCCCGCCGGCCGGCGTGCAGATCCGCCGCCTCGACGGGACGCCGCCCGTCCGGCACGTCATCGGCGTGTGCCGCGGCGGCGCCGAGCACCGCCCGGCGGTGCGGGCGACGCTCGCCGCCGTGCGCGCGGCCGCGCGGCCGTACGAGGACCTGAGCGCGGCCGCGTAGCCGCGCGCTACGCGGGGTCGGCCACGAGCACCCCGCGGTCGCCGGCGCGCACGTCGGGCGGCTCGATGATGATCGCGCCCTCGCCGCTGGCGTACGCCTCCTCGCCGTGCTGGACGACGTCCATCCCGAGCGCCTGCTCGTGGTCGGTCGCGCGCAGCGGCATGACCGCGCCGACGAGCTTCAGCAGCACCCAGGTCGCGGCGAACGCGTACGCGGGCGTCGCCACCGCGGCGAGCGCCTGCCAGCCCAGCGTGCCCGCGTCGCCGTAGAGCAGGCCGTCGGCCACGCCGTTCCACGAGGTCTGCGCGACGAAGCCGGTGAACAGGATCCCCGTGAGGCCCGCGGTGCCGTGGGCGGCGAGGACGTCGAGCGTCTCGTCGATCCGGGTGCGCGGCCGCCACATGATCACCGCGTAGCTCGGCAGCGTGCCGAGGGCGCCGAGCGCGATCGCCCACCCCGGGCTGACGAACCCGCCCGCCGGCGTGATGAGCACGCAGCCGACGATGATCGCCGTCGCCGCGCCGATCGCGGTCGCCTGCCGGCCGCGGATCAGGTCGAGCGCGAACCAGACGACGAGCGTCGCGGCCGGGCACAGCAGCGTGTTGACGAACGCGAGCACGCCGGCGTTCCCCGTCGAGAACCCGCTGCCGCCGTTGAACCCGAACCAGCCGAACCACAGCAGCCCGGCGCCGACGAGCACGTACACGGCGTTGTGGGGCAGCAGCGCCTGGCGGTGGTAGTCCTTGCGCGCGCCGACGACGAGCGCCGCCGCCAGCGCCGAGAACCCGGAGCCCATCTCGACCGGGACGCCGCCGGCGAAGTCGAGCGTCCCGTTCGCGATCAGCCAGCCGCCGCCGAACGCCCAGTGCGCGAGCACCGCGTAGACGCCGACCGACCACAGGCCGGCGAACAGCAGGAACGCGCCGAAGCGCATCCGCTCCACCACCGCGCCGGCGACGAGCGCCACCGTGATGATGCAGAACGTCGCCTGGAAGGCCATGAACAGCAGGTGCGGGATCGTCGAGCTCTCGTCCCGCGGCTCGAACGTCACGTCGCGCAGCAGCGCGTGGTCGAGCCCGCCGACGAAGCCGTTGCCCTCGTCGAACGCGAGCGAGTACCCGACGAGCGCCCAGGTCAGCGCGGCGACGGCGATCGCCCCGACGCACATCATGAACGTGTTGAGCGTGTTCTTCCCGCGCACGAGCCCCGAGTAGAAGAGCCCGAGCGCCGGCGTCATGAGGAGGACGAGCGCGGTGGCCGCCAGCATCCAGGCGGTGTCGCCGGTGTCGATCCCGTTCATGCCCGCACCGGCGTGACCGCCGTCTCGTCCGTCTCGCCCGTCCGGATCCGGACCACCTGCTCGAGCGGGACGACGAAGATCTTCCCGTCGCCCACCTCCCCGGTCCGGCCGCCCTCGCACAGCGCCTCGATCGTCGGCCCGACGAACGGCTCGGTGACCGCGATCTCGAACCGCACCTTGTCGGCGAGGGCCATCTTCACGGTCGTGCCGCGATAGGTCTCGACGCGGTCGAGCTCGCCGCCGTGCCCCTGCACGCGGCTGATCGAGATCCCGCGCACCTCGGCGCGGTACAGGCATTCGAGGACGTCGTTCGCCTTCTCCGGGCGGACGATCCCGATGACGAGCTTCACGTTGCAGTCACGCTCCCGTGGCGGCTGGTGTGGACCGACGGCTCAGTCTCCCGAGCCGCGCGCCGGCCGTCCTTGTCCCGCCGTACAAAGTCGGCGGGGGAGCGTTGATCCCTGTGTCTAGATCCGCTCGAGCACGCGCACGCCGAGCAGGTCCAGCCCGGTGCACAGCGTCGCGGCGGTGCCCTCGCACAGCCGCAGGCGCAGCGGGTCGACGCGGCCCTCGCTGACGACGCGCGAGCGCTCGTAGAAGCGGTTGAACTCCTGGCTGAGCGCGAAGAGGTACTCCGAGACGTCGCTCGGCTGGTGCTCGGCGGTGGCGCGGTCGACGACGTCCTCGAAGTCGGCGAGCGCCTTGGCCAGCGCGCGCTCGGAGTCGTCGAGCCCCCGGTCGCCCGGCAGCGCGTCCAGCCCCCGGGCCTTGTCGGCGATCCCCCGGATGCGCGCGTAGGCGTAGAGCATGTACGGCGCGGTGTTGCCCTCCAGCGACACCATCTTGTCGAACGAGAAGACGTAGTTGGTCATCCGGTTGTGCGACAGCTCGGCGTAGCGGATCGCGCTGAGCCCGAGGTGCGTGCCGACCTCCTCCGGCGCGCCGTGCTCGCGGGCCAGCGCGCGGCCGCGCTCCTCGGCCTCGTCGAGCAGCGAGCGCAGCGGGATCGACTCGCCCGACCGGGTCCGCAGCCGCTTGCCGTCCTCCCCGAGCACCAGCCCGAACGGGACGTGGACCGCCTGCACGCGCTCGGGCAGCCAGCCGGCCCTGCGCGCGACCGCGAAGACCATCGCGAAGTGCTGGGACTGGCCGTGGTCGACCACGTAGAGCATGCGGTCGACGCCCTGCTCGACCCGGTGGCGGACCGCCGCGAGGTCGGTCGTCGCGTAGTTGTAGCCGCCGTCGGCCTTCTGGACGATGAGCGGCAGCGGCGTGCCCTCGCGCGTCGTGAACCCCTCCACGAACACGCACTTGGCGCCGTCGTCGACCTCGATCATCCCCAGGCGCTCGAGGTCGCCCACCACGCCGGCGAGCAGCGGCTGGTAGAAGGACTCGCCCACCTCGCGGACCTCGATCCCCAGGCGCTCGTACAGCGCCTGGAACTCCGAGCGCGAGCGCCCGCACAACAGGCCCCACAGCCGCCGCGCGTCCTCGTCGCCGGCCTGCAGGTCGACGACCGCCTGCCGCGCGCGGTCGCGGAACGCGTCGTCGCCGTCGAAGCGCTCCTTGGCCCGCTTGTAGAGCGCGTCGAGGTCGGCGATCGCCAGCGCGCGGGGGTCCGCGCCGGACTCCCGCAGCTCCTGGATCAGCATCCCGAACTGGGTGCCCCAGTCGCCGACGTGGCTGACCCGGTCGACGGCGTGCCCGCGCGCCTCGTAGAGGCGGCAGACGCTGTCGCCGATGATCGTCGAGCGCAGGTGGCCGACGTGCATCTCCTTGGCCACGTTGGGGCTGGAGAAGTCGACCACGACGCTCTCGCGCCGGGCCGCGGCGGGCAGCGCGCCGGCCTCGCCGTCCAGCCGCTCCACCAGCCACTCGTCGCGCAGGCGGAAGTTCACGAAGGCCTTGCCCGACACCTCGCCGGGGGCGAAGAGCGGCCCGGCGTCGATCGCGTCGGCCAGCTCGGCCGCGATCTCCGCCGGGCTGCGCCGCAGCGCCTTGGCCAGCGCGAACGCGGCGTTGACCTGCACGTCGCCGCGGTCGCCGCCGGCGCGGTTGCGCTGCACGAACCGCGCGGGCTCGAAGCCGTCGGGCGCGCCGAAGCGCTCCGCCACCGCCTCGCGCAGCGCCTCGGTGAGGAAGGCGACCGGAGCGGCCAAGCCTAGATCCGCTCGAGCGCCTCGTTGACGCGTGCGAGCGTCGCCTCGCGGCCGAGCGCCTCGAGCGACTCGAACAGCGGCGGCCCGACCGTGCGGCCGGTGACCGCGACGCGGATCGGCGCCTGCGCCTTGCCGAGCTTCAGCCCGTGGCGCTCGCCGATCGCCAGCGTCGTGTCCTTCAGCGCCTCGGTCTCCCACGCCGCCTCGACGTACGCGGCCGCCGCGTCGCGCAGCACGTCGGCGCTCCACTCGTTGCGGGCGATCGCCTTCTCCCACGACGCCTCGTCGAACTGGACCGCGTCGGTGAAGAGGAACGCGAGCAGCTCCGGCACCTCGGCGAGCGTCTTGACGCGCGTCTGGGCGAGCGGCGCGACCTGCGCGAACAGCTCGGGGTCGAAGCGCTCGACGGCGCGCTCGACGAACGGCCGCGCGGCGGCGGCGAACTCGGCCTCGCTCAGCTCGCGGAGGTAGTGCGCGTTGACGTGCTGGAGCTTCCGCTCGTCGAAGAACGCCGGCGCGCGCGAGACGTCCTCGAGCCGGAACTGCTCGACCATCCGCTCGACGGTCGTGATCTCCTCGCCGTCGCGCGGCGCCCAGCCGAGCAGCGCCAGGTAGTTGCGCATCGCCTCGGCCAGGTAGCCCTCGTCGCGGTACTGGAGCAGCTGCACCTTGTCGCGGCGCTTGGAGAGCTTCTGGCGCTTCTCGTTGACGAGCAGCGGCAGGTGCGCGAACACGGGGTCGCCCTCGAGGCCGAGCGCGCGCCGGATCATGAGGTACTTCGGCGTCGTCGACAGGTGCTCCTCGCCGCGGATGACGTGGGTGATGCGCTGGAAGTCGTCGTCGACGACGTTGGCGAGCACGAACATCGGGGCGCCGCCGGGGCGGACGACGACGAAGTCGTCGATCGTCGCGTGGTCGAACGTCGCGCTCTCGCGGATGACGTCGACGACCGTGGTGCTGCCGCCGTCGGGGACGCGGAAGCGCACGACGCGGTCGTCCGCCGGGCCGAGCCCGCGGTCGCGGCAGAAGCCGTCGTAGCCGCCGCCGGGGCCCTTCCGCGCGTCGATCTGCTCGCGCGTGCAGTCGCACCAGTACGCGTGGCCGCCCTCCACGAGCCGGTCGGCCGCGGCGAGGTGCGCGTCGCGCCGCTCGGACTGGCGGACGATGTCCTCGTCCCAGTCCAGCCCCAGCCAGCGCAGGCCGTCGAGGATGCCCTCCAGCCACTCGTCGGAGCTGCGCTCGCGGTCGGTGTCCTCGTTGCGCAGCAGGAAGACGCCGCCCTCGCGGCGGGCGAACAGCCAGTTGAACAGGGCGGTGCGGGCCCCGCCGACGTGGAAGGGGCCGGTCGGCGACGGCGAGAAGCGCACGCGCGGCGGCACGTGGCGTGACGATACAACGGCACCGGCCCGCCGCCGCCTACCCTGGCGGAGGTGACCGACTGGACGCACCACGCGCTGGCCACGCTGGAGCGGCGGGGGTACCGCGCGGGCTCGGCGCGGCGCACGGTCGTCGAGCTGCTGGGCCGCCAGCACTGCTGCCTCAGCGCGAAGGAGATCGAGGAGGCGCTGCGCGCCGAGGGGCGCGAGGTCGGCCTCGCGTCGGTCTACCGCGCGCTGGAGGTGCTCGACGAGCTGCGGCTCGTCCAGCGGCTGGACGCCGGCGAGGGCGTCGTGCGCTACGAGCCGGCGCTGGCCGGCGGCGAGCACCACCACCACATCGTCTGCGACCGCTGCGGCAGCGTCGCCTCCTTCGAGGACGAGGAGCTCGAGCGCGCGATCGGCCGCCTCGCCGAGCGGCTGAGCTGGACGGTCGACTCGCACGACGTCGTGCTGCGCGGGCACTGCCGGCGCTGCCAGCCCTGATTCACACGCCGCGCCGCCGCGGCATGTACGGGTCGTGAGCCCGTACTCGACTCGCACCGACGCGGAGCTGCTCCGCGCCGCCGACCGCGACGCGGACGCGTTCGCGGCCCTGTACGACCGCTACGCCCGGCGGGCGGTCAGCTGGGCGCGGCGGGGCGGCGTGCCGGACGCCGACGTCGTCGACCTCGTCGCCGAGCTGTTCGCCCAGGCCTGGCGGTCGCGGCGGCGGTTCCGCGACCCCGGCGACGGCGACGCGGGCGGCTGGCTGCACGGCATCGCCCGCAACCTCATCGCCCGCTACCACCGCCGCGGGCGCAACGAGACGGCGGCCCGCCGCCGGCTCGGCCTCGACCGCGACACCGGGACGGCGGAGCTCGAACGCGCCGCGGCCCGGCTCGACGCGGCCCGCGGGGCCCCGGCGGTCGAGGCCGCGCTCGCCGCGCTCCCGGCCGGTCAGGCCAGGGCCGTGCGGCTGCGCGTCGTGGAGGGCCTGGAGTACGCCGAGATCGCCGCGCGCCTGTCCTGCACGCCCGTCACCGCGCGCAAGCAGGTCTCGCTCGGCCTGAACGCCCTTCGCACCACCCTCGACCTGGAGGCCACATGACCACGCTCGACGACGACCTCTCCGACCTGCGCCGCCGGCTGCGCGCCGCCGCGGCGAACGACCTGCGCCGCGGAAGGCGCCGCCGGCGGGCCCTGCAGCTCGCGCTCGTGTCGGCGATCCTGCTGACCGGCGCGGGCGGCGCGCTCGCGGTCGCGCCGATGTTCGGCGAGCCCGCGCCGCCGGCCGTGCAGGGCGAGTTCAGCGACGACCGCTCGCGGATGGAGGACCCCAGGGTGCCCGGGTCCGACCTCCAGCTCCACGCCGTCGCCCGCGCGGGCGGCAGCACGCTCTACGCGGGGACGAACGCCGGCGGCTGGTGCATGGCGGTCGGCCGCGAGGACGGCTCCGGTCGCGCGACCGACGGCTTCTCCTGCCAGCCGAACGGCGTGCCCGCTCCGGGGAAGGTCGCGCTCGTCCACGGCGGCGGCGGGCCGGACCGCGCGCACAACGTCGTGACCGGCCTCGTGCGCGAGGCGGCGACGACCGTGACGATCGAGCTCGTCACCGGGGAGACGGTCGACGCCGAGATCGGCCGCGAGGGCTTCTTCATCGTCCAGCTCCCCGACTCGGTGCTCGACGAGGCCGGCCCCGAGCGGCGGGTCCCGGGCGAGGCCCCCCGTGAGGGGGACCGCGGCGTCGTCACCGGCGTCGTCGCCCGCGACGCGGACGGCACGGTCGTCGCGCGGTACGACGCGGGCGGCTAGCGGATGAGCACCGGCGTCCCGAGCGGCACGCGGCGGTACAGCTCGATCACGTCCGAGACGCGCATCCGGATGCACCCGTGCGACGCGCGCGTGCCGAGGGACCACTCCTCGGCCGTGCCGTGGATGCCGACGGAGCCGTTGACGCCGAGCCACCGCGCCTTGAGCGGGTTGTCGGGCGCGCCGCCGGGGATCGTGCGGCCGGCGTAGCCGCCGGCCCACGGCCGGTTCGGCGCGTGCCACGGCGGGTTGACCTGCTTGCTCTGGATGCGGAACAGGCCGGACGGCGTGTCGAAGCCGGCCATGCCGATCGCGATGTCGTAGGTCCTGCGGTGGCGCAGGCCCTTGAAGAGCCGCAGGACGAGGTGCGCACGGTCGACGGTGAGGACCGTGCGGTAGCGCCGGCGCACGTCGCGCGTGCGCACCTCGGGCCGGTCGGGGTTGAGCTTGGCGCGCACCTCGCGCGGGAGGTCGGGCTCCGCGAGCAGCCGGTCGATCGTGCGCGCCAGCTCGTGCTCGTTGACCGTGCGCCCGATCCTCCCCGTGCGCAGGAAGACCCGGGTGAGCGTGATCCGCGCGCTCGCGTTCCTCGGCTTGACCGCGACCTCGCGGTCGACGCGCACCGCGAAGGCCCGCACGCGCTTGGCGCTGTGCTCGAGCGCGAGGTCGACCTCGACGCCCGGGCCCTTGTCGCGGCCCTCGTAGTACGCGCGCTTGGCCGTCCGCAGCGGGTCGAAGCGCACCCGCGCCTCGGCGGCGGTCAGCTCGAAGTCGTGATCGGCGGCCTTCACGACGACCGGCCGCTCGACGTGGGCGCGCAGCGCGACCTCGAGCGTCTGCGCGGCCTGCGCGACGGTCTGCCCGCCGACGTCGATCCCGCCGGCCTTCACCCCCGGCGCGATGACCTGGCGCTCCTCCAGCGGCGGCTCCTCCTGGGCGGCGGCCGGCGCCGGCGCCGCGCACGCGGCGAGCAGGCACGACATCGCGATCCGGCGGCGCAGGCTCACGGCTCCCGAGCGTACTCGCGCGCCGCGCACGGCCGCGCAAGACGGGTTTCAGGCGGCGAGCGGGGCGAGCTGCGGCAGCTCGGGCGCGCCGTGGGCGACGAAGAACTCGTCGACGTACCGCCACGTCGTGCGGCGGGCCGAGCGGCCGGTCAGCACGCCGAGGTGCCCGCCGGGCGCCGTCTCGAGCCGGACGTCGGGGCTGTTGGGCAGCAGCCCGCCGACGTGGTGGACCGCGGGCTGGGGCGCGAGCACGTCGGCCTCCCCCGCGACCGACAGCACCGGGATCCGCACGTCGGCGAGGTCGATCGCGCGGTCGGACAGCACCATGTGCCCGTCGGCCAGGTCGTTCACGCGGAAGAACTGGTGGTAGAGCTGGCCGAACGTGCGCCCGGGGTAGGCGTACATGCGCGACGTGAAGCGGTCGACGGCCTCGACCTGCGCGAGCCACTCGCGGTCGTGCAGGTGGGTGGCGACCGCGATCGGCTTGGTCAGCTCGCGGTCGATCGACGTGAGCTGGAACCCCCAGCGCACGAGCGGCGACGGCGCGCCGCCGAGCGCGCGGTAGACCTGGGTGAGCAGCGCGCCGCCGGTGAGGTTCGCGATCGGCCGGATCGGGGCCATCAGCCGCACCTGCGTGAAGTCGAACGGGCTCGCGACGAGCGCCGCCGAGTTGACCGGCAGCTCCTCGTCGCCGGCGACCGACAGCAGCGACATGATCCCGCCCAGGCACCAGCCGAGGATCTGCACCGGCGCGCCGCCGGCGTCCTCGCTCACGCGGCGCACGGCGGTCGGGATGACCTCCTCGACCCAGTGCTCCAGGCCCAGCTCGCGGTCCGAGTACGAGATCGGGCCGTAGTCGACGAGGTACGTCGGGTGGCCGAGGCCGAGCAGGTGCTCGGCCAGGCTGTGCCCGCGCCGCAGGTCGAAGCACAGCGCGGGCGCGGCGAGCGGCGGCACGAGCAGGACGGGCAGGGCGCGGTCGCGCGCGCCGGTGTCGCGCAGGTAGCGGAACACCGTGCACTTGGGCTGCTCGTGGATGATCCGCGCGGGCGTCGGCCGCAGGTCGGCCACGCCGCCGCGGAAGACCTTGTCGAAGAGGTTGGCGGCCGCGTCGGAGAGCTGCATCGCTTTCGTCGAACGATGCTAGCCGGGGGAACTGGCGCTCAGCGCGACCACGGCTCCCGGTCGAGCGCGGCGACGAACTCGTCCCGCGGGTGCACGGGCTCGCCGTGCGCGACGACGACCTGCTCGAACGGCAGGTCGAGCAGCCGGCGCAGGCCGGGCAGCGCGCGCTCCTCGTGCCCGGGCGAGCCCCAGACGCGCAGCACGCCGCCGGGCGCGGTCAGCGCGTCGGCGAACACGAGCACCCGCTGCTCGGGCAGGTAGAGCGGGGTCTCCATCGCGCCGCGCCCGTCGTGGAGCGCCCGGAGCCCGCCCGGCAGCTCGTCACCGGGCCGCACCGCCTCCAGCTCGGTCCGCGGGAGGTCGTTGCGCCAGAAGAGGTACGGGCCGTAGCCGCGCGCGCCGTACAGGCGCACGAAGAGGTCGACGTCGCGGACGTGGTCGGGCTTGAGGACGACCGCCGCGTCGGGGTCGAGCGCGTCGAGGCGCTCCCACGCCTCGCGCTCGGCGCGCGGCGGCGCGAGCGGGTCGAGCACGAGGCGGGCGCCGCGCGACTGGACCGCGACCGACGTCACCTCGGGCTCCCAGTCCGCGCCCTCCTCCCAGCCGGGGTGCCGCTGGCGCCACAGCCACAGGCCGGGCGCGACGTCGCGGATCTCGACGCTCACGGCGGCGGAGGATAGGTGCGCGGCGCGGCGTCGCCGAACTCCAGCAGCAGCTCGGCGACGCGCTCGGGGGCCTCGACCTGCGGGCAGTGGCCGACGCCCGCGAGCAGCTCGTAGCGCGTGTGCGGGATCGCCTCGGTGACGATCCGCGCGCCGCGGTGGCTGACCATCCGGTCGCGGTCGCCCCACACGAGCAGCACGGGGCAGCGGACGCGCTCGAAGCGGAACGGCCGGTCGAGCTCGGGCAGCACGCGGCGGCCGTTCCCGAGCGCGCGCAGCACGCTCGCCCGGTCGCGGTGGTGGTCGGTGAACGCGCGGACGGCCTCGCGCGCGACCGTGCGCGGGCGCGCGAACGCGAGCTGCCGGTAGGCCTCGCCGACCGCCGTCCGCAGCATCGGCTCGGGCAGCGGGATCGGCGCGGCCAGCAGCCAGCGGACGATCGGGTCGCGCTCGACGAGCGCGAACCAGCGCGGCATGTCGAGCCCCGCGGGCGCGACCGGGACGACGCCCGCGAGCGGCAGGTCCTCGCGCTCGGCGGCGCGCAGCGCGACCACGCCGCCCAGCGAGTTGCCGGCGACGACGACGGCCTCGCCGGCCTGCGCGTGCGCGTACTCGACGGCGGCCGCCGCGGCGGCGTCGAGCTGGGGGAGCACCGGCCCGCGCGCGAGCGGCTCGGCGGCGCCGAAGCCCGGCAGGTCGATCGCGAGCGCGCGCCGGCCCGCGCGGGCCACGCGGTCGAGGACGCCGCGCCACGTGTCGGCCGAGTCGGCGAAGCCGTGCAGCAGGACGAGCGGCGGCCCGCTCCCCTCCAGCTCGAGCACGCGCGTCGCGCGCCCCGCCAGCTCGAGCCGGTGCTCGAACAGCGGCTCGCGCGTCACCGCCTGACGAGCGCGACCGTCGCCGCCGCCGAGGCGAACGCGACGAGCGCCCCGATGAGGAGGATGTCGTCGAGCGCGCCGACGAAGCCCGCGTGCGCGGCGTCGCGGAACTGCGGCGGGACGCGGCTCAGCGGGACGCTCGACAGCACCTCGCCGCCGATCGGCCCGGGCGTGCGGTCCTCGATCCGCGCCTGGAAGATCGCGCCCAGCGCGGCGATCCCCGTCGCGATCCCGACCTGGCGGAACGTGCTGTTGATCCCGCTCGCCATGCCGGCGTCGCGCGGCTCGACGACGCTGACGGCGACCGAGGCGATGATCGGGTTCGTGCAGCCCACGCCGGCGCCGGCGACGACCATCCCCGGCAGCAGGGCGGTCCAGTCGGACTCCGGGGTGATGTTGCGCATGAGCAGCAGCCCGATCCCGACCAGCCCGAGCCCGATGCCGAAGAACAGCCGCGCCGGCCCGCGCTCGGCCAGCCGCGCCGTCAGCGGGGCGACCGCGAACGAGACCAGCGTCGTCGGCAGGAAGCGCAGGCCGGCCTCGAGCGGGCTGTACTCGAGCTGGTTCTGGATGTAGAGCGTCAGGTACAGGAACATCGAGAACATCGCGGCCGAGAGCCCGAAGGCGGCGATCGAGACGCCGTTGAACGACCGGTTGCGGAACAGGCGCAGGTCGAACGTCGGGTCGTCCACGCGCAGCTCGAGGGCGAAGAACGCGGCGAGCAGCAGCGCGCTGGCCGCCAGGCAGCCGACGATCGGCGCGCTCCCCCAGCCCTCCTCGTTCCCCCGCACGAGCGCGAAGACGAGCGCGAACAGCGCCGCCGAGAAGACGGTCGCCCCGGCCCAGTCGATCCGCCGCGCGCGCGGGTCGCGCGACTCGGCGACGTAGCGGAGCGTGATCGCGACGGCGACCGCCCCGATCGGGACGTTCAGGAAGAAGATCGACTCCCATCCGAGGTGCTCGGTGCACAGCCCGCCGACGAGCGGCCCGATCGCCACCGCGGCGCCGATCGTCGCTCCCCACGCGCCGATCGCGGTCGCGCGCTCGCGGCCGACCGGGAAGGCGGCGGCGATCAGCGCGAGCGAGGTGGCGAACATCGCCGAGCCGCCGACGCCCTGCAGCGCGCGGGCGGCGTTCAGCAGCCCGGGCGTCGTGGCCAGGCCGCACAGCACCGACGCGATGACGAAGAGGACGAGGCCGCCGGTGAAGATCCGGCGGCGGCCGATGCGGTCGCCGAGCGAGCCGGCCACGAGCAGGAACGCGGCGAGCGCGAGCGCGTACGCGTCGATGACCCACTGCAGGTCGCTGAAGCTCGCGCCGAGGTCCGAGCGGATCTCGGGCAGCGCGACGTTCACGATCGTGATGTCGAGCAGCAGCATGAACGTCGCGACGCAGATCGCGACGAGCGTCCAGCCGGGGGACTGATGGTCGCCTTGCACGCGCGCCATCATGCCGTCCCGTGGAGTCCGGCGACGCCCGACCGCACCTGCCCGACGGGCTGCTGGCGGCGCTGCGCGCCGATCCGACGCGGGCGCCCGAGCAGCTCGCGCTCGCGGCGGCCGACCGTCACGGCCCCGCGGCGGCCGAGTGGGTGGCCTCGCACGGCGGCCGCAGCGAGCCGCACGACCTGGCGCGGCAGGCGAAGCGCTCGCACGCGCGCCTGGCGCGCTTCGGCGGCGCGGCGACCGGGGTGGGCGGGATCGTCACCGTCGTGCCCGACCTCGCGCTGCTGCTGTGGATCCAGTCGCGGATGGTCTTCTTGATCGCCGCCGCCCACGGCTACGACCCGCGCGACCGGATGCGCCCGGCCGAGCTGCTCGTGCTGTGGGACCTCTTCGACGACCCGCAGGCCGCGCGCGCGGCGCTGGACGGCGCGGCGGGGCCGCTCGCGGTCACGGCGGCGACGCGCCGCCTGGACCGCGGGTCGGAGGAGCGGCTGGCCGACCGGCTCATGCGCGCGGCGGCGCGGCACGGCGTCCGGCGGCTCGGCGGGCGGCTGATCCCGGGGTTCGCGGTCCTGGTCAACTCGATCGGGAACGAACGATCGACGCGCGCGCTGGCCGACGACGCGATCCGCTTCTACGGGGGCTGATTCGTCCGCCCGGCAACCTATGTTCCGCGCCGTGCTGGTGCGGGAGTTCAGCGAGGGGGCGGACGTCGAGGCGGTGCTGCTGGTGCGCGCCGTCGAGCGGCGCGAGCGCCGGGGCGGCGGGGGCGAGTTCCTGCGCCTGCAGCTCGCCGACCGCACGGGCCGGGTCGTCGGCTGCGTCTGGGACCGGGTGGCCGAGATCGCGCCCCACGCACGCGTCGCGACGGTCGTCCACGTGACCGGCCGCTTCGAGCGCCACGCCCGCTTCGGCCCGCAGGTCGCCGTCCGCACCCTGCGCCCGGCGGCGCCGGGCAGCTTCTCGCTGGAGGACCTGCTCGACGGACCGCCCCGCTCGGCCGAGCAGCTCGAGGCCGACCTGCGCGAGCTGCTCGCCACGATCCGCGAGCCCCACCTCGCGCGCCTCCTCGACCGCTTCTTCCGCCCCGGCTCGCTGACGTGGGAGCGCTTCCGCGTCGCGCCGGCCGCCAAGACGTTCCACCACGCCTACCGGCACGGCCTCCTGGAGCACTGCCTCACGGTCGCGCAGGGCGTGAGCGCGATCAGCGCGACGTTCCCGGGCATCGACCGCGACGTCGCGGTCACCGGAGCGCTGCTCCACGACATCGGCAAGCTCGAGGCCTACACCGCCGACCCGCTCGCGCACGACCTGACCGACATGGGCCGCCTCCAGGGCGAGATCCCCCTCGGCTACTACCGCGTCCGCCGCGAGATCGAGGACCTCCCCGCCTTCCCCCCGGACCTCGCCCAGGCGGTCCTCCACATCATCCTGAGCCACCACGGCGCGTTGGAGCACGGCTCCCCCGTCCGCCCCTGCACCAGAGAAGCGACCCTCGTCCACTTCCTCGACAACCTCGGAGGCCGCCTCGGATCCTTCGACCGGCTCGAGAAGGAGCTCCCGGACGGCGCGTCCTGGTCGGCCTTCGACCGCGCGCTGGGGGCGGGGGCGTACTTCGGCGTCCGGGACGAGCAGGTGCGCGAGGCGGCGTAGCTACCGCGCCGCGTCGAGCAGCGCCCGCATGTCGGCCATCGCCGACGCCACCCGGCTGGCGAACTCCGTTCGCTGCTCCGCGGTCAGTGTTCCCTCGTCGCGGGCGAGGAGCTGGGCGAAGCCCTCCGCGACGGTGAGGGGGCTTCGGAGGTCGTGGACGAGCTTGGCGAGGCGGGCGTCGGCGTCGGGGGCGTCAGGCATCGCCCGGCTGCGCCTCGAGCTGGATCTCGCCGCGCTCGAGGGCGATGGCGATCGCGTGGACGCGGTTGCGCGCCTGGAGCTTGCGGATGACGTTGCGGACGTGGGTCCTGACCGTCTCGACGCTGACCGTGATCTTCTCGCCGATCTGCTCGGCGGTGTGGCCCTCGGCCATGAGGTGCATGATCTCGCGCTCGCGGGGCGAGAGCTGGGGGACGTGCGACGTGGCGCGCGGGGACAGGAGGATGCGGTCGAGGCGCGGGTCGACGTAGGAGCCGCCGTCCGCGACCTGCTTGATGGCCGACAGCAGCTCATCCATCGAGCCCGCCTTCAGGACGTAGCCGCGCGCGCCGCTGTCGAGCCCCTCGTACAGCAGCTCGGCGTCGGCGTCGCCGGTGTAGAGCACGACGGCGAGGCCGGGGTGGCGCTGGAGGAGCTGGCGCGTCAGGTCGATGCCGCTGCCGTCGGGCAGCCGGATGTCGACCAGAGCGAGGTCGGGCTCGGCGTGGTCGATCAGGTCCAGGCCGGCCGCGACGTTGCCGGCGGCGCCCACGACGTCGAGCCCCGCCTGGCTGAGCAGCACCTCGAGCCCGCTCCGCAGAGCCTCGTGATCGTCGATCACAACCAGCTTCGTCACGGGGCGCCAGCATACCCCCAAGAAATGCCGCAAAGAGCGGCGGGATACGACGCACCGGCGACCCGGGGCCGTATGGTTGCCCGCAATGGCGAAGGACACCGAGAAGCTGATCCGGCAGCTCTCGCTCATCTCCTACCTCATGGCCGAGCGGCGGCCGGTCACCGCGCTCGAGATCCGGCGCGACGTCGAGGGCTACAGCGGGATGAACGAGGACGCGTTCGCCCGCCGCTTCTACGCCGACCGCGCCGAGCTGGACGCGCTCGGCATCCAGCTGACCGTCGACAAGCCGATCGACGCGGGCGGCGAGCAGGAGACGTACTCGCTGCGCCCCGAGAACTTCCACCTGCCGGCGATCCAGTTCACCGACTCCGAGCTGGCGGCGCTGCACACCGCGCTCAGCCTGCTCGACGGCGAGTTCGCGTACGCCGAGCCGCTGCGCCTCGCGCTCCAGCAGATCTCGTGGGGCCGCCCGAGCCCGCTGGAGGCGCCCGAGCAGCGCGGCCTCGCGCTCGGGATCACCGCGAGCGCCGGCGGGCACGAGCTGAGCCAGCGCCTGGCGAAGATCGAGACCGCGATCTTCCGCCAGAAGACGATCACGTTCGACTACTTCACGATGGAGCGCGGCGACGTCGCGCCGCGCAAGGTCGACCCGTACCACCTGCTGTTCCAGGGCGGCCAGTTCTACCTCGTCGGCCGCTCGCACGAGCGCGACGCGATCCGCGTGTTCCGCCTCAGCCGCATCCGCGGGAAGGTGGCCTACGCGACGAAGGCCGAGCACGACTTCAAGCGCCCCGCCGACTTCGACCCGCGCGCGTACGCCGGCCGCGCCGAGTGGCAGTTCGGCGAGCCGGTCGGGACCGCCGAGGTGTGGGTCTCCGAGCGGATCGCGTGGCAGGTCGAGCGGCACTTCGGCCGCTTCGGCCAGATCCGCCACGAGCCCGACGGCGCGGTCGTCCTCAGCACGCCGTACGCCAACAGCCGCCAGCTCGCCTCGTTCGTGCTGGGGCTGCGCGAGCACGCGCGCGTCCTCAGCCCGCCCGAGCTGGCCGACGAGGTCGCCGGGCGCGTGGAGCTGCTCGCCGAGCGCCACGACGGCGGGCCTGAGCTGGCCCGGCCCGCGCCGCCGCGCGAGAGCGACGCGGAGGAGGCCGCCGAGGCGGCGGGCCCGGGGAGCCGGCGCGAGACGGCGATCCGCCCCGAGCGCTTCGCCCGGCTCGTGACGCTCGCGAGCGTCCTCATCGACGCCGGCCGCCGCGGCGTCACCCTGCACGAGCAGAAGGTGCGCGACCAGCTCCAGATCTCCGCGCAGGAGCTGCAGGAGGACCTCAACGTGCTGAACGTCGTCAGCTTCGGCGGCGGCACGTACGTCCTCTACGCCGAGCTGCACGACGACGGCACGATCGAGGTCGACCCCGAGCCGTACGCCGACAACTTCGCCCGCCCGGCGCGGCTGCTGCCGGTCGAGGCCAAGGCGCTCGTCGCGGCGATCGACCTCATCGGCGAGCACCTGCCGTCCGGCGACCTGACGACCGCGCGCGAGAAGGTCGTCACCGCGCTCGGCGAGGACCCGCGCGAGCAGCTCCACATCGTCAGCGCGACCGCCGACGACTCGGAGATCGCCCGCCTCGTCTCGCGCGCCATCGCCGACCAGCGGCTCATCCGGCTGGAGTACTTCAAGTCGGTCGACCAGTCGTCCGAGCGCGTGGTCGAGCCCTACGCGCTGATGAACGGGCGCGAGGGCTGGTACGTCGCGGCCTTCGACCCCGCCAAGGACGACGTCCGCCACTTCCGCCTGGACCGCATCAAGACCGCCGAGGTCACCGAGAGCCGGTTCGAGCGCCGCCCGGAGGTCGACCCCGCGGCCGACGTCGAGGGCTGGCCGCGCACCGGCGAGGTGGAGGCGTCGCGCGCCGCGCGCGTCTGGGTGTCGCCCGACCGCGCCCGCTGGGCGCGCGAGGAGCGCCGCGTCGCCCAGGAGCTCGAGGACGGCGCCGTGATCGTCGAGCTGCGCTACAAGGGCACCGACTTCCTCGTGCGGGAGATCCTCAAGGAGGCGGGCGACGCCGCCGTCCTCGAGCCTCCCGACGCGCGCGAGGCCGTCCGCGCGGCGGTCGAGCGCCTGCGCGAGCGGGCCGCCGCCGGGGCCGCGCGGTAGCTGAGCTAGCCGCGGACGGTCGCCGGCTCGTCGCGGGCCAGCAGCGCGAACGCGAGCACCAGCGCCCCGGCCAGGACGTCGGTCCAGATCGTCGCGTACCAGACGAGCGGGATGTCCGGGTTCCCGTTCACGAAGTGCCCGAGCGACACCATCGCCCACAGCCCGTACGCGGCGAGCCACCGCCGCGCCGGACCGTGGTCGCCGCGCGCGTACAGCCGGTACGCGTGGACGGCCAGCGCGGTGAACAGCGGCCACGAGATCACGATCGCGGCCTTGACGGGGCCGTCGCTCACGAGGTCGGACTGCGGGTACTCCTCGATCTCCACGAAGTTGTGCGTGAAGTGGATCGCGGTCGAGACGACCGCGAACGAGAGGAGCCACCGGAGGACCCGAGCGTCCATCGCCGGTGCGGATCTTCCCCGCCGGCGCGGCGCGGCAGCGTGATCATCCGCACGAAGCGCTCGCGGTCGCAACGGAAGTTGCAGGATAGAGGGGCATAGTGCGCCGAGGCACCTATGATAGTTCCAGTGTCCGTACTATCTGGTGACTCGGTCGAGGACCTATTCCCCACCCACGGCGCGATCGAGGAGCGCCAGCAGATCGGTCGCTCGGACGCGATCGCAGCGCTTGCGGCCAGGATTCGCGATCACGGCGACTCGCTCCTCCTCGAGCCCCGGAAGGAGGGCAAGTCGTCGGTCGCCGGCGCGGCGATGGCCCGGATCGCCGCCGAGGGAGGGATCGTCACGGAGGTCGACTGCACGTCGGCCGGGATCGGCAGCGGGGAGTCGATGGCGCGCGCGGTCCTCCAGTCCGTCCGAGCGCAGGACCGGCACGTCTCGCGGGCGCTCGAGGCGCGGAACGCCGCCGCGAAGCGCCGTGACTGGCTCGCGAAGCTGCGCCGAGGCACGTCGGCGGCCGAGGCGGTCGGCGTCGGCGAGGCCGGGGCGCTCGGCCGCGCCCTCGACGTCCTGCCCGATCCGGACGGCGTGACGCTCGACGACGTGCTCGACGCGCTCACCCGGCTGGGCGAAGCGGAGACCGTCGCACTGTTCCTCGACGAGGTCCAGGCGGTCGCGCGATGGGCCGACGGCGACGAGGTGCAGCGCGCGCTCGCGCGGTTCATGCGGCGCAAGGGCCGGCGCGTCGCCGTCGTCGTCGCGGGCAGCGACCGCTCGGCCACCGAGGCGCTCTTCGCGCCCGGGAAGCCGCTGCACTGGGAGTTCGAGCCGTTCCCCCTGCCGCCGATCGACCGGCTCGACTGGCACCGGGGCCTCGTCGAGCGGTTCGCGCTGGCGGGCCACGAGCTCGCGGCCGGCCTCGTCGACGTGATGCTCGACGCGACCGGCGGCCATCCCCAGCGCACCATGGCCGTCGCCAAGCAGACGCTCCGCGAGGCGCGCGCGGCGGAGGCGAGCGAGGTCTCGTGGGGCGCGGTCGACGCGGCGATCACCATCGCGCGGAGGCATCCGTCGTGGAGCACCTGACGCTGGGGCAGATCGCGCAGGCGCTCGATCAGGCCCGCACGCCCGAGGCGGCCGCGATCGCATCGGCGCTCGCCGACCATCGGATCGTCGGCATCAGCGGGCCGGCCGAGAGCGGGAAGACGACGCTGCTGCAGCGGGCGCTCGCCCCGCGTCAGCTCGACGCCGAGCTGGCCGTCGTCGAGATAGACCTCGACGGGGTCTCGTCGCTCCGCCATCTCACGCGCCGCTGGCTGCGGGGGATCGCTCGCGCGGTCGCCGGGCCCGTCGCGTTCTCCCACATGGTCTCGCTCGACCGCGAGATGTGGCCGGGCCGGACGCGGACAGCCGACCACGAGGCGCGTGAGATCCTCCGCAGCGAGTACGACCTGGCGCTCGGAGCGCACACCCGCGGGAAGCCGGCTGCCGACGAGCTCGATCGGGCGCTCGCGGCGACCGCGCGTCTCGCCCGCGTCCGGCCGACGCTGATCGTCATCGATCACCTGGAGGCGCCCGAGCTGTCGGGCGCGTTCGACGTTCGCGCCCTCCTGTGGTCGGTGCGGGCCGTCACCCAGCGCGAGAAGCGGATGTCGGTCGCGCTCGCGTGCCGGCCGGGGGCCGTCAGCCTCGCGGCGGACGAGGACGGCGCGTTCTTCGGCGACGGGACGTGGCTGACGATCTCGCCGCCCAGGCGCGAGACCTGGCGCTCTGCGACGGACGCCTGGGAGCGCGTCGACCGCATCTGCGAGCTGACCGACGGGCACGTGTGGTCGACGGCGTCGCTGATCGAACGGGTCTCGCGACGCGAAGGGCTGCGCGTGACAGGCGCGTTCGACGCGCTGGCGCGCGAGCACGCGCCGCTCGCGGCACGGTGCGTGCAGCACGCGGCGACGCTGCACCGCCTCGGCCCGACGCTCATGCGCGGCATCGCGAACGGCCTCGGGCCGTACCAGGCGGCACCCGACGCTCAGTCGCGCGACGTCGCCGCGGCCGCGCAGCGCCTCGAGCTCGCCGGTCTCGCGTATCGCCCCCGGCGCCGCGTCTGGCGCATCGTCAATCCTGTGGTGGCGCGAGCCCTTCGCGAGCCGTCGCCAGACTTCCCGGCGGGCCCGGAATAGGTCGCGCGACCGCGCTGGATTGGTTCGCGCGACCGCACTATCGCGGCTCGCGGTGCAGCGCGACGCCCGCGATCACGAGCGACACGCCGGCGACCTCGGTGGCGCTCGGCACCTGGGCGAGCACGGCGACGCCGATCACCGTCGCCGTGGCCGGCAGGAGCGAGACCATGAGGGCGTAGGTCGCGCGGGCGAGGCGGCGCAGGGCGAGCTGGTCGGTCACGTACGGGATGACGGAGGAGGAGATCCCGACGCCCGCGCCGGCGAGCAGCGCGACCGGGTCGCCGAGCGCGGGGCCGACCGCCCAGCCGCCGAACACCGACACGACGACGGCCGCGACGAGCATCGCCGCGGCGAGGCCGTCGATGCCGCTCAGCGCGCGGTGCTTGGCGACCCGGTCGGCGAGGACGATGTAGAGCGCGAACAGGAGGGCGTTCGAGAACGCGAGCGCCAAGCCGAGCGGCTCGGCGCTCACGCGCACGCCGGTCAGCACGTACACGCCCGGCACCGCGAGCGCGAGGGCGGCCGCGTTGCGCGGCGTCCGCGCCCCGAGCGCCGCCAGCGCCACCACCGGCAGGAACTCGATCGCCGCGACGGTGGCGAGCGGCAGGCGGTCGATCGCCAGGTAGAAGCACGCGTTCATCACCGCCAGGACGCCGCCCCACGCGAGCACGAGCCGCCGGCCGTCGCGGTCGAGCGCCGCGTAGGCCCGCCACGGCCGGCGCCACGCAGCGAAGATCAGCGCGGCAGAGGCGATCCGCAGCCACGCCACGCCGAGCACGTCGACGCGCGCGAACAGCAGCACGGCGAACGCCGGGCCGAGGTAGTGGAACATCGCGCTGACGACGAAGTAGAGGTGCGGAGGCACGCCAAGAGCATCACCGGCGAAAGCGCCGTTTCCCATGGCCGTTCGCAGGTATGCTCCGCGCCGTGCCTTCGAACGACGGCCTCTTCGACGCAACCAACCTTCGACTGCTCGAAGAGGTGCAGCGCGACGCGCGCACGTCGCTCGCGGAGCTGGGACGGCGCGTCGGCCTGTCGCCGCCCGCGGTCGGCGAGCGGCTGCGGCGGCTGGAGCAGGAGGGCGTCATCACCGGGTACCGCGCCGAGGTCGACCCGCGCGCGCTCGGGTACGCGCTCGGCGTCCAGCTGCGCGTGCGCCCCGCGCCCCGCCAGCTGCGCGACGTGGCCGAGCTCGCCCGCCAGTGCCCCGAGGTCGTCGAGTGCCACCGCGTGACCGGGGACGACTGCTACGTCATGACCGCGTACGTCCGCGACGTCGAGCACCTCGAGGAGCTGATCGACCAGTTCGCCGCCTATGGGCAGACGACGACGGCGATCATGCAGTCCTCGCCGGTGCCGCGGCGCAGCCTCACGCCATCGGCCGCGCCCGCACCCGCTCGATCCACGCGATGAGGCTCGGGTGGTGCTCGGGCGTCGTTGCCTGGTGCTCGCGCAGGACGTGGTGCATCGGTCGGGGTCCTCGGCGTCGATCCACAGCGCGTAGCGCAGGAACGGCCAGGCGGCGCAGTCCGCGGCGCCGAAGTCGTCGCCCAGCAGGTGGTCGCGGCCGGTCAGCAGCGCCTCGAACCAGTCGACCCACGCGCGGATCTGCCCGGCCCACGCGCGCAGCTCCGGCTCGGCCGGGTCGCGGCCCTCCCGCAGCGCGCCCGCGAGCTGGTTCGGCGGCCGCTTCCACACCCGGTTGAACCAGTCGACGAAGATCCGCACCTCGGCCCGGCGCGCGGGGTCGGCCGGGTACAGCGGCGGGTCGGGCCAGCGCTCCTCAAGGTGCTCGAGGATCGCGGTCGAGTCGGTGACGACGCGATCGCCGTCGACCAGCACCGGCAGCAGCGGCTGGCCGCTGACCGCCTCGACCGGCGAGCGGTCCCCGTGCTCGACCCAGACGGACTCCGCCTCGAGCCCCTTGTGCGCCAGCGCGAGCGCGACCCGGTCGACGTTGGTCGAGTAGGGCATGCGGTACAGCGTCAGCACGCGCGGTAGCTTGCCTGACCGTGAGCCGGCGCGACCAGATCACGATGTCGGGCGAGGAGGTCGCCGCCTTCCTGGCCGAGCAGCGCGTCGTCGTCTGCGCCACCAACGGCCGCGACGGCTTCCCGCACCTCATGCCGCTGTGGTACGTGGTGCGCGACGGCGACGTCTGGGCGTGGACGTTCGCCAAGTCGCAGAAGGTGCGCAACCTGGAGCGCGACGCCCGCGCGACGCTGCAGGTCGAGGCCGGCGAGCAGTACCACGAGCTGCGCGGGGTCATGCTCAAGTGCGACGTCGAGATCGTCCGCGACACCGACCGCGTGCGCGAGCTCGGCGAGGAGATCTTCGCCCGCTACACCGGCGGCGACCTCACCGACGACGTCCGCGCGATGGTCGCCGGGCAGGCGCCGAAGCGGGTCGGCCTGCACTTCGTCGCGCGCGAGCGCGCGACGTGGGACCACCGCAAGCTCGGCGGCGTCTACTAGGTCGCTAGCCTCATCCCGCCGTGGAGCCGCTCAAGGGCCTGATCCTCTCCGGCGGCCGGGGCACCCGGCTGCGCCCGATCACGTACACCAGCGCCAAGCAGCTCGTGCCGGTGGCGAACAAGCCCGTCCTCTTCTACGGGATCGAGGCGATGGCCGCGGCGGGGATCGAGGACATCGGGATCATCATCGCGCCCGAGACCGGCGACGAGATCAAGGCGGTGACCGGCGACGGCGAGCGGTTCGGCGTGCGGATCACGTACATCCTCCAGGACGAGCCCGCGGGCCTCGCCCACGCCGTGCTGACCGCCGAGCCGTTCCTGGGCGACAGCCCGTTCGTCATGTACCTGGGCGACAACCTGCTGCAGGGCGGGATGACCGAGCTGGTCGACGACTTCCGCAACCACGAGCCCGACGCGCTGATCCTGCTCACGCCGGTGCCCGACCCCGAGCACTACGGCGTCGCCGAGCTGACCGACGGGCGCGTGACGCGGCTGCTGGAGAAGCCGCCCGAGCCCCAGACCGACCTGGCGCTGGTCGGCGTCTACATGTTCACCGCCGGCATCCACGAGGCGGCCCGCGCGATCGAGCCCAGCGCGCGCGGCGAGCTCGAGATCACCGACGCGATCCAGCACCTCGTCGACACGGGCCAGCGCGTCGAGCCGCACGTCGTGCAGGGCTGGTGGAAGGACACCGGCCGCCTCGTCGACATGCTGGAGGCCAACCGGCTCGTGCTCGACACGATCGAGTCGCGGATCGACGGCGACATGGTCGACTCGCACACGCACGGGCGGGTCATCGTGGAGGAGGGCGCGCGGCTGGAGCGCGCGACGGTCCGCGGCCCGGCGATCATCGGCGCCGGCGCGCGGCTCGTGGACTGCTACATCGGCCCGTACACCGCGGTCGGCCCCGGCTGCTCGATCGAGCGCGCCGAGGTCGAGCACTCGATCCTGCTCGAGGGGTCCGCGGTGGAGGGGCTCGACGGGCGGATGGAGTCCTCGCTGCTGGGCCGCAACGTCCGCGTCGGCCGGTCGGTCGGCCAGCCGCGCGCGTTCCGGTTCATGGTCGGCGACAACAGCGAGATCGGGATCCTGTAGCCGTGCGCCTGCTCGTCACCGGCGCGAAGGGCATGCTCGGCCACCGCGTGGTCGCCGCCGCTCGCGAGCGCGGCCACACCGCGCGCGGCACCGACCTGCCCGAGCTCGACCTGACCGACGCCGAGGCGGTGAGCGCGTTCGTCGCGGCCGAGGGCCCGGACGCGATCGTCAACTGCGCCGCGTACACCGACGTCGACGGCTCCGAGGAGCACGAGGAGCTGGCGACGCGCGTC
This sequence comes from Solirubrobacteraceae bacterium, assembly GCA_035940955.1. Lineage (GTDB taxonomy): Bacteria > Actinomycetota > Thermoleophilia > Solirubrobacterales > Solirubrobacteraceae > CADCVT01. Next base: position 23,020 of record DASZEJ010000012.1, read on the forward strand.
AACGGCGACGCGGCCGGCCACCTCGCGCGCTGCGGCGTCCACCTCGTGCACGTCTCGACCGACTACGTGTTCCCGGGCGAGGGGCGCCGGCCGTACGTCGAGTCCGACGAGCCGTCCCCGCGGACCGCGTACGGGCGCTCGAAGCTCGCGGGGGAGCGGCTCGTGCGCGAGGCCGGCGAGGAGCACGCCATCGCCCGCACCGCGTGGCTGTTCGGCGAGGGCGGCAAGAACTTCGTCGACACGATCCTGCGGCTCGGCGCCGAGCGCGACGAGGTCTCGGTCGTCTTCGACCAGATCGGCTCGCCGACGTGGACCGGCCACCTGGCCCCGGCGCTCGTGGAGCTGGCCGAGCGGCGGGCGAGCGGCGTCTTCCACACGGCGGGCACCGGCGCGTGCTCGTGGTTCGAGCTGGCGATCGAGGCGATGCGCCTGCGCGAGCTGGACTGCCGCATCGTCGCCATCACCACCGACGAGTTCCCCAGCCGCGTGCCGCGGCCGGCGTTCAGCGTGCTCGCGACCGAGCGCGAGGACGGCGTCCGCCTGCCCGACTGGCACGAGGGCGTCGCCGAGCACGTCAGGGAGGTCGCGTACGCATGAGGCTGCTGGTCTGCGGCGGCGCCGGGTTCATCGGGTCGAACTTCTGCCGCGTCCGGGTGCGCGAGCACGGCGACGAGGTCGTCGTGCTCGACAAGCTCACGTACGCGGGGCGCACGGAGAACCTCCAGGACGTCGAGCACGCGTTCGTCCGCGGCGCGATCGAGGACCCGGACGCCGTCGCCGAGGCGATGGACGGCGTCGACGCCGTCGTGAACTTCGCGGCCGAGACGCACGTCGACCGGTCGATCGCCGAGCCCGACGCGTTCGTCAAGACCCACGCGCAGGGGACATACGTGCTGCTGGAGGAGGCGCGCCGGCGGGGCCTGCGCTACGTGCAGGTCTCGACCGACGAGGTGTACGGGTCGATCGAGGAGGGCTCGTTCACCGAGCAGTCGCCGCTCGCCCCGTCCTCCCCCTACAGCGCGACGAAGGCCGGCGCCGACCTGCTCGCGTGGAGCTACTTCCACACGTTCGGGATGGAGACCGTGATCTGCCGCGGCTCGAACAACTACGGGCCGTACCAGTACCCCGAGAAGCTGATCCCGCTGATGATCCTCAACGCCCTGCACGGCGACCCGCTGCCGGTGTACGGCGACGGGATGCAGGTGCGCAACTGGCTCTACGTCGAGGACTTCGCGCGCGGGATCGGCCACGCCCTGGAGCACGGCGCGGCGGGCGAGGTCTACAACGTCGGCGGGCCGGACGAGTGCCCGAACATCGACGTCGTGCGGCGGATCGTCGAGCTGACCGGCCGCGACGAGTCGATCATCGACTACGTCGAGGACCGGCCGGGCCACGACCGCCGCTACTCGCTCGGCTCGGAGAAGATCCGGGCGCTGGGCTGGGAGGCGCGGGTGCGCTTCGAGGACGGGCTGCCGCGGACCGTCGAGTGGTACCGCGAGAACGCGTGGTGGTGGGAGCCGATCCGCTCCGGCGACTACCGCGCGTACTACGAGCGCCAGTACGGCAGGTCGCTGGGCGGCGGCTAGCTGGGCGCGCGATGCGCCCGGGTGACGCCGGCGGCCTCAGCCGCCAGCGTCACCCGACCAGCAGGGCCTAGAGCGGCGCGTCCGCGGAGCCGGTCGCCGTCCCATTGCCTCCGGGGTTGCCGGAGACCTGGTTGTTGCCGTAGGACAGGATCGACCCGCTGTTGACCGCCTGGATCGCCAGCGCGGAGATGCTTCCGCTGATTTCGTTGTTGCCGATGCGCACGAGGGTGTTGCTGCCGTTGGCAAACACACCCTGGCGCTCGTTGAGCGTGATCGCGTTGTTGAGCACGTTGACCGACGCCTGCGACGTGCCCGTGCTGAGCGTTCCGCAACTCGAGCTGAAGTTGAACGACGGGTCGGCCGAGCGTGCCGCCGTCACGCCACACGTGTTGTCGTCGATGTCGTTGCGCCGAGCCGACACGCGAGCGACGCCCGACCCCGTCGGGGCGACGAGGATGCCGTTGCCCAGGTTGTCGTGAATGGACGAGTTCTTCACGACCACTCGGGCCAGCGCGTTGGAGTTCTCGATGTCGATGCCGTTGCGTACGAAGCCGAAGACGTCGACGTTGTCGATGTTCACGCTGCGCGCCTGCAGCACACGGATGCCGTGCAGGCCCGTGCCGAGGCCGTTGATCTTCAGCCCCTTGAGCACGACGCGATCGGTCGCCGCCGCGTTCACGACGATCGCGTTGGTGCCGCTCACCAGCACGCCGCCGTGGACGGAGCCGAGGTTGATCGTGATCGACTTGGTGATCGTGACGCCGCCGAAGCCGCCGCTGTCGATCGCGTTGATCTCGCCCTTCGCGGCCGTCTTGGAGATGGCGCCGGCGAGCGTCTTGCACGGTGCGGTGCGGCTGCACGGGTTCGCGTCGTCGCCGACACCGGAGACCCAGGTCCGGGTCGCCTGACCCATGGCGGAAGCGGGAAGGGCCAGCGCGATGAGGGTCAGCATCAGCGCTAGGAGGAGAGAACGGTGGTGGCGCATGAAGCGACACTACGCTCCTCCAGACTGTATTTGGAAAATTCTTTTCGATGAGTGGACAATCGACCGATCAGGGGAGCCCGGACACCTTCCAGGCGTTGTCCTCCTTCACCAGCTCGACGGACTCGATCTGACCCTCGTCGACCCCGGTCTCGACGCGGGCGGTGGCGCTGGTGCCGCGGACGTCGACGCGTTCGACGGCGAGGGCGAAGGTGTCGGTCTGGTCGAGCGCCTTCTCGATCGCGTCGACGCAGTCGGCGCCGCCGCCCTCGATCCGCTCGACGAGCGCGCGCGCGAGCAGCGCCTGGCAGATCCGGCGCGGATCGTCCTCCTGCGCGGCCTCCTCCAGGTCCTCGACCGCGCGGGCCACCTCGCCCTGGGCTCCCTCGAAGTCCCCGGCGGAGTCGGCGGTGCCGCCACAGCCGGCGAGCGCGAGCGCGAGCGCGGCGACGAGCAGAGCGAGAGCGAGGCGCGGCACGGGCGCGGGAGCTTACCCGGCGCCGCCGCGCTCCTGGCCGGGGGTGGCGACGGGTGGCGTTTCTATCCTGGGTGCGATGGCCTCGGAGTCCCCATCAGTCCCGCGCGGGCGACACGCGCCGCCCCTGGAGGTCCGCCTCGAGCGCCAGCGCGCGCGGCTGTTCGACGCCGCCGCCGCCGTCTTCTCGCGCGTCGGCTACGCGGAGGCGAGCGCCGAGGCGATCAGCCGCGAGGCCGGCATGTCCAAGGCGACGTTCTACGAGCACTTCGCCAACAAGGAGGAGTGCATCCTTGCGCTGTTCGACGCCGCCGGCCGGCGGGTGAGCGAGGCCGTCGCGGCCTCGACGGGGGTCGACGACGCCTCCGCGGGCGGAGCGTCGACGCCGGAGGAGCGGGTCCTCGGCGGCGTGCGTGCGTTCCTCGCGGCGATCGAGGCGTATCCGGACTACGCCCGGACGCTGCTCGTCGAGATCATCGGCGCGGGACCGAGGGCGACCGCGCGCCGCGACGCCGTCCTCGAGGACTTCGCGCGGCTCATCGACGCGCAGAACGCAGTCGCCCACGAGCGCTTCGGAGCGGCGCGCCTCGCTTCGCTCGACGACGCCTTCGCCATCGTCGGGGCGATCGTCGAGCTCGTCTCGCGGCACCTGCGACACCGCCGGCCCGACGACATCCGCGACCTCGAGCCGGTCATCGCCCGCGTCGTCATCGGCGTGGTCGAGCAGGGCCGCCCGTAGCCCGGGCCGCGGCCTGCCGCCGCCGACGCGCCCCTGTCGTGCACCATCCGGTACGTGGGCCTCGCCGCGCTCGAAGACGAGATCACGCACTGCCGCCGCTGCCCGCGGCTCGTCGCGTGGCGGGAGGAGGTCGCGCGCGTCAAGCGCGCGGCGTTCGCGAGCGAGACGTACTGGGGCCGGCCGATCCCGGGGTTCGGCGATCCGGGCGCTCGGGTCGTCGTCCTGGGCCTCGCGCCGGCGGCGCACGGCGGCAACCGGACCGGCCGCGTGTTCACCGGCGACCGGTCGGCCGACTTCCTCTACGCGTCGCTGCACCGGACGGGCTTCGCGAACCAGCCCGTCTCCGTCTCGCGCGACGACGGGCTGCGCGTCACCGGCGCCTGGGTCACCGCCGCCGTGAGGTGTGCGCCGCCGGAGAACAAGCCGACGCCGCAGGAGCGCGACCGGTGCATCTCCACCTGGATGGTGCCCGAGCTGCGGCTGCTGGAGAACGTCCGCGTCGTCGTCTGCCTGGGCGCCTTCGCGTGGGACGCCGCGCTGCGCGTTCGCGCCGCGATGCCGGGCGGCGACCCGCTGCCGCGCCCGAAGCCGCGCTTCGGCCACGCCGTGGAGCTCGAGGGCCGCCCGTGGACGCTGCTGGGCTGCTTTCACCCGAGCCCGCACAACACCGTCACCGGCGTCCTGACGCCGCCGATGATGGACGCGGCGCTCGAGCGGGCTCGCGCGCTCGCCACCGCGCCGGAGGTCAGAGCGGGGGCTCGACGCCGCGCATGACGGTCGGGTGGCGCTCGATGAGCAGCGAGACGGCCGCCCTGGTGGAGATGTCGGTGACCGAGAGCATGGAGTGGCCGCGCACGCTGTAGCGGCCGAGGATCTCGGGCACGAGGGCGCCGTGGCCGCCGCGCTCCGCGACGCGGCAGAAGAGGTCGTAGTCCTCCCAGCCGTGCAGGCGCAGCTCGGTCGTGTACCCGCCGAGGTCGCGCAGCGCCGCGGTCCGCCACAGCGCCATCGCGTCGACGTAGTTGCCCGTGCGCAGCCGGTTCGGCTCCCACGGGAAGCAGCTGCGCAGCCCGACGGGCACGCCGTTCTGCTCCATCGCGAGCATCGAGTAGACGAACGCCGCGCCCGGCCGGCGCTCCAGCTCCTCGACGAGGCGCTCGAGCGTCACGTCGAAGAGCGCGTTGTCGGCGTCCAAGACGAAGACGTACGGGGAGCGCCCGTGCTCGATCGCGGTGTTGCGCGCGGCACCGAGCCCGCGGTTGACCGGGTGGCGCAGGAGCAGGAGCGGCACGCCGGCGTTCGCCTCCGACCAGCGGCGGATCACGTCGCTCGACCCGTCCGTCGAGCCGTCGTCGACCGCGACGATCTCGAGCGCCGACAGCGTCTGCGTCGCGCAGGAGTCGAGCGCGCGGGCGATGCACGCGCTCTCGTTGTGGAGCGGGACGATAATCGTGACTCGCGGATCCGCCGCCGCCAGCGCCGGCGACTCGTGGACGCGCTCGACGGCGGGCCCGCCGTGCTTGAGGCGCTGCAGCTCGCGGCGCTGGTCGAGCAGCTCCAGCCGCACGTCCTTCAGCGCCGCCCGCAGCGCGCCCACCTCGGGATCGTCGATCAGCGACGGGAAGCGCTCGCGCGCCGGCGGCTCGGCCGGCGCCGCCGCCGGGCGCGGGAGCGGGCGCCGGGGCGTCAGCGGCAGCGCCGCCCGCTCCTCCGCGATGGCGACGAGCCTCTCGGCGCCCAGCCGCAGCGGCAGCTCGTCGCGCAGCAGCGCATACGCGGCGCGCGCCATCGCCGCGCGCCGCGGCTCGTCCTCCAGCAGCGCGTCGAGCGCGATCGGCAGCGCGTCGACGCGGGCGGAGACGAAGTGCACCCCCGGCTCGAGCGGCAGGACGCCGTCCGAGTGCTCGCTGACGACGGCGACGCCGTTGGACATCGCCTGCGCCACGCGCAGCCACTCGAAGTAGCGACGATCGCCGACGTGGATGTTCAGCAGCGCGCGCGTGCGGCGCATCAGCGCCCACTTGTCGTCGTCGACGACGAAGTTGCCCGCCGGGGCGGCGTTCGGCCCCTCCGGGTCGGCGAGCACGATGCGCGACCGCCGCCGGGCGAGCGCGGGGGCGCACCGGGCGAGCGCCTCCGCGCGGCGCAGGCTCCAGATGCCGAGGTGCAGGACGTCGATGTCGCGCTCGGCCGCGAGCTGCTCCTCCCGGCACCCCCAGTGGCGGCTGAAGCCCATCGCGAGGTGCTCGGCGTGCAGGTTCTCGTCGCGGAAGGCGCGCACGCCCTGGTCCGAGATGTCCATCAGCGCAGCCCCGTGGAGGTGGGTCAGGCGGACGTCCTCGCCGAAGAACCACGTACCCGGCTGCTCGGCGCACAGGAAGATCGCGCGCCTCAGCTCCGGCGGCGCGGGGTGGTGCTCCGGCGGGGTGAGCGCGAAGAACTCGTGCGGCGGCACGAGCACCGGGACGACGTCGGGACCGGGCGCCGGCAGCTCCCCCACCGTCACCCTCGCCGGCACGCCGAGGTCGTCAAGCTCCCCGCGCAGCGCATGCACGATCTCGACGAAGAAGTGGTTCTGGCCCCGGGCCAGGGCGAAGACGATCTCAGGCATGGCGGGGCGGCGGCGTCGAACCGAACAGTAGCCTGCCGCGTTAAGGGGTTCATGCGTCAAGTGGTCGTACCGGAACGGTTCGTCCCCGCCGCCATGCGGGGGCAGCTGCTCGAGGCGGAGCACCTCGTGCGGTACTGGTGGGCTGCCCAGCTCGCCGAGGGCCGCCGCGTGCTCGACGCCGGCTGCGGCACGGCGTACGGGACGCGGATGCTCGCCGAGGCCGGCGCGGCGAGCGTCACCGGCGTCGATCGCGCCGCCTCGGTGCTCGAGGCCGCGCGGCCGTCGTGCCCGGAGAACGCGGAGCTCGTGCCGGGCGACCTGCGCGAGCTGCCGTTCGCCGCCCGCTCGTTCGACCTCGTCGTCTGCTTCGAGGTCATCGAGCACCTCGAGGAGCCGGAGGCCGCACTGAAGGAGCTCGAGCGGGTCGTGACCAGCGACGGCGTGCTCCTCCTCTCGTCGCCGAATCGCGACGTCTACGAGCCCGGGAACCCGCACCACCTGCACGAGTACACGCCCCGCGAGATGCAGGCCGCGCTCGAGCGCTACTTCGCGCACGTGGAGCTGCGCCGCCAGGCGAACCTGATCGCCTCCGCCGTCATGCCCGCCGACGTCGCCGCGCACGACGGGTTGAATCCCGTCGGCGACGCCCGGCTGGCGAAGTGCGTCTCGGTGCCGGCGGGGTCGGAGACCTACACCATCGCGCTCGCCAGTCACGCGCCGCTGCCGCCCGACCGCACCACGACCGCCGTCGCCACCGGGACCACCGAGATACGCAAGTGGCTCGCCCTCTACGACGAGCAGCAGCGCGCGGTCGAGGAGCGGACGCGGCTGCTGCGGCGGCTCGAGGACGAGGCCGTCGAGGTGCGCCGCGCGCGCGAGGAGCTCCTCGACGGGGAGCGCGCCCACGCGCGCGCCGGGCGGCTCGAGGAGGAGCTGCGGCTGGCGCACGAGGAGATCGCGACGCTGAACGGCCGCCTCGCGAGAGCCGACGCGGTGCTGCGCGAGGTGAAGGCCTCGCCCTCGTGGCGGATCACCGCGCCGCTGCGCGCGCTGAAGCGCCTGCGGTCCCGATGATCGGCGCCGAGGGCGTCATCGCGACGTTCGCGTTGCCCGGCGGCGCGCTCATCTCGCCCCCGTACGACCTCGATTCTCGACGCGCCGGACGCGGTCCGTCAGGAACCCCGTGTCGACGAGCCGCCATTGATGCCCGACCTTCCTGAGCGCGAAGGTCGTCTCGATCTCGGTCACGGTGTCCTGCTCCGCACGCAACGCGACGAGCCGGATCAGCGCGTCGATCCTCGCCCGGTGGCCGCGCTGGGTGACGCGGCGCACGATGAGCGTGCCCTTCGGTATCAGCGGGCTCAGCCCGTGGAGCATCTTGACGATCGCCCGGCGGGTCACGGCGTCGGGCGCGAAGCTGGCGTGCAGCGTGGCGGCGTCGTCGCGCTGAACGGCACGCCACGCCCTGAAGACGGCGCCCTTCGGCGTCCGCAGGCCGCCCGCGTCGCGCACCTGCGACGCGCTGACCGGCGGCGCGATCGGCGCGCGCGGCTCGGCGGCGCCGCAGCCGGCGACAGCGGTCATCGCAAGGAGCGCCGCCGCTCCCGTCACGATAGGTCTCCGCGTGAAGCTCCGCACTAGCAACGCGCGCCCGGCCGCGGCAGCGGCGGCGCGCCTCGTCAGGGTAGTCGCGCGCGTCGGGCGGCCGGCGGGCGCCTGGGCGCTGCTGGCCGTCGTGCTCTGCACGGCCGCGGGCGCGGTCGCCGGCGGGCAGGCGCCGTCCCCCGTGGTCTACGAGCGGGCCACGGTCCAGGTCGTCGCGCTGGAGCGGCGGCTGCTGGAGCGCGCGCGGCTGGACGACGTGGTCGTGCCCGTCCGCGCGGAGGGCGTCGACTCCGCTCGCAGTCCCGGTTCCGGGCCCGGCGCGGCGTGGTTCGCGCGCACCGGCGTCGCGCGCGACGCCGACGCGCACGAACCGCAGAGGCGGGCGGCGATGGCGTACGTCGACCGGCTGACCGCCCTGCAGGACGCCGTGCTCCGCCGGCGGCTGCGCAGCGGGATGTACAACGACCGCGCCGCCGCCATGCGGCGGGCGCTTCACGCGGCGGGGCGGTACGCCGCGATCTACGCCGTCCGGCGGGGCGCGGGCGACGCCCCGGCCCGCGGCGCGCTGCTCGGGCTGCTCGCGGCGCTGGTGGCGGTCGCGGCGCTGCCCGCCGCGCGGCTGCTGGCAGCGGCGCCGGGGGGAGCGGCGGTCCTTCGCGGCCACGAGACCGCCGGGCGCGCGGCGATCGTGGCCGCGGGGGCGGCGCTCGCGGCCGGCACCGTCCTGGCCGTCTCGCAGGCACCGCCCGCAGGATTCGCGGCAGCGGCGACCGGGCTGACCGGGGCCGCCGCGCTCGCCGCCGGACTGCTCGGCAACCGCCGCACGCTGCTCGTCCTCGCCGTCCTCGCGCTCGCGCTGAACGCCGGGCGCGGCGCGATCGTCGCCGTCGTCGAGCCGACCGGGGCGCCGAGCGCGTTCCTGCTCGCCAACGCCCTGCCGGCGGCGGTCGTCGCCGCGCTCGTCGCCGCCGTCCTCGCCCGCCACCGGGCCGAGCTGCGGGCCCGGGTCCCGCGGCCGCTCGCGCTGGGCGTCCTCGCGATCGCGGGAGCGGCCGTGCTGAGCCTCGCCGGCCGGTCGACTGGCCTGTCGCTCTACGCGGTGGGGTTCGCGCAGTACCTGCTCTACCCCCTGCTCGCCTGCGCCCTCGTCGCGCTGCTGCGCGCTCGCGACCTGCCGCTGGTGCCGCTGGCGCTGGCGGCGTCGGGAATCCTTGTGGCGGCCACGATCGCGATCCAGGCGGCCGGCATCGCCGACTTCTCGCAGGAGTGGTTCGGGGGACCGGACGACGCCCAGCGCTTCGGCGGCGCGACGGGGTCGTACCTGCACGCCTCGATCTTCCTCGGTGCCCTGTTCGCGCTGCCGCTCGCGTTCGCGGCGACCGCGCGCGGCGGGAGGGCACGGGCGGCTGCGGTCGCGGCGATCGTGGCGCTGGCCGGCGGGCTGGCGCTCACCTACGGCCGCGCGGGGTGGGCGCTCGCGCTCGCGGCCAGCGCGCTCGTCACGGTCGTGGCCTCACCCTCGGGCCGCCGCACCATCGCGGTCGTGGGCGCGGTGGCGGTCGTCTCGGCGCTGCCGGCCGCGGCGCTCGTCGGCCTGTCGCCGGGGAAGCTCGGCGACCGGGCGCTTTCGGCCTTCGACTGGTCGAGCGACGAGGGGAACGTGCTCCGCGTCCGTGAGATGCGCCGCTCGCTCGAGCGCTACGCCGGCGGCAGCGCCGTTCAGAAGCTCGTCGGGCAGGGCGTGGGCTCGACCGGCAACGCCGCGAAGCTCACGCCGGGCGAGGAGGTCGCGGCCACCGAGAGCTACCTCGTCAAGCTCCTCGTGGAGGTGGGCGCCGTCGGCTTCGCGGCGATCGTGGCGTTCCTCGCGTGGTGCGTCCTGTGCCTGCTCCGCCTGCTGCGGCTGCGCGAGCGGCCGCTGGCGCAGCGGGCGGTCGCGGCGGCCGCGCTGGCGCTGACCCTCGACTTCGCGCTGTACCCGGTGCTCGAGGCGCAGCTGCTGGCGACCGTCTGGTGGGCGGCGCTCGCGACCGCCGTCGTCACCCTGGCGCTCGCGCCACGACCGCGCGCCGCCTGACGATGGCGGTGGCGGAGCCGGCCGCACGTCGGTGGG
>DASZEJ010000013.1:0-46512 GCA_035940955.1 Solirubrobacteraceae bacterium
TTCGGCGGGATCAACACCCACGTCGTCCTCGCCTCCGACGGCCCGGTCCCGCCGCGCCCGCTCGACGACCGCGAGCGGCTGCTGCTCCGGTCGGCGCAGGACGCCGAGCTGTTCGTGTTCGCGGGGCCGTCAGCGGAGGAGGTGGGCCGGGCGGTCGCGCGGCTGCGGGAGCGGGCGGCGGGGCTGTCGCGGGCGCAGCTCGCGGACGCGGCGGCGCTGCTGGCGGCGGAGGTGGCGGGGCGCGACGGCGCGCCCGTCCGCGCCGCGGTCGTCGCCTCCACTCCCGCGGAGTTCGCCGCGCGGCTCGGGGCGCTCGCCGACCTGCTCGCCGACGGGGCGACGGTCGCGGTCGGGTCGCCGCCGGGTGTGTTCCTCGGGACGGGAACGGAGCGGCCGCGCGTTGGGCTGCTGCTCCCGGGCCAGGCGGCGCCGTCGCACGCAACGGGTGGAGCGATGCGGCGGCGCTTCCCGGTCGTGGAGGACCTCTACGCCGCGGCCCCGCCGCCCGCGGACGACACCGTCGAGACGGCGTTCGCACAGCCGGCGATCGTGCGCGCGTCGCTCGCGGCGCTGCGCGTGCTGGCCGAGCTGGGGATCGAGGCGGAGGCGGCCGTCGGGCACAGCCTCGGCGAGCTGACCGCGCTCGCGTGGGCGGGGGCCGTGGACGAGGAGGCCGTGCTGCGGATCGCCACCGCGCGCGGCCGGGCGATGTCCGAGCTGGGCGAGCCCGGCGGCGCGATGGCTAGCGTGGCGCTCGACCCCGACGCCGCCGCCGCGCTGGCCGAGGGGCTGCCGCTCGCCGTCGCGGGCCTGAACGCGCCGGCGCAGACCGCGGTGTCCGGCCCGGCCGCGGCGATCGAGGCGCTCGTCGCCCGCGCCCGCGCCCGCGGGATCGCGGCGGCGCGGCTGCGCGTGTCGCACGCGTTCCACTCGCCGGCGATGGCGCCGGCGGCCGGCGCGCTCGCCGCGGCCCTCGACGCCGAGACGATCGGGCGGCCCGTGCGCACGGTGGTCTCCACGGTCAGCGGCGCGCCGGTCGGCGACGACGACGTGCGCGAGCTGCTCCTGCGCCAGCTCACCCAGCCGGTCCGCTTCGCGGGCGCCGCGACCGCCGCGTTCGCCGACCTCGACCTGATCGTCGAGGCGGGGCCGGGCCGCATCCTCACCGGCCTCGTCGCGGGAGCGCTCCCCGTCCCCGCGGTCGCCACCGACGCCGGAGGCCCCTCGCTCGCCGGCCTGCTCGCCGCGGCGGGCGCGGCCTGGGCGCTCGGCGCACCGGTGCGCCTCGACGCGCTCTTCGCCGCCCGCTTCACCCGCCCCATCGACCTCGACCAGCCGCCGCGCCTCTTCGAGAACCCCTGCGAGCGCGCCCCCCGGCCGGATGCGGCGCCGGAGGACGCGCCCGCACACGACCCGGCGGAGGAGGAAGCGGTCCTCGCGCCGCACCCGCCCGAGCACGCCCCGGCCGTCCACGGCCCGATCGAGTCGGCCGACCCCGACTGCCTCGCCGCCGCGCTCGAAGCGGCGTACGCGGCGCCGGCCGCGATGCCCGACGAGCCCGCGGCCCCGCGCGCCTCGGAGGGGGTCGCGGTCGAGGGGGCGGCCGGGCGCGGCGCGGCCGGAGCGGCAGAGCCGATCGCCGCGGGGCGCCGCGCGACCGAGGATGGAGCGGCAGAGCCGATCGCCGCGGCGCGCGGCGCGGCGGAGCGTGGAGCGACCGAGGGTCGAGCGGCAGAGCAGATCGCCGCGGAGCGCGGGACGGCGGAGCGTGGCGCGGACGGTGAAGCGGCCGAGCCGATCGCCGCGGAGCGCGGCGCGGCCGAGCCGGACGGCGTCCCCGCCGACCGCCTCGCCCTCGTCCGCGGCCTCGTCGCCGCGCGGGCGGAGCTTCCGCTCGACGCGATCCTTCCCGGCAGCCGGCTGCTCGACGACCTGCACCTGAACTCGATCGTGGTCAGCGAGATCGCAGTCGAGGCTTCGCGGCGGCTCGGGTTGCCTCCGCCGCCCGCACCGAGTGCGCTCGCGAACGCGACCGTCGAGGCGCTGGCCGGCGCGCTCGCCGACGGCGGCGCCGCCGCGCTCGCGGCGACGGGCGCCGATCGCGATCCGCCCGGGGCCGGCTCGTGGACGCGCGCGTTCGCCGTCGAGCTGGTCGAGCGCCCGCTGCGCTCGTCTCCCGCGCCCGCGAACGCGACGGGGCGCTGGCACGTCGTCGCGCCCCCCGGCGATCCGCTCGGCAGAGCGCTCGGCCGGGCGCTCGCCCGCGACCGCCGCGGCGGCGTCGCGCTCTGCCTGCCGCCCGAGCCGGCGACGAGCGACCTGCCGCTCGTGCTCGACGCGGCCCGCGCCGTCCTCGGCGGGGAGCGCCCGCGCCGGCTGGTCGTCGCGCAGAGCGGCGGCGGGGGCGGCGGCTTCGCGCGGGCGCTGCACCTCGAGGCGCCGGACGTCGCGACGTGCGTGGTCGACGTCCCCGCCGCGCGGCGCGACCCGGAGCTCATCGCCGCCGAGGCGGCCGCGCACGTCTCCGGCTTCGTCGAGGCGCGCTACGACGCGGACGGCAGCCGCCGCGAGCCCGTCCTGCGCCACCTCCAGCTGCCCGCCGCAGCCGCGACGCCGTCGCTCGGCCCGCGCGACGTCCTCCTCGTCGCGGGCGGCGCGAAGGGGATCGCGGCGGAGTGCGCGCTCGCGCTGGTGCGCGGCACGCGCGCGGCCGTCGCCTGCCTCGGCCGGACCGACCCCTCCGCCGACCCGGCGCTCGCCGCGGCGCTCGACCGCCTGGGCGCCGGCGGCAACAGGGTCACGTACGTCCGCGCGGACGTCACCGACGCGAGCGCGGTCGCGGCGGCGGTGAGCGAGGTCGAGGCGGCGCTCGGGCCGGTCACCGCCGTGCTGCACGCCGCGGGGCGCAACGAGCCCGCGCTGGTCGGCGACCTCGACGAGCGCGAGCTCCAAGCGACGGTCGCGCCGAAGGTCGACGGCCTGCGCAACGTCCTCGCCGCCGTCGACGGCCCGGCGCTGCGCCTCCTCGTCACGTTCGGCTCGATCATCGCCCGCTCGGGGATGCGCGGCGACGCGCACTACGCGCTGGCGAACGAGTGGCAGACGCTGCTGACCGAGCGCTTCGCGGCCGAGCACCCGGGCTGCGCGTGCCTGGCGTTCGAGTCGTCCGTGTGGGCGTCGGTCGGCATGGGCGAGCGGCTCGGCAGCATCGAGGCGCTCGCGCGCGAGGGGATCGACGCGATCGCGCCCGACGACGGCGCGGCGCTGCTCGCCCGGCTCGTCGCGACGGTGGAGCGGCCGATCGCCGTCGTCGCCGCCGGCCGCCTCGGGCGGATGCCGACGCTCGCCCGCGAGACCGCCGACCTGCCGCTGCGCCGCTTCCTCGAGCGCCCGCGCGTGACCTACCCCGGGATCGAGCTGGTCGCGGACGCCGAGCTGTCCACCGACCTCGACCCCTACCTGCGCGACCACGTGCTCGACGGCGAGCCGCTCCTGCCCGCGGTCGTCGGGCTCGAGGCGATGGCGCAGGCCGTCATGGCGCTCGCCGGCAGCGACGCGCCGCCGGTCTTCGACGAGGTCCGGTTCGACCGCCCGGTGGTCGTGCCCGAGGGCGAGCGCACGACGGTCCGCGTCGCGGCGCTCGCCACGAGCGCGGCCGGCGGTCGCGTGGTGCTGCGCTCCGCCCGCACCGGGTTCCAGGTCGACCACTTCTCCGCCCGCTGGCGGCTCGGCGAGCCGCGCGGCGAAGCGCCATGCGACGTCCCGGCCGGCGGCGACGCGCGGCTCGACCCGAACGCGCTGTACGGGACGCTCCTCTTCCACGCCGGCCGCTTCCGCCGCCTGCGCGGCTACCGGGCGCTCAGCGCGACGCGCTGCCACGCCGAGATCGACGCGCGCGACCCGGCCGGCTGGTTCGGGGCGTTCCTCCCCCAGCCGCTCGTCCTCGGCGACCCCGGCGCCCACGACGCGGCGATCCACGCGCTGCAGGCGTGCGTCCCGCACGCGCGGGTGATCCCGGTGGCGGTCGGGTCGGCGTGGTTCGACCCGGGGGCCGCCGCGGGCGTGCGGCACGTCCACGCGGTCGAGCGCGCGCGGGGGGACGGCGCCTTCACGTTCGACGTCGCGGTGCGCGACGGTGACGGACGGCTGGTCGAGCGCTGGGACGGGCTGGAGCTGCGCGCGGTCAGCGCGGTGACCCCCGCGGGGCCGTGGCCCGGGCCGCTGCTCGCCACGTACCTGGAGCGCCGCCTGGAGCCGCTGGACCGATCGCTTCGCGTCGCGGTCGCCGAGGACGCCGCGGCGGGCCGGCGCGAGCGCTCGGACGCCGCGATCCGGATGGCGGTCGGCGCGCCCGCGGCGATCGTGCGCCGCCCGGACGGCCGCCCCGAGACGAGCGGTGCACCCGCCGTCTCGACCGCGCACGCCAACGGCCTGACGCTCGCGGTCGCTGGCGCGGGCCCGGTGGCGTGCGACATCGAGCCGGCGATCGCCCGGCCGCGCGAGGTGTGGCAGGACCTGCTCGGCGCGTCGCGCCTCGCGCTCAGCGACACGATCGCCGCCGACCGCGAGGAGGAGCTGGCGACCGCGGCGACGCGCGTGTGGGCGGCGGGCGAGTGCCTGCAGAAGGCGGGCGCCCCGCTCGGCGCGCCGCTGACGATCGGCGCGACGGCCGGCGACGGCTGGCTCACGCTGTCGAGCGGCGACCGGGCCGTCGCGACCTACGTCACGCGCGTGGACGGGATCGAGGAGCCGGTCGCCGTCGCCGTCCTCGCCGGAGGCGCCGATGCGCGCGTATGAGTACGAGCACGTCGTCACGTTCGAGGAGACGAACCTCGTCGGCAACGTCTACTTCACCCGCTACCTGAGCTGGCAGGGCCGCTGCCGGGAGCTGTTCCTGCGCGACCACGCCCCGGAGGTCGTCGCCGAGCTGGAGCGGGACCTGCGGCTCGTCACCACGCGCGTGACCTGCGACTACTTCGCCGAGCTGCGGGCGCTGGACGAGGTCGTCGTGCGCATGACGCTGCGCAGCGCGTCGCAGACGCGCGTCGCCATGGCGTTCGAGTACTTCAGGCGCACCGCGGACGGCGAGGAGCTGGTCGCGCGCGGCGAGCAGGAGGCGGCGTGCCTGCGCGCGACCGGCGACGACGTGAGCCCCACGGCGGTGCCGGCGCAGCTGCGCGGCGCGCTCGACGAGTACGCGACCACGAACGGAGGAGCCCCCTGATGGCGCACATCGACCTGCCGCCCGGCCTGCCGGGCATCCGCGGCCTGCTGGCTTACAGTCCCGAGACCGCCAGGCCGCTCAGCGAGCTGGCCGAGGTGCTCCTGCGATCCGAGAGCACGCTGACGCCGGGCGAGCGCGAGCTCAGCGCGACCCACGTCTCGGCTCGGAACGACTGCCTGTTCTGCCGCTCCAGCCACGGCGCGGCGGCGGCCCATCACCTCGGCGGCGACGCCGACCTCGTCGCGGCCGTCCAAACCGACCCCGAGCACGCGCCGGTCTCCGACAAGCTGCGGGCGCTCCTGGCGATCGCCGGGAAGGTCGCCCGCGGCGGCAAGCACGTCACCGCCGACGACGTCGCTCGCGCCCGAGCCGAGGGAGCGACCGACAATGAGCTGCACGACGCCGTCCTCATCGCGGCGGCGTTCTGCATGTACAACCGCTACGTCGACGGCCTCGCGACGTGGGCCCCCGAGGAGCCCGAGGCGTACGCGGAGGCCGGCGAGCGGCTGGCGGTGGAGGGGTACCTGGCGGCGGCGTGACCTTGAGCCGCCGGCCAAGCTTGCTCAAGGTTAGGTGCTAAGCTTGACCACATGGCGGGCGTAGTCAAGCTTCGCTGGGCCCCCACGCCGGCGTCGGGGCTGCCGCGGAGCGACCGGCGCGGCTGCGACTACGAAGCGTACGTCCCGGACCGGCTCGCGAACCGGTCGATCCTGCTCAGCGCGGAAACCGCGGCGGAGGTCGCCGACGCCGAGCGGGCGATCCAGCGCCTCAACCGCGAGGCCAGCAGCCTGGCGGACTCGGAGGCGCTGGCGCGGCTGCTGCTGCGCGCCGAGGCCGTCGCGTCGTCGCGGATCGAGGGCCTCGAGGTCGGCGGCCGGAGGCTCCTGCGGGCGCAGCTCGCGAGCGTCCTGGGCGACGAGCCGCGCGACGTGACCGCAGTCGAGGTGCTGAACAACATCGAGGCGATGCGGTGGGCGGTCGACACCATGAGCGCCGCCGGGGCGATCTCCGTCGACCACGTCCTCGCCGTCCACGAGCGCCTGCTCCGCGGCACGTCGCTCGACCGGTACGCCGGAACGCTCCGCGAGCAGCAGAACTGGATCGGCGGCAGCTCGTACAACCCGTGCTCGGCGGAGTTCGTCCCGCCGCCGCCCGACCGGGTGCCCGAGCTGCTCGACGACCTCTGCGACTTCTGCAACGCCGACTCGCTGCCGCCGGTCGCCCAGGCCGCCCTCGCGCACGCGCAGTTCGAGACGATCCACCCCTTCATCGACGGCAACGGGCGCACGGGGCGCGCGCTCATCCACGTCGTGCTGCGCCGCCGCGGGCTGGCACCGACGGTCGTGCCGCCCGTCTCGCTCGTGCTGGCGACCTGGTCGCGGGACTACGTCAACGGCCTGACCGCGACCCGCTACCGCGACGACCCGTCGTCGGACGCCGCGGTGAACGGCCTGAACTCGTGGCTGGCGCTGTTCGCGGCGGCGGTCAGCCGCGCGGTCGCGGACGCGGAGGCGTACGAGGCCCGCGTCGCGGAGGTGCAGCGCGCGTGGCGAGAGCGGCTCGGGCGCGTGCGCGCCGACTCCGCGGCCGACCGGCTGATCCGCGCCCTGCCCGGCGCGCCGATCGTCACGGTGCAGAGCGCCGCGGCGCTGATCGACCGCAGCGAGCAGGCGGTCAACGAGGCGATCCCGCGACTCGTCGACGCGGGCGTGCTGAAGCAGGTGACGGCGGGCCGGCGCAACCGCGCGTTCGAGGCGGGCGACCTGGTCGACGCGTTCAACGAGCTCGAGCGCCAGCTCGCCAGCCCGGACGGCGACACCCGGTTCTCCCCGCCCGAGCGGCGGGTCCCGCGGCGGCGAAGGTAGAGCGCTCGCCATACGCGGCGGTCGCGGTCGTCGGCGCGCGGCGGCGCGACCTGCCAGTCGCGCGGGGCGGCGACGCGCGCGGCGGTCATGGCCTCGTTCCCCGGATCGCGTGGTCCAGCAGCGTCATCGGATGGAGGACGGCGGGCCGCCGGTCGCCGGGCAGGTGGGCGGCGATCTGCAGCGCGCAGCCGGGGTTGGCCGCGGCGACGACGTCGGCGCCCGTGGCGAGCAGGTTGGCGGCCTTCCGCGCGCCCAGCTCGGCGGCGGCGTCCGGGTGCGTGAGGTTGTAGATGCCGGCCGAGCCGCAGCACAGCTCCCACTCGGCCGGCTCGACCAGCTCGAGCCCCGGGATGCCGCGCAGCAGCGCGCGCGGCTCGTCGCGGACGCGCTGGGCGTGCGCCAGGTGGCAGGCGTCGTGGTAGGCGACGCGCAGCGCGAGCGGGTGGCGCGGCGCCCGCGGCTCGTGCGCCGCGAGCAGCTCGTGCACGTCGCGCACCTTCGCGGCGAAGCGCTCGGCCCGCTCCGCCCACGCCGGGTCGTGGGCCAGCAGCCGGCCGTAGTCCTACATCGCCGACCCGCAGCCCGCGGCGTTGACGACGACCGCGTCGTGGCGCTCGTAGGCCGCGATCGTCCGGCGGGCCAGGTCGGCGGCGGGCTCCTCGAGCCCGCTGTGGAACTGCAGCGCGCCGCAGCAGCGCGGCCGGCGCGGCGCGTGCACCTCCCAGCCCTCGGCGGCCAGCACGCGCACGGTCGCGGCGTTCACGTCGCCGAACAGCACGCGCTGGACGCAGCCCTGCATGAACGCGACGGTGCCGCGGCGCTCGCCGCGCGCGGGCGTGCGCTGCGGCAGCCGGGCGAGCGCGGCGCGCGCGCTCACGTCCGGCGCCAGGGCGGCCGCGGCGCCGAGCCGCCCGGGCAGCCGCCGCCCGAGGCGGTCGAGCCGGAGCGCCATCAGCGGCGCGAGCGCCCGCAGCCGGCCGGGGTGCGTGAACAGCGCGAAGATCGCGCCGCGCAGCGCGCGCTGGCGCAGCGGCCGGTCGTGGTTGCGCTCGATCTGCGGGCGCGCCTGCTCGATCAGCGCGTCGTACTGCACGCCCGAGGGGCAGGCGGTCACGCACGCCATGCAGCCCAGGCACCGGTCGAGGTGCGTAACCATCGCGTCGCTGATCTCGGCGCCCTCCTCGTGCCCGGCCTTCATGAGCACGATCCGCCCGCGCGGCGAGTCCATCTCCACCTCGAACACGGCGTAGCTCGGGCACGTCGGCAGGCAGAAGCCGCAGTGGACGCAGTCGCGGATGAGGTCGAGGTCCGGAGGCTTGCGGTCGTCCCACGCGCCGGCGGTCATCAGATGCCTCCCGCGAAGACGCCGGGCGCGAGCACGCCGCGCGGGTCGAACCGCCGCTTGACCGCGCGCATCAGCGCCTCGGTGCCCGGGGTGAGCTGCGGCCACGGGTCGGGGACGGTGCGCGCGCCGTCGAGGACGGTGACCGGCGCGGGCGCGAGCGCGCGGCGGACCGCGGCGGCGTCGGCCCCGGCGGGCAGCCCGACCCAGGAGAGCCCGAGCCCGGCGCGGGCGGCGACCGTGCCGCCGTGCGCGGCGGCCACCGCCAGCACGCGGCCGAGGCCGGTCAGCGGCGTCGAGACCTTGAGCACGAGCCCGTCGCGGCGGCGCTGCAGCTCCCGCTGGCGCGCCCACTCCTCCTCGTCCTCGACCACGACGCGCGCGCCCGGCAGCTCGCCGGCCACCGCGGCCGCGCGCGGCTCGGCGGCGACGCCGTCGAACCGGATCAGCAGCGCGCCCTCGCCGTCCTGCCAGCGCAGGTCGAAGCAGCTCGCCTCGAGCGGCCGGGCCGCGAGCGCGACCGCCGCGGCGGCCAGCCGCTCGGGCTCGGACGACGGCGCGACGACCGTCGCGTGGCGGCGCGCGAGCGGGTGCAGGCGCAGCGACACGGAGGCGATGACGCCGAGCGTCCCGAACGAGCCGGTGACGAGCTTGGCGACGTCGTAGCCCGCGACGTTCTTGATGACCTTCCCGCCGGAGCGGCTGATCGTGCCGTCCGACAGGACGACGGTCATGCCGAGGACGAGGTCGCGCGGCGCGCCGTAGCGGTGGCGCAGCGGGCCGGAGTCGGCGGTGGCGATGACGCCGCCGATCGTCGCGCCGCCGGGCGCCGCTCCGCCGCGGCCTTCGTCCCCGGCCGCCCCTCCGCCCCCGCCGAGCGGCGGGTCGAGCGCGAGCATCTGCCCGTGCGCGGCGAACCGCGCCTGCAGGACGGCCACGCGCGCCCCCGCCTCCACCACAGCGGTGAAGTCGCCGGCGTTGTGCTCCACGACCCGGTCCAGGCCGGTCGTGTCCAGCTCGACCGCCCCCTCGGGCGGCGCCGCGCCCCAGCCGAGCTTCGTGCCGCCGCCGCGCGGGCGCACCGGCCCCTCGGCCGCCGCGACCGCCGCCGCCAGCTCCTCGACGCTAGAGGCGCTCGGCAAGGCCCGCCTCCTCGAGCGGGTGGCGCCGGTACGGCCCGGGCACCTCGCCGCACAGCCGCGGCGTCGGCATCACCTTCCCGGGGTTCGCGAGCCCCGCGGGGTCGAACGCGCACCGCAGCCGCTGGAACGCCTCGAGGTCGGCCTCCGCGAACATCTTCGTCATGTGCTTCTTCTTGTCGACGCCGACGCCGTGCTCGCCGGTGATCGACCCGCCCGCCTGCAGGCAGGCGTCGAGGATGCGCGCCGACAGCTCCTCCGCCGCCCGCGCCTGGCCGGGCACGCCGGCGTCGTAGCAGACCAGCGGGTGCAAATTGCCGTCGCCGGCGTGGAAGACGTTGGCCACGGTCAGCCCGTACTCGCGCTGCAGCGCGTCGATGCGCTCGAGCACCTCGGCGAGCCGCGTGCGCGGGATCACGCCGTCCTGGACGAAGTAGTTCGGGCTGATGCGGCCCATCGCGCCGAAGGCGGCCTTGCGCAGCTTCCAGAACCGCTCGCGCTCGGCCTCGTCGCGGGCCAGCCGGACCTCGGTCGCGCCGCAGCGGCGGCAGACCTCGGCGACCAGGTCGAACAGGCCGTCGCACTCCTCGCGCGGGCCGTCCAGCTCGACCAGCAGCGCCGCGCCCGGCGCGCGCCCCTCCGCGTCGAGCAGCCCGGCGCCCGCGATCTGCTCGGCCGCGGCGATCGCCGGCGAGTCCATCATCTCGATCGCGCCGGGGACGATCCCCGCGCCGACGATCTCCGACACCGCCTCGCCCGCCGGCGCCATGTGGTCGAAGATCGCCACCAGCGTCCGCACCGCCTCGGGCACCGGCACGACCCGCAGCCACGCGCGGACCGCCACGCCGAGCGTCCCCTCCGACCCGACGAACGCGCCGAGCAGGTCGTAGCCGGGCGCGTCCAGCTCCGGCCCGCCGAGCTGCACCCGCTCGCCGCCGGGCAGGACGACGTCCAGCCCGGTGACGTAGTTCGTCGTGAACCCGTACTTGAAGCAGTGCGCGCCGCCCGAGTTCTCCGCGACGTTGCCGCCGACCGAGCACACGATCTGGCTGGACGGGTCGGGCGGGAAGAAGTGGGTCGGCGCGACCGCCCGCGTGACCGCGGCGTTGGTGACGCCCGGCTCGACGCACACGCGCGCGTTGGGCAGGTCG
This sequence comes from Solirubrobacteraceae bacterium, assembly GCA_035940955.1. Taxonomy (GTDB): domain Bacteria; phylum Actinomycetota; class Thermoleophilia; order Solirubrobacterales; family Solirubrobacteraceae; genus CADCVT01. The sequence continues at coordinate 10,722 of DASZEJ010000013.1, forward strand.
ACGTCGAGCACGCGCGTCATCCGCGTGAGGACGATCAGGACGCCGTCGGCCACCGGCAGCGCGCCGCCCGACAGCCCGGACCCGGCGCCGCGCGCGACCCAGGGGACGCCGGCGTCCGCGCACGCCCGCACCACCGCCTGCACCTGCGCGCCGTCGCCGGGGAGCACCGCGACGGCGGGGACCGTCGCGTAGTGCAGCAGCCCGTCGGACTCGTACGTCCGCAGCGCCTGGCGGTCGGTGACGACCCAGGCGGCCCCGACGATGCGGGCGAACGCGTCGACGAGCGCCCCCGGCACGCCGGCGGCGCGTTCGCCGCCGCCCATCACCGCCTGGTCCATCGCCCCAACCTATCCGGCGGAGAGGGTCCCGTACGTCGCCCAGTACTGAGGCGAATTGACACGCTCGCGTGGTCGTGGGTTTACTTTGCCGCGGTCTCGAAAAAGGAGCATCGTGCACAGAACACGACTCGGCATCGCAGCGCTCAGCGCCGTCGCCGCGCTCGGCCTGGCGGCCTGCGGCAGCAACGAACCGACGACCGACACGTCGGGCGGCAGCCCGGCGTCGGGCACGGCGGGCGGCCCGGCCGGCACGCTGGTGGTCGACAAGTCGTTCGACCTCAAGACGCTCGACCCGGCGCGCCTGTACGAGCCGACCGGCCTGATCATCGCCCGGGCGATCTACGACACGCTGCTGACCTTCCCGGCCGGCGACGTCACGCGCACCGAGCCGCTGATCGCCAGCGACATGCAGCAGAGCGACGACGCGAAGACGTACACCTTCACGATCCGCGACGACGCAAAGTTCGCCGACGGCGCGCCGGTCACCGCCAAGGACGTCGTGTTCTCGCTGCGCCGGGTCAAGCACGTCAAGGGCAGCCCGTCGTTCCTGCTGGACGGCGTCTCGATCTCCTCCCCCGACCCGAAGACCGTCGTCCTGGAGTCGGAGACGCCGAACGCCGCGATCCCCGCGATCGCCGCCAACCCGGCGCTCGGCATCGTGCAGGAGAAGGTCGTCCGCGCGAACGGCGGCGACGACTCGCCCCAGGCGGCGAAGAAGGACAAGGCCGAGAAGTTCCTGAACACGACCTCCGCCGGCAGCGGGCCGTACGAGCTCGAGCGCTTCAGCACCACCACCCAGACCTCGATGAAAGCCAACGCCGGGTACTGGGGAGAGGCGAAGCCCGGCTACAAGCGGATCATCGTGCGCAACGTCGCCGCCCCCGAGCAGAAGCTGAACGTCCAGCGCGGCGACAGCCAGCTCGCGCTCGACCTCTCCGGCGACCAGGTCGCCGGCCTGGAGAAGACGCTCCAGGTCCAGACGACGCCGTCGCCGAACGTCGTCTTCCTGCTCGCCAACGCGAGCCCCAAGGTCTCGGCGGTCACGTCGAAGCCCGAGTTCCGGGAGGCGATGCGCAAGGCCATCGACTACCCGCGGTTCGTCGAGCTGGGCGGGCGCGGCGCCACGCAGGCCGCGGGGATCATCCCGTCGATGTTCATCGGCGCCCTCGACGAGGGCGACGCGCCGGAGCAGGACGCCGACGCCGCCAAGGCCGCGGTGGAGGAGGGCGGGCTGGCCGGCAAGGCGGTCAAGCTCGAGTACCCGAGCGACCTGACGCTCAACGGGCTCTCCTTCGCGCCGCTCGCGCAGCGCATCCAGGCCGACCTCGAGGCGGTCGGGCTGAAGATCGAGCTGGCCCCCGCGCCGGTGGCGACCGCGCTCGAGTCCTACCGGGCCGGCAAGGAGGAGCTGGGCCTGTGGTACTGGGGCCCGGACTACCCGGACCCCGCCGACTACCTGGTCTTCACGCCGGGCCAGCTGGTCGGCCTGCGCGCGAACTGGCAGAAGGGGGCCGACCCGGAGCTGGAGGACCTCGCCAAGCAGGCGGCCGCGACGATCGGGGACGAGCGCGCGCCGCTGTACCAGGACCTCCAGCGCAAGCTCAACGAGACGAGCCCCTTCGTGCCGCTCATGCAGCCGCCGTCCAACCTCGTCGCCGCCAAGGGCGTCGAGGGGCTCACGTTCAACCCGACGTGGACGGTCGACCTGGCTGCCCTGCGCGGCGGTGGCTGAGCCGTCCGAGCGACCCGGCTCCGACGGCGGGGCGGCGAGCGGCGGGGGCGCCGCCCGCCGCCCCCGCCGGCGCCGCCCGCTGCTGCGGTTCGTCGGGCGGCGGCTGCTCGCGCTGGTCCCGCTCGGGATCGGCATCACCCTCGTCAGCTTCTGCCTGACGAACCTCGTCCCCGGCGACCCGGCGGCGGCCAACCTCGGCCAGCGCGCGGTGGACGACCCCGCGATCGTCGCGGCGTTCCGCGAGGAGCACGGCCTCGACAAGCCGCTCCCCCAGCAGTACCTCACGTACCTGGGCGACATCGTCCGCGGCGACCTCGGCGAGTCGCAGCAGAGCCGCCGGCCGGTGGTCGACGACCTCGCGGAGTACGTCCCCGCGACGCTCGAGCTGGCGTTCGCGGCGATCCTCATCTCGCTCGTCCTCGGCGTGGGCCTCGGCGTGCTCGCGGCCGTCAGGCGCGACGGCCCGATCGACCAGGGGCTGCGCGTGTTCTCGCTGGTCGGCGTGTCGATGCCGGTGTTCTGGCTCGCGCTGGTGGCCTTCTACGTCTTCTTCTACAAGCTCGGCTGGCTGCCCGGCACCGGGCGCCTGGACCCGACCGCGGTCGCGCCGCCCGCCGTCACCGGGTTCGAGACGATCGACTCCCTGCTGGCGGGCGACCTCGCGACGTTCTGGTCGGCGCTCGCGCACCTCGTGCTGCCGGCCGGCGTGCTCGCGGCGTTCACCGTCGGGCTGCTGGTGCGGTTCGTGCGGTCGGCGGTGCTCGAGGTGCTGGAGCAGGACTACGTGCGGACGGCGCGCGCGAAGGGCCTGCCGACCCGGACGATCCTGCGCGTCCACGTGCTGCGCGCGGCGTCGGTGCCGATCGTCACCGTCGTCGGGCTCGTCTTCGGCAGCCTGCTGTCGGGCACGGTCCTCGTCGAGACGATCTTCTCCTGGCCGGGGATCGGCCAGTACGCGTTCCGGTCGGCGACGACCCTCGACCTGCCGGCGATCATGGGCGTGAGCCTGTTCGTCGCGATCGTCTACGTGGCGGTCAACCTCGCGGTCGACGTCCTGTACGGCTTCCTCGACCCGCGCATCCGCGTGGCCTGATGGCGGCGTCGGTCCCCGCGCCGCAGACGCCGCAGACGCCGCAGCGCCCCGGCGCCCTGCTGCGCGCGCGGGCGCGGGCGCGGCGCGCGCGGGTCGCCCGGCCGCTCGTGGTCGCGGGCGCGGCGATCGCCGCCGCCTGGGCGATCCTCGCCGTGTTCGCGCCGCTCATCGCTCCCCACGATCCACTGGCGCAGGAGTTCGCCCGCTTCCAGCCGCCGTCGGGCGCGCACCTGCTGGGCACCGACGAGCTGGGGCGCGACGTGCTCAGCCGCGTGATCCACGGCGCGCGCGTGTCGCTGCCGCTCGCGGCGCTGCTCGTCGCGCTGTCGCTGCTCGTCGGCGGGACGCTGGGCGCGCTCGCCGGCTACCGCGGCGGGATCGTCGACGCGCTCGTGATGCGGCTGGCCGACCTGGTCTTCGCGTTCCCGACGATCATCCTCGCGATGGCGGTCGCGGCGGCGCTCGGGGCCGACCTGCGGAACGCCGTGCTCGCCGTGCTCGTCGTCTCGTGGCCGTCGTACGCGCGGGTCGTGCGGGGGCTCGTGCTGTCGCTGCGGGGCGCGGACTACGTCATCGCGTCGCGGCTGCTCGGGGCGTCCGCGTTCACCGCGCTGCGGCGCGACGTGCTGCCGAACGTGCTCGGCCCGGTGGCGGTGCTGGCGACGCTCGACCTGGGCAACGCGATCCTGCTGCTGTCCGGGCTGTCGTTCCTCGGGCTCGGCGCCAAGCCGCCGACGGCCGAGTGGGGGTCGATGGTCGCGACCGGCGCGCAGAACTTCGACTTCTGGTGGGTCGGGACGTTCCCCGGCCTCGCGATCCTCACCGCCGTCCTCGCGTTCAACTTCATCGGCGACGCGCTGCGCGACCGGCTCGACCCGCGGACCGCCCGCAACGTCGGAGGCCGCTCGCTGTGAGCGCGCTGCTCGAGGTGCGCGACCTGCGCGTGTGCCTGCCGGCCGGCGGCGGCCAGGCGGCGGCGGTGGACGGGGTGAGCTTCGCCGTCGACCGCGGCGGCGTGCTCGGGATCGCGGGCGAGAGCGGCAGCGGCAAGACGATGACCGGCCTGGCGCTGCTCGGGCTCACGCCGCCGACGGCGCGCGTCACCGGCAGCGCGCGGCTCGGCGACGTCGAGCTGGTCGGGCTCTCCGGGCGGGCGCTGCGCGACCTGCGCGGGGCGCGGCTCGCGATGGTCTTCCAGGACCCGCTGACCTCGCTGCACCCGATGCTCACCGTCGAGCGGCAGCTGACCGAGCACGTGCGCCACCACGAGCGGGTGCCCCGGCGCGTCGCGCGCGAGCGGGCGGCGGAGCTGCTCGACGCGGTGCGGATCCCCGACCCGCGGCGCGCGCTGCGCGCCTACCCGCACCAGTTCTCGGGCGGGATGCGGCAGCGCATCGCGATCGCGATGGCGCTCGCCGGGCGGCCCGAGGTGCTCATCGCCGACGAGCCGACGACCGCGCTCGACGTGACCGTCCAGGCCGGCATCCTGCGGCTGCTCGACCGGCTGCGGCGCGAGCACGGGCTGGCGATGATCGTCGTCACGCACGACCTCGGCGTCCTGTCCGCGCTCGCCGACGACGTGGCCGTGTTCTACGCCGGGCGGATCGTCGAGCGCGGCGCCCGCGAGCAGGTGCTCGGCGCGCCGCGCCACCCGTATACGCGGGGGCTGCTCGACGCGCTGCCCGAGGGCGGCCGCGGCGGCATGCAGCCGATCGGCGGCAGTGCGCCGGCGCTCGGCGAGGTCCCGTCCGGATGCCCGTTCCACCCGCGCTGCCCGTACGCCGAGGAGGCGTGCCCGCGCGAGCACCCGCCGCTCGCGCCGGTGGACGACGGGCGGGCGCTGTCGTGCCACGTCGACCCGTTCGCCGACGACCGCGTCCCGGTGGCCCGGCGGTGAACGAGCTGCGGCTCGAGGAGGTGAGCGTCCGCTACTCGCGCAGCGACGGCGCGCACGTGCGGGCGGTCGACGCCGTCTCCCTGCGGCTCTCCGCGGGCCGGGTGCTCGGCCTGGTCGGCGAGACCGGCTGCGGGAAGTCCTCGATCGGGCGCGTGGCGGCGGGGATCGTCGCGCCGACGTCGGGCCGGGTGCTCGCCGACGGGCGGCCGCTCGAGGCGCTCGGGCGGCGCGGGCGCCGGCGCGAGGACCTGCCGCTGCAGATGGTGTTCCAGGACCCGTTCGCGTCGCTGAACCCGCGCCGGCGCGTCGCCGCGCAGCTCGGCGACGGCCTCGCGGCGGCGGGCGTCCGGGCCGACGACCGGCCGGCCAGGGCCCGCGCGCTGCTGGCCCGGGTCGGGCTCGAGCCCGACAGCGCGGGCCGGTACCCGCACGAGTTCAGCGGCGGGCAGCGCCAGCGCATCGCGATCGCGCGCGTGCTGGCCGCGCGGCCGAGCATCGTCGTGGCCGACGAGCCGATCTCCGCGCTCGACGCCTCCGCGCAGGCCCAGATCGCGGGGCTGCTGCGCGGCCTCGTCGCCGAGGAGGGCGTCGGGATGATGTTCATCTCGCACGACCTCTCGGTGGTCCGGCACGTCGCCGACGAGGTCGCCGTGATGTACCTGGGCCGGATCGTCGAGCGGGCGCCGGTCGAGGAGCTGTGGGCGGCGCCGCGGCATCCGTACACGCGCGCGCTCATCGGGGCGATCCCGCGCGCGGACGGGCGCGGCGTGCTGCCCGACGCCCTGGGCGGCGAGGTGCCCGACCCGGCCGCGCCGCCGGCCGGCTGCCACTTCCGCCCCCGCTGCCCGGACGCGTTCGAGCGCTGCCCCCGCCGCCCGGCGCTCGCCGCCGTGTCGCCGGCGACCGAGGTCGCCTGCTTCCTGCACCACGACGAGGTCGACGAGCCCGCGGCGGACGGGCGCTCCATGCGGGCGCGGCACGCCCGCGCTTGACCTAGAGCGCACTCCAGGGTGCACACTCCGCCGCCGCCCGTCCCCCGCGGGCGCTACGAGAGGAGCCCTGTTGAAGCACCGCACGATCGGCACCGACCCCCAGACCCGTCGCGAGGTGAGCGTGCTCTGCCTCGGCGCGATGACGTTCGGCACGACCGTCGACGAGGAGACGTCGTTCGCCATCCTCGACCGCTTCGTCGAAGCCGGCGGGACGTTCATCGACACGTCGAACAACTACGCGTACTGGGTCAACCGGAGCCAGGGCGGCGAGAGCGAGGCGCTGCTCGGCCGCTGGCGCGCCAGCCGCGGCGTCGGCGACGAGGTCGTCATCGCCACCAAGCTCGGCGCGCGCCCGGTCGAGCCGGGGCTGTCGTTCGAGGACACCGCGAAGTCGTGGCGGTTCGAGGGGCTCTCCGCACCGGTCGTCCGCGAGGCGGCCGAGCGCAGCCGCGAGCGGCTGGGGGTCGAGCGGCTGGACCTGCTCTACGCGCACATCGAGGACCCGCACGTCGCGCTGGCCGAGACGGTCGAGGCGTTCGCGGGGCTCGTCGCCGACGGGACGGTCGGCCTGGTCGGCGCGAGCAACCACTGGGCGTGGCGGCTCGAGCGGGCGCGGGCGCTGGCCGCGGCGGCCGGCCTGCCGGGCTACGAAGTGGTGCAGTACCACCACACCTACCTGCGGCGGCGCGGCGACCTGCCCGGCCGGCTCTCGCCCGACGGGGAGTACGGCGTCGTCGGCGGCGATCTGCTGAGCTACCTGCGTGAGGAACCCGACCTGGCGCTCGTGGCGTACACGCCGCTGCTGCGGGGCGCCTACGTGCGCGACGACCGGCCGCTCGGCCCCGAGTACGACCACGCCGGCACGCCGCCCCGCCTCGCGGCGCTCCGCGAGGTGGCCGAGCAGACCGGCGCAACCGCGAACCAGGTGGTGCTCGCGTGGCTGATGGGCGGCGACGTCCCGATGATCCCGCTGGTGGGCGCGTCGTCGGTGGCGCAGCTGGACGAGAGCCTGGCGGCGGTCGACCTGGAGCTGACGGAGGAGCAGCGCGCGACGCTGGACGCCGCGCGGTGACGCCCGCCGGCCTGAGCATCGGCGAGGTCGCCGAGCGCACCGGCCTGAGCGTCCACACGCTGCGCTACTACGAACGCGAGGGCCTGCTCGCCGCGCCCGTGCGGCGGGCGAGCAACGGCCACCGCGTCTACAGCGAGCACGACGTCGAGTGGCTGACCGTGTGCACCAACCTGCGCGCGACCGGCATGCCGCTCACGGCGATCCGCCGCTACGCCGGCGTCGTCCGGGAGGGCAACGGCGACGCGGAGGGCCGGCTCGCGATCCTCCGCGACCACCAGCAGAGCCTCAGCGACGAGATCGCCGCGCTGGCCGAGCGGCTGGAGCTGATCGGCCGGAAGGTGCGGGTGTTCGAGGACGGCCTCGACGGCGAGCGCGCCGAGCGCGAGTGCACGCCGCCGCCGCGGCCCGGCGCTCAGGCGAGGTCCGCGAGGAGCTCGTCGAGCTCGCGCAGCTGAGTCACCCGGGTGGACCGGCTCGACGTGGCGCGGGAACGTGGCGGCGGGGACGGCCGATTTCGTTGGCCCGTCACCGGGCATCCCGCCGTCATGGGGACCGACCGCGCGCCTGGGCGGGGCGGGAGCTGAAGGGAAAGCGACGTGCCGCGATCGCTGTCACCGCCGCGGGCCTCGCGGCCGCGGGCGTCGCGCTGCTGCTGACCGGCGGCGACGGCGACGGCGGCGACGAGCGGCCGCAGCGCTCGCGCGCGCCGGCGCACCACGGGCTCCACGTCGATCGCACAGCCCGTCGCGTCGAGCGGCTGCGCGGGCTGCGCTTCGACCGCGTGCCTCGCCTGGTGGTCGTCGGCCGCCGCGAGATGCGGCGCCTCGCCCGGTCGCTGGCGCCGGCCCGCGAGCCGGCGCAGGAGCGCGCCGAGCGGATCGTGCTGACGCAGACGGCGATGACGGACCCCGAGTCGCTGGGCGCCCTCGACGCGGTCGCGGACGAGCCGGTGGGGTTGTTCTCCTCCGAACACCCCGACCGCGTGTACCTCCACGGCGAGCTGGTGCGCCAGGACCCTCGCGAAGCGGAGGTCACGCTCGCGCACGAGCTCGTCCACGCCCTCGAGCACCAGAACGTGGGCCTCGACCAGCCCGTCGCCGGCGTCCTCGACGACAGCGGCATGGCCGAGCTCGCCGTCGTCGAGGGCAGCGCGACGCTCGTCGAGGCGATGTACCGCATCCGCCACCGCGGCTACGCGGGCCCCGTCGACGTCGTCCTGCGCATGACCGACAGGCGCGATCGGACGGTCCCGGCCGCCGCGCTCTACGGGTTCCCGTACTCGGTGGGGTCGCGCTACGTCCTCGCCCTCCGGCGGCGCGGCGGCTGGCGCGCCGTCGCGCGAGCGCGCCGCCGGCCGCCGCGGTCGACGGCGGAGGTCCTCGGCGCCGCGCGGCGCGGGCGTCCCGCCGCCTCCCCGGCGCTGCCGCGGCTCGGCGCCCCGTGGCAGCGGCTCGCCCGCGGCGGCTTCGGGGCGGCGGCTGCCTACGCCCTGCTGAGCGGTTTCGGCGAGCGGGCCAAGGCGGCCGCGGCGCGGCGGATGGCCCGCTCGATCCGCGCCGGGAGCATGGCGGTGTGGACCCGGGGCAGGTCGCGCTGCGCCCTCCCGTGCCGGGACCGAGCCGTGGCCGCCGTCGCGGTGCGCGCCGGCAGCGCTCGCGCGGCGCGGACGATGCGACGGCGCCTCGAAGCGTCGCTGAACGAGCTTGCCGACGTCCGGCCCGCGGGCGCGCGCGGCGGGCCGCTGCGCATCGAGGACGGCGGGGCGGCGTTCGCGCGCCGGGGCAGCACGCTCACGCTCGTCTTCGCGCCGTCGGCCTCGCTCGCGGCGCGGCTCGCACGTGCGCCGGCGCGAGGCTGACCGGCCGCTGGGGGGCCAGGTCGAGCGCAAGGACTGATCGAATGCGTGCGCGATGAACGTCGAGGAGGCAGCGAGGGACTGGGTCGCCGGCGAGCTGGGGTGGGGCAGGACGCTCTCCCGCCTGGCGCTCGCCGCCGGCGCGGGCGCCGGCGGCGAGGTGCGGGTCATCGCCGGCGGCCGGCTGGAGGCGCCGCACACGCGGTTCGACCACGCCGCGCCGGCGAACCCGGACCACTCGAACGCGCCGCTCGCGGAGGTGCTGCGCGAGCTGGTCGCGGACGCACCCGGCCTGCTCGTCGTGGAGAACGACCTCGCGGGCCCGGACGACGTCGACATCACGATGGGGCGGGTCGACCGGCGCGTGCTCGACCGCGAGGACGCGGTGCGGTGCGGCGACGACGTGCTGCACCGGACCCTCCTCACCCCGGACACCGTCGCCGGAGCCGGGGACTTTCATCGGCGGCGGCTCGTCGGGCTACCCCGGGATCGCGTTCGTCGCCGACGGCGCCCTGGCGGAGCGCGCCGCTGCGAAGGAGTGGGAGCCGGCGCTGCTCGAGGCGGTCGTGAGCGCGCTGCGCGCGGTCGTCGTGTCGGCGTACGACGGGGAGGGCTGGGTCGTCTGGATCCGCGTCAGCCGAACTTCCCCGTCACGTACTGCCTCGTCCGCTCGTCGTCGGGGTCCGTGAAGATCTTCGCCGTCTCCGCGTACTCGACGAGCCGGCCGACGCGCCGCCCGCCGTCGAGGTCGACGTCGAAGAACGCGGTGCGGTCCGACACGCGCGCGGCCTGCTGCATGTTGTGGGTGACGATCACGATCGAGTACTGCTCGACGAGGTCGGCCATGAGGTCCTCGATCGCGGCGGTCGAGATCGGGTCCAGCGCGGAGGCCGGCTCGTCCATGAGGATCACGTCGGGCTCGACCGCGAGCGCCCGCGCGATGCACAGCCGCTGCTGCTGGCCGCCCGACATGCCGAACGCGCTCGCCTTCAGCCGGTCCTTCACCTCGTCCCACAGCGCGGCCCTGCGCAGCGAGCGCTCGACGATCTCGTCCAGCTCGCCCTTCGGCGCGCCGAGCACGCGCGGGCCGAACGCGACGTTGTCGTAGATCGACTTCGGGAACGGGTTGGGCTTCTGGAACACCATCCCGATCCGCTTGCGCACCTGGACCGGGTCGACGCCGTCGCCGTAGAGGTCGACGCCGCGGTACCGCACGCTCCCGCCGACCGACGCGCCGGGGATCAGGTCGTTCATCCGGTTCAGGCAGCGGATCAGCGTCGACTTGCCGCAGCCGGACGGGCCGATGAACGCCGTGATCTCGTTGCGGTGCAGCTCGAGCGAGACGCCGGCGATCGCGGGCGCGTCGCCGTAGAGGACCTGCACGCCGTCGAGCTCGAAGACGGGCCGCTCCATCACCACCTGCTCTCGTACCTCGTGCGCAGCCAGATGGCGGCGCCGTTCATCGCCACCAGCACGGCCATGAGGACGAGGATCCCGGCGGCGGCGAGCTCGTGGAACTCCTGCTGCGGGCGCGAGATCCACTCGAACACCTGCACCGGGAGCGCTGTGAAGACCGAGCTCGGCCCGCTGGGCGCGAACGCCACGAAGCTCGCCGCGCCGATGACGATCAGCGGAGCCGTCTCGCCGATCGCGCGCGACAGCGCGAGGATCACGCCGGTCGCGATCCCCGGCACGGCGGCGGGCAGGACCTGCCTCCAGATCGTCTGCCACTGGGTCGCGCCGACCGCCAGCGAGCCCTCGCGGATCGACGGCGGCACGGCGCGGATCGCCTCCCGCGCGGCGATGACGACCACCGGCAGCACGAGCAGGCCGAGCGTCAGCGCTCCCGCCATCACGACCGGGCCGAGCGACAGCGGCCCGCGGACGATGAACGCCAGGCCGAGGATCCCGTAGACGATCGACGGGACCGCCGCGAGGTTCTGGACGTTCACCTCGATCAGCCGGTTCCACCACTTTGAACCGTCTGCGTACTCCTCGAGGTAGACGGCGGTCGCGACCCCGACGGGGACGACGAACACGGCGCAGATGCCGATCAGCCACAGCGTCCCCATCAGCGCCGGCCAGATGCCCGCGACGTCCGGGCGGAACGACGGCGCGCTCGTGAGGAAGCTCGCGCTCAGCCGGCCCGCGCCGTCGAGGGCGACGTCGACCAGCAGCGTGAGGAGCATCGCCGCGCTCAGCACCACGCACGCGAGCAGCAGGGCGCGGAAGAGCGTCCCGCGGACGCGGTCGCCGGCGCTCACTCGTACACCTGCCGGTAGCGGCGCACGAACCGGATCGCGACGAGGTTCATCGCGAAGGTCATGACGAACAGGAGCGTCCCGACGGCGAAGATCGCCTCGTAGGCGGTGGTCCCGACGGGGGCGTCGCCCTTCGCCGTCGCGGCGATGAACGTCGTCATCGTCTCGACCGACCGGCGCGGGTCGGCGGTGAGGTTCGGCTGCAACCCGGCCGCGATGACCACGATCATCGTCTCGCCCACCGCGCGCGAGGCGGCGAGCACGAACGACGCGACGATCCCGCTCAGCGCGGCGGGGAACACGACGCGCGTCGAGACCTGCAGCTTCGTCGCGCCGAGCCCGAAGGCCCCCTCGCGGAGCGCCGCGGGCACCGCGGACATCGCGTCCTCGGAGACCGACGCGACGGTCGGGACGATCATGAAGCCCATGACGATCCCGGCGCTGAGCGCGTTGAAGCCCGAGAGCGGCTCGCCGAAGACGGGCCTCAGGACCTCGGGCGTGAAGAACAGCAGCGCGAAGTAGCCGAAGACGATCGTCGGGACGCCGGCGAGCAGCTCGAGGACCGGCTTGACGGCCCGGCGCACTCGGGGCGACGCGTACTCGGCCAGGTACACGGCCGCTCCCAGGCCGACCGGGACGGCGACGGCCAGCGCGATCGCGCTCACGAGCAGGGTGCCGGTGACGAGCGGCAGGACCCCGAACGACGGCTCGGCGAACAGCGGCGACCAGTCGGTGCCGGTCAGGAACGCGCCGATCCCGGCGTCGCCGAGGAACGAGACCGTCTCCTCCAGCAGCGAGACGACGATCCCCGTCGTGGTCAGGACCGAGAGCCCCGCGGCGGCGGCGAGCAGGGCCCTGACGGCCTGCTCGCTGCGCCGCCTGCGGGCGACGCCGAGGACGTCCTCGACCGCTGCGGCGTGCGCCGCCACCGGTGCTACCGCTCCGCCTCGGTCAGCGCCTGACGCGCCCTGCGCGCCTGCTCGGCGGTCATGGCGACGAGCTGCGCGTCGGCCGCGATCTGCGCGTGGCGGCGCTCGACGTGGTCGAGGAACGCCCTGACCTCCGGCCGCCGGATCGCCTTCGCGGACGGGTACATGAACAGCGGCCGCGAGAGCGGCTCGTACGAGCCGTCCTGGATCGACTCCCTGCTGGGCTCGACGCACCCGTCGCCGGCGTCGACCGCGATCAGGTTGAGCTCGTCCCGGTTCTGCTCGTAGTAGGAGAAGCCGAAGTAGCCGAGGCCGCCCTCGTCGCCCTGGACGCCCTGGACGAGCACGTTGTCGTCCTCGGACGGCTGGTAGTCCTTGCGCGTCCTGCCCTCATCCCCGTTGACCTCGCCGGTGAAGAAGTCGAACGTGCCGGAGTCGGTGCCGGGGCCGAACAGGCTGACCTGCCGGTCGGGGAGCTCCGGGTCGATCTCCGCGTAGCGCTTGACCCTAGGGGTCGCCCACAGCTCCTCGAGCTGGCCGGTGGTCAGGCAGTCGATCGGCAGCGCCTTGTTCGAGACCACCGCGATCCCGTCGTTGGCGACCTGGACCTGCGCGTACTCGACGCCGCCCTCCTCGCAGAGCGGGACCTCCTCGTCGGGCTTGATCGGCCGCGAGGCGTTCGAGACGTCCGTCTCGCCGGCGCAGAACTTCTCGAAGCCGCCGCCGGTGCCCGACTGGCCGACCGCGATCCGCACGCCCGGGTTCCGCGCCATGAAGCTCTCCGCCGCCGCCTGGGCGAAGGGGTAGACGGTCGAGGACCCGTCGATGCGGATCGACCCGCGCAGCTCGCCCGTCCCGCCCCCGGCGGCCTCCTCCTCGCCGCACCCGCCGGCGCCGATCGCCAGCCCGCCGCACAGCGCGACGGTCGTCATCACTCGCTTGTTCACCATGGCCGCGACTCTGCCGGGCGCGGGCGGCGATCCTGTTACCAGGCTGTCGCGCGGGTGTGAAAGTGCTGTGAACGGGTGGTCAGCGGCCCGAGTGCGGCCACCCCGGCGGAAGCTGGAGGATGTCCGCAGCCGAGTGCGCCGCCTCGTGCGTCGTGATCCGGCCGTCGGGCGCGATCTCCTGCCGTCGCCACGGCAGCTCCAGCTGCAGCGGGCGCCTGGCCCAGGGATTCGTCCACACCGTCGGCTCGACGACCGCCGCGCTCGTCGCCGACAGGTGAGGGATCGTCACGACGGCCGAGACGCGCGTGTTCGCCGGCTTGCCCGGGGCGTACCACAGGCCGTTCGGGAGCCTGACGCCGGACACGCCTCCCCGCTCGCGGTCCCAGCGGTACTCGGTGTCGCCGAGCAGCGCCTCGGCGACGTCGCGGTCCTCGACGAACGTCCCGACGCAAAGGACGGCGATGACGTACGGGGCGTCCAGCGCCCCGTACCGCGTCGCCTTGCGCTTCAGGTTGCGGCGCAGCGGCCGGACGTCGTCGAGCTCTGCAACGCCCTCGATCGACGACCCGAGCACTCGCTCGTGCTCCAGCAGCGGCATGTCCTCGCGGACCGGCGTCGCCTCCACCGCGACGACCCAACCCTCCGGCGTCAGCCGGATCTCGGGCGGCTCAGCTCCGCGATCGATCCTCCGGCGCACGTCGGCCGCGTCCAGCCCCGCGAGCCACTCCTCGATCGGGTCGAGGATCTGGGCGCGACCCAGCGTCGCGCCGCCGACCTCGTCGACCTGCGGGCTCAGCAGGAAGCGCTTGTCGCGGCAGCCGTTGAGGAGGTCGTAGAACTGCTGCAGGCGTGCGCGCTCGGCCGCGGTGAAGACGTCGGCGCCGAGGACCGCGGTCGCCTCGACCCAGGTCCTCGCCCCGTCGGGCTCGAGGAGGAAGTCCGGGCGTCGCCGGGTCGGATCCTCGCGCCCGACGTCGAGGTCGATTTCGAACCCGAGCCGGCGGAAGGTCTCGTGCAGATAGAGCTCGAGCAGGGCGCCGCGATGCACGGGCGTCTTCGGCGAGCGGAAGTTCGCGCGGATGCTGGGCCTCGCGTAGTCGGGAAGCTCCGAGAACCACCGGTCGAGCGTGCTCCGGACCTCGACGGCGTACGGGCGCGCGGCGCGGTCGAGGGCGTCGTACTCCGGCTCGGCGTAGGGCGCCGGCCCGGTGCGCGTGCGCGGCGCGTCGCTGAAGAGAGACCTTGGAGGTGCGCCGGCAAGCGACATCGGATCGATCGTGGCAGCGAGGCTGGACGGATCGGCGCGTCCGGCGGCGCGCCGTCACCGGTGCCCGCCCTCCAGCTCCTCCCCGATTCGGTGCAGCGCCTCGATGTTGTTGCCGTCCGGGTCGAGGAGGAAGGCGGCGTAGTAGCCGCCCCCGTACTCCTCGCGGTAGCCGGGTGGGCCGTTCGACCGGTAGCCCGCGTCCACTCCCGCCTCGTGGAACCGGTCGACGGCCTCGCGCGTGCGCGCGACGAAGCAGAGGTGGACGTTCCTGGTGACCGGGTCGCGCCGGAAGACGTTGAGGTTGGCGAGCATCGCCGAGCGGCCCTCGATCTCGCCGAGCAGCGGGATGTCGAGCGGGGCGAGGACGGTCGCGTAGAAGCGGCGGCTCGCGTCGTAGTCGCTGACGTTCAGCCGGATGTGGTCGACGACGACGCGCGACCAGTCCCAGTCGGGGTCGGCCATGGCCGCAACGTATTCCTTGGTGCGGGGCGGCGGCGCGCCTAACGTCCGGCCGCGGCATGGCCGCGGAGCTGTCGTACGCCCAGGAGGGCCTGTGGTTCATGGAGCGGGCGCTCGGCAGCGGCCGGGCGTTCACCATGGACCGCACGCTGCTGCTGCGCGGGCCGGTCGACGTGCCGGCGCTGCGGCGGGCGTTCGCGGCGGTGTCCGAACGGCACGACGTGCTGCGCACGGCGTTCCCGGTGGTCGACGGCCGGCCCGTGCAGGTGGTGCGGCCGGAGCTGGTGGCTCGCCTCGGGGTGGAGGAGCTGCCGTCGCGGGCGGAGGCGGAGGCGCTCGCCGCGGGGGAGGGCGACGTCCCGTTCGACCTGGCGACCGTGCCGCCGCTGCGGGCACGGCTGCTGCGCGTCGGGCGCGACGAGCACCTGCTGGTCGTCGCGCTGCACCACATCGTCAGCGACGGCTGGTCGTGGCACGTGCTGCTCGACGACCTGTCGGCGTTCTACGACGCGTTCCGCGCCGGGCGCGCGCGGGCGCCGGAGGAGGTGCCGCTGCGGTCCGCCGACCGCACGGGCGCGGAGCGGGCGGCGGCGCTGGAGCCGCTGCGGCTGAAGTACGCCGACTACGCGGCCGCGGAGCGGGCGGCGGGGCTGGAGCCGCTGCCGCTGCAGTACGCCGACTACGCGGCCGCGCAGCGCGCCGCGCCGCTCCAGCCGGCGATCGACTACTGGCGCGGGCGACTCGCGGGCGCGCCCGCGGGACTGGGCCTGGCGACGGACCGCCCGCGCGCGGGGGCGGGCGCGGGCGAGGCCGGGTTCGTCCGGGTCGCGCTCGACCGCTCGCTGGTCGGCCGGCTCGAGGCGCTCGGGCACGAGCACGGCGCGAACCTGTTCGTCGCGGCGCTTGCGGCGTGGTCGGTCGTGCTGGCGCGGCACGCGCGGACGGCGGACGTCGTCGTCGGCACGCCCGCGGCCCTGGATCGCGCGCGGCCCGAGCTGGAACGGCTCGTCGGGCTGTTCGTGAACATGCTCCCGCTCCGGCTCGAGGCGGCGCCCGCGCGGAGCTTCCGCTCGCTGCTCGACGCGACGCGGGACGCCGTGTTCGAGGCCTACGCCCACCACGAGCTGCCGTTCGCGCGGCTCGTGCAGGAGGTCGCCCCGCGCCGCGACCGCGCCCACGCGCCGCTGTTCGAGACGACCTTCGACGTCCGCCACGACGACGCGACGCCGCTGCGGCTCGGCGAGGCCGAGGCGGTCCAGCTCGACCTCGGCCGGCCGACGGCGCAGCACGACCTCATGCTGTCGCTCGAGGTCGGCGACGGACGGGCGGCCACGGCGTGGGCGTTCGACGCCGCGCTGTTCGACGCCGAGACGGTGGCGGAGCTGGGACGCCAGCTCGCGGCGGTGATCGCGGAGGCGGTCGCGCGGCCGGACGTCCCGGTCGGGGAGCTGGGCGGAGCGGAGGGGTCGGTGCGTCTGGCCGGCGAGCGCGCGCCGCCGGGCGAGCGCGTCGACGAGCGCTTCGCGGCGGTGGTGCGGCGGGCGCCGGAGGCCGTCGCCGTGGTCGACGGGCGCGGCGCGATGACGTACGCGCAGCTGGACCGGCGGTCGTCGGAGGTGGCGGCGGCGCTCGCGCGGCGCGTGCCCCGCGGCGGGCTGGTCGGGCTGCGGATGCCGCGGTCGGCTGAGCTGGTCGTCGCGATGCTCGGCGTCGTCAGGGCGGGGTGCGCGTACGTGCCGCTCGACCCCGACCAGCCGGAGGCGCGGCTGGCGGAGCTGGTCCGCAAGGCCGCCCCGGAGGTGGTGCTGACGGGGCTCGACGGGGCCGGGGGCACGGCGCCGCCGCCACTCGGGTCCGCCGACGAGCGGGGCGGCGGCGGCCCGGCGCCCGCGCCCTCACCCTCGCTTCCGCGCGGCTCCCCCGACGAGCTGGCGTACGTGATCCACACGTCCGGCTCCACCGGGCGGCCGAACGGCGTGTGCGTGACGCACCGCGGCGTGGCCGCGCTGACGGCGCCCGGCTGGCACGGGGTCGGGCCCGGCGACCGCGTGGCGCAGCTGGCGGGCAGCGGGTTCGACGCGTCCGCTCTGGAGGTATGGGTCGCGCTGCTGAACGGCGCGGAGCTGCACGTCGCGGCGCGCGACGACGTCCTCGACCCGCGGCGACTCGCGGCCTTCGTCTCGGAGCGGTCGATCACCGTGCTGCACCTCGCCGCGCCGCTGCTGAACGACGCCGCGTACCGCGCGGCGCTCGCGCCGCTGCCGCTGCGCACGCTGCTGTTCGGCGGCGACACAGTCCATGCGGGGGCGGTCGCCGAGCTGCGCGCCGCGGGGTTCGGCGGGCGGCTGCTGCACTGCTACGGGCCGACCGAGACGACGGTGCTGGCGTCGGTCGCGCCGATCGAAGACGTCGCCGACCCCCGGCGCCGGCTGCCGATCGGCGGGCCGCTGCCGGGCGGCGAGCTGTACGTGCTGGACGAGCGCCTGGAGCCCGTCGCGCCGTGCGTCCCGGGCGAGCTGTGCGTCGGCGGGGCCGGCCTCGCGCGCGGCTACCTCGGCGACCCCGCGCTGACCGCGCGGCGCTTCGCGCCGAACCCGGTCCGCCCCGGCGAGCGCCTCTACCGCACCGGCGACCTGGCGCGGCGGCTGCCCGGCGGCGGCCTGGAGCTGCTCGGCCGGGCGGACCGGCAGGTCAAGGTGCGCGGCGTCCGCGTCGAGCCGGCCGAGGTGGAGGCGGTCCTCGCCGGGCTGCCCGGCGTGGCCGAGGCGGCGGTCTGCGCGGATCGCGACGCGCGCGGCGACGCCCGCCTCGTCGCGTACGTCGCACCGCCGACCCTCGACCCGCGCGCGCTCCGCACCGCACTCCGCGAGCGCCTCGCCGACCAGCTCGTCCCCGCCGCGATCGTGCCGGTCGACCGGCTGCCGCTCACGGCGAACGGCAAGGTGGACCGCGACGCGCTCGCGGCGTTGGCGGGGGCGGGGGGAGGAGACGGCGACGGCGCGGCCGGAGGGGAGGGCGACGGCGCGGTGCGACGGGGCGCGGCCGGAGGGAACGCAGACGGCGCGGTGCGACGAGGTGCGGACGGAAGGGACGGCGCTGGCATGCCGCGACGAGGCGCGGCCGGAGGTGACGCCGGCGCCGCGATGGATGGCGACGGCGCCGGCACAGCGCCGCGCGGTCCAACCGAGCACGCCGTCGCCACCGCCTTCGCGGACCTGCTCGACCTCCCCACCGTCGGGCCGGGCGACGACTTCTTCGACCTCGGCGGCCATTCGCTGCTCGTGGTGCAGCTGCTCTCCAGGCTGCGCGACGCGACCGGCGTCGAGGTGCCGATCGGTGCGGTGTTCGCCGCTCCGACGGTCGCCGGCGTCGCCGCCGCGCTCGACGAGGCGCGGGCTGAGGCGACGGCGGCAGCGCGCGCGACGGAGCCGCGGCTCGTCGCGCTCAACGACAGCGGGACGCCCCCGACCTTCGTCCTCTTCCACTCGCTCGGCGGCGGGCTCGTGCCGCTCAGGCCGCTCGCCGCCGCGCTCGGCGACGCGCATCCCGTGCTCGGGTTCGACGGCGCGATCGAGGGGCGGGAGGAGCTGTCGGAGCTCGCCGAGCGCTACGCCGCCGAGCTGGCCGGCCGCGCCGGGCCGCCGGCGATCCTCGCGGGCTGGTCGGTCGGCGGCACGCTCGCGCACGAGGTCGCGCGCCGGTGGGCGGAGCGCGACGGCACCGTCGCGACCGTCGTCCTGATCGACGCGCCGCGCCCCTCCGGCCGCCATCTCGACGACCCGCACCTGCTCCGCGCGTTCGCCCACGCGCTCGCGATGAACGCCGGGCTGCCGTCGCTGAAGAACCTCGACGACGCCGCCTTCACCCTCCCCCGCGACGCCGCGCTAGACCGCCTCGCCGGCGCGCTCGCCGCCGCGACCGGCGTCGACCGCGCGCGCCTCGACGACCTCGCCGACCACTTCGACGCCTTCGCCGAGGGCACCCGCGCCCACGAGCGGCACGAGCCGCGCCGCCACCCCGGCCCCGCGATCGTCGTGCGCGAGCGCGGCGGCGCAAAGCTCGAGGACGCGTGGCGCGACCTCTGCGCCGGCGTCACCGCGTACGAGGTCCCGGCCGACCACTACGGGCTGCTGCGCGAGCCCGCGGTGCACGCCGTCGCTGGCGTCCTGCGCGCCAGCGCCGCCGGGGCGCCCGAACGCCCGCCGCGCAGGCGGGCGTTCGGGGCGCTGATCGGCGGCTGACCGCTACGCGCCCGGCGCGACGTCCGCCGTCGAGCGCAGGCCCCGCAGCGGCGACAGGAGCGCGAGCAGGAACGCGACGGCGAGCACGCCCGCCGCGACGTAGAACGTCTCGCGCAGCCCGATGCCGTCGGCGAGGTAGCCGGCGACGACGGCGGCGACCGGCACGAGCGCGACGACGATCAGCCGGTGCGCGGCGATCGCCCGGTCCGCGGCGCCTCCGGGCAGCGCGGCCTCGCGCAGCGCGACCTGCGCGGTGTTCGCCACGATCAGGCCCGCCCCGGCCAGGAACCACGCGAGGATCAGCAGCACGACGACGAGCGCCTCAGAGCCGTCGACGAACGCGGTGACGGCCAGGCCAGCCTCGTACAGGCCCATCGCGACGACCACCCGCACGCCGAGCCCGGCGGCCCGCGTCTCGAGGCCGCGGCTCGCCAGGCCGCCGACGACCGCGCCGAGCGCCGCCGCGGCGAAGATCACGCCGATCCACACCGGCGAGAGCTCCAGCTCCGCCAGCGCGAACAGCACGAACAGCGAGAGGATCATCTGGGCGCCCACGTTCGCGACGAGCGAGGTGAGCGTCAGCGGGCGCAGGTGGCGGTTGGCGAAGTTCGCGTCGACGCCCTCGCGCAGCGCCGCGCCCGCGTCCTGCTCGTCGGCGGTCCGCTCGACCGCCGCGCCGGTCAGGACCGCCCGCGCGCGGGAGAGCGTCAGGACCGAGAGGAGGAACCCCGCGGCGCTCACGAAGAAGCCGCTCGACGCACGCCCGACGTCGGCGATGATGCCGCCGACCACGACGCCCAGGGCGGGTGAGAGCGACTCGCCGGTCTCCAGCCGGCCGGCCTCGGCGGCGTCGACCGCGGCGCTCCGCGCGGCGGCCGGCAGCAGCGACGCGTACCCGTGCTCGACGACGGTGGTGAGCGCCCCGAGCGCGACGCCCGCGGCGATGAGCCACCCGATCTCCAGCTCGTCGGCGGCGCCGAGCAGCGCGATGCCGAGCGCCACGACGAGGCGCAGGGCGTCGGCGACCACGACGCCGGTCGCCGAGGCGGAGCGGCGCAGGCCGGCGCCGGCGGCGACCGTGACGGCGAGCGCGGCGGCGGTCCCGGCGCCCGCGAGCCAGCCGAGCTGGATCGACGACGCGCCGACCATCAGCACGGCGGCGAGCGGCAGGGCGACGGTCGTCAGCTCGCTGCCGACGATCGCTCCGGTGCGGCCAAGCCACAGGGTCGCGGTGCGTCCCGGCAGCCCGGCCGGCGCTCGCAGGGCGCTCACGTCCCGGGCGGGCCGGACGAGCGCGGCAAGCGCAGTGGTCGGTTGGGACACGGGGTCTCCTTTCGTCGTGTGCGAGCCGCGATTGTTGACGCGCACCCCGCCCGGTCGCGAGCTTTCGGTGCCGATGAGGCACGTCGTGCTCGGCAAGGGCATGTTCGGAGCGGCGACCGCCCGGCACCTCGCGGCGTCGGGCGACGACGTCGCGCTCGTCGGCCCCGACGAGCCGGCCGACCACGCGTCGCACCGCGGCGTGTTCGGCGCCCACTACGACGAGGGCCGGATCGTCTCCCAGCTCGTCGCCGACCCGCTGTGGATCGAGCTGGTGCGCGCGTCGCTGGCGGGGATGGAGGAGCTGGACCCCGGGCTCGTCCACCGCTGCGGCGTCGTGACCGCGATGCGCCCGCCCGCGGCGGCGGAGCTGCTCATGACCGCCGAGCTCGTCGGCGAGTGGCTCGGCGTCCCCATGGACGCGCTCGACCCCGAGGCGCGGGTGCGCGAGCTGCCCGCGCTGCGCTTCGACGACGAGGAGGCCGTCGTGCTCGAGCGCGAGGGCGGCCACTTCAGCCCGCGCCGGTACGTGCGCGCCGCGGTCGACCGCGCGCGGGCGCTCGGCGCCGAGGTCGTCTGCCGCGAGGCGCGGCGCCTGCGCCGCACGCCCTCCGGCGTGGAGGTCGAGCTGGAGGGCGGCGGCACCGTCGCCGGGGACGCCGCCGTCGTCGCCGCCGGCGCCTTCACCCCCGCGCTGCTGCCGGTCGCCCCGGCGCTGCGCGTCAAGTCGGAGACCTTCCTCATGGGCGAGGCCGGCGACGCGCCCGACCTGCCGTGCGTGGGCCGGGACCTGGCGAGCGACGCGCTCGGCGAGCTGTACGTGCTGCCGCCGATCCCGTACCCCGACGGCCGCCGCTACGTGAAGGTCGGCGCCAACACGCTGCACGACGCCTGGCTCGACGGCCGCGACGAGGTCGCCGCCTGGTACCGCGACGGCGACGGCGACCGCGACCTCGCCGCGCTGCGCGGCGAGGCCGAGCGGCTGCTGGCCGGCGTGCCCATCTCCGGGTGGCACACGCGCCGCTGCGCCGAGGCCTACACCGCCCACGGACGGCCCTACGTCGACGTGCTGGAGCCCGGGCGGCTCGTCGTCGCCACCGGCGGCAACGGCCGCTCCGCGCAGGTCGCCGACGCGATCGGCGGGCTGGCGGCCGAGCTGGCGCGGCACGGCGACTGGTCGTCGCCGTTCCCGCGCGACGCGCTGCGCTTCGTGGCCGCCGGCGAGCCGTGGGACGGGACCGAGCTGCTGCGCGACCGCCGCGCCGCGCTCGCTCGCGCCTAGCGCGAGCCGTCCCGCCGGCGGGACGAACGCGCCGATTTCTCGCCTCCGCGCCCGGCGCCGCGATAGACCCCAGCGAGGTCCCCGTCCCCCGTCCTTCCAGGAGCGCCCGCATGCCGGACACCGCACCCGCCGAGACCTTCGTCGTCGTCCGCAACCACGAGGAGCAGTACTCGGTGTGGTGGGCGGACCGCGAGCTGCCCGCCGGCTGGGACGCGGTCGGCGAGCCCGCCTCGCGCGACGCGTGCCTCGACCGCATCGAGGAGCTGTGGACCGACATGCGGCCGCTGAGCCTGCGCCGCTGGCTGGAGACCGTGGACGCGTGACGGCCGTGGCCCCCCGCGGCGCTCGCCGGAAGCTCGGCTGGGACGGCGTGGTCGCGCGCCTGCTCGCGCGCAACCAGCTGCTCGAGCGCGCCCTGCGGGGCCGCGAGGTCGACGTCGTGCGCGACGTCTGCGGCATCCAGGCGCAGGTCGCCACGGCGGCCGAGCTGGCGGTCGGCGTGCGGGTCGAGGGGGCGACGCAGGCGTCGGTCCGCGACGCCGTGCGCGAGCGCCGCACGCTCGTCAAGACGTACGGGCCGCGCGAGACGCTGCACCTCTTCCCCGCCGGGGAGCTCGGGCTGTGGGCGGCGGCGCGGCGCGCGCTCGGCGACCCGTGGTTCGCCTCCGCGGACCTCGACGACAGCCAGGCGCGCGAGGTCTTCGCCGCGGTCGCCGACGCGCTCGACGGGCGCGAGCTGACCCGCGAGGAGCTGGCCGCTGCGGTCGCCGAGCGCGCCGGCGAGTGGGCGCGCCCGCGCTTCGCGTCGACGTGGGCCGACCTGATCGCCACGTCCGCGTACGCCGGGGTGCTCTGCTACGCCGCGCCGCGGGGCGCGAAGGTGACGTTCGCGCGCCCCGACCAGTGGGCCGGCGGCGTCGAGGACGTCGACCCGCGCGAGGCGCTCGACGAGGTCGTCCGGCGCTACCTCGCCGCGTACGGGCCGGCCGCGCACGCCGACTTCGCGCGCTGGTTCTCGCCCAACCACCTCTCGGTCAAGGCCGCCCGGCAGCTGCTGGAGGAGCTGGGCGACGAGGTCGAGGAGGTCGAGGTCGAGGGCCGGCGCGCGTGGATGCTCGCCGCCGACGCCGAGGTGCCCGAGGAGGCCGCCGAGCCGTCGGTGCGGCTGCTGCCGCAGTACGACTGCTACGTGCTCGGCGCGCGGCTCGCGCGCGAGCGGATCCTCCCGCCCGCGGCCAAGAAGCGCGTGTTCAGCCACGGGCGCGGGCGCTGGGAGGGCGCCGCCGCGGTGTCCGTCCTGCTGGTCGACGGCGTCGTCGCCGGGCTGTGGGACCGCCGGGGCACGGCCGCGCGGACGCGGCTGCGCGTCGAGCCGGTCGGCGCGCTGGGCGCCGAGCACCGCCGGCTGCTGGCCGCCGAGGCCGACCGCCT
Organism: Solirubrobacteraceae bacterium; assembly: GCA_035940955.1. GTDB lineage: Bacteria > Actinomycetota > Thermoleophilia > Solirubrobacterales > Solirubrobacteraceae > CADCVT01. The sequence goes on from DASZEJ010000013.1 coordinate 33,841, forward strand.
CGGCGCGTTCTGGGACACGGACGTCGAGGTGAGCGTCGGCCGCCTCGACGAGGAGGACTGACCGAGATGGACGACCGCACGCGCGCCGTGCTCAGCCACGAGCAGGAGCAGCTCTGGCTGCTCCACGTCTCCCAGCAGTCCTCGGCGACGAAGTACAACCTCGCGTGGGCGGTCGAGCTGGCCGGGCCGCTCGACGCGGGCGCGCTCGCCGCGGCGCTGGGCCGCGTCGCCGAGCGCCACGACGCGCTGCGGGCCACCTTCCACCGCGACGGCGAGCGCCCCGTGCAGGCGATCGGCCGCGCCGACCGCGCGCGGCTGCTGCGCACGCGCGACCTCTCGCGGCTCGAGCCGGCCGCCCGCGACGCCGCGGTGGAGCGCGTCTGCCGCGACGAGCCGGCCACCGTGTTCGACCTGGAGGCCGGGCCGCTCGCGCGCGGCGTGCTGCTGCGCCTGGAGTCCGAGCGCCACCTGCTCGTCTGGACCGCGAGCGAGCTGGTCTTCGACCGCCCGTCGATGGACCTCCTGCTCGCCGAGCTGGCCGCCGCCTACCGCGGCGCGCCGCTCGCGCCCGCGCCGCCCCGCTACGCCGACCACGCCGCCGCCCAGCGCGAGTGGACCGCGGGCCCCGAGGCGCGCGCCGCGTTCGAGCGCTGGCGCGAGGCGCTGCGCGGCTACGGCGGCGTCGAGCTGCCGTTCGAGCGGACGTACAGCCTGTACGACAGCTGGCTGACCTCGGAGGGCGCGATGCGCGTCATGCCGTGGCCGCACGCGCTCGCCGAGCAGGCCGGCCGCTTCGCCGCCGCCCACGGCGTCGAGCCGCTGACCGTGCTGCAGGCCGCGCACGCCGCGCTCGTGCACCGCCACAGCGGCCAGCCCGACCTGGCGATCGGCGTGCGCGCCGACACCCGCACCGCCGCGACCGCGGGCGTGATCGGCGCGTTCGAGGGCCAGCTCCCGCTGCGCCTTGACCTCGGCGACGACCCCACGTTCGCCGAGCTGGTGCGCCGGACCGCGCGGACCGCCGGCCGCGCCCTCGACGACGGCCGCCTGCCGTACCCGCTGATCGTCGAGGCCGCGCGGCGCGAGGGCGGCAACGACCAGCTCCCGCTGCTCATGACCGCGGTCGGGACCGGCACGCCGCCGGCGCCGGTCGACCTCGGCGGCGGGCTGCGCGCGCTCGCCGAGCCGCTGCACGACGGCACCGCGCGCCTGGACCTGACGATCGACGTCGAGAGCGACGCGGTGTCGTCGCGCGCGGTGGTCGAGTGGAGCACGAAGCTCTTCAGCCCCGACAACGCCGAGCGCCTCCTGCGCCGGCTGGAGTCGACGCTGGCGAGCGGCGTCGGCGACCCGTCGCGCCGCGTCTCCGAGCTCGTCATCGGCACCGCCGAGGAGCGCGAGCTGACCGTCGTCGCCTGGAACGCCACCGACCTGCCGGACGCGCCCGCGACGATCCCCGAGCGCTTCGACGCGCAGGCGCGCCGCACGCCGGAGCGCGTCGCCGTCGCCGACGAGTCCGGCGCCGAGCTGACCTACGCCGAGCTGCGGGCGCGCGCCGACGGGCTCGCGCACCGCCTCGCCGCGCTGGGCGCCGGGCCCGAGGCGCGCTGCGGCGTGCTCATGCGCCGCGACGCCGGGCTCGCCGCCGGGCTGCTGGCGATCCTCAAAGCCGGCGGCGCTTACGTGCCGCTCGACCCCGAGGCGCCGCCCGAGCGCCTGGAGGCGATCCTCGACGACGCCGGCGCCGCGCTCGTCCTCACCGACGCCGAGCTGCGCGAGCGCGTGCCGCCCGGGCCGTGGCGGACCGTGCTCGCCGACGCCGAGCCGGCGCCGCGGGCGGACGCCCCGCCCGACGTCCCGCTCGACCCGGCGAACCTCGCGTACGTCATGTACACGTCGGGCACGACCGGCCGCCCGAAGGGCGTGCTGATCGAGCACCGGTCGGTGTGCGCGTTCGTCCGCGGCGCGCAGGAGCTGTACGAGCTGACCCCCGACGACCGCTTCGTCCACGTCGCCGCGCTCGGCTTCGACGTCTCGACGTTCGACCTGTTCGGCGCGCTGCTCACCGGCGCGAGCGTCGTCGTCGCGAGCGCCGAGACGCGGCGCTCGCTCGACCGGCTGCGCGACCTGCTCCGCGAGCGGCGGATCTCCGTCTACATGGGCGCCCCCGGCGTGCTCGAGCTGCTCGACCCGGCCGACTTCCCCGACCTGCGGATGCTCGCCGTCGGCGGCGAGGCGTTCTCCGGCGACTTCGCGACGCGCTGGGCGCGCGGGCGGCGGTTCGTCAACAGCTACGGGCCGACCGAGACGACGGTCGGGGTCGTCACCAAGGACTGCGCGGGCTCGTGGGAGAGCACGCCGCCGATCGGCCGCGCGATGCCCAACCACCGCGCCTACGCGCTCGACCGCCGCATGCAGCCGGTGCCGATCGGCGTGACCGGCGAGCTGTACGTCGGCGGGCCGGGCGTCGGCCGCGGCTACCTCGGCCGCCCGCGGGCGACCGCGGCGGCGTTCGTCCCCGACCCCTTCTCCGGGCGCCCGGGCGAGCGGCTCTACCGCACCGGCGACCTCGTCCGCTGGCTGCCGAGCGGCGACCTCGTCTTCCTCGGCCGCGCCGACCGCCAGCTCAAGGTCAGCGGCGTGCGCATCGAGCCGCGCGAGATCGAGGACGCGATCTGCAAGCACCCCGAGGTCCGGCAGGCCGTCGTCGTCCCCGAGACCGCGCCCGGCGCGCCCGCGAAGCTCGTCGCCTACGTCGTCGGGCAGGACGGCGCGGCGCCGGGCGTCAGCTCGCTGCGGGCCGCGGTCGCGTCGTGGCTGCCGCCGAACATGATCCCCAACGAGTGGGTGGCGGTCGATGCGGTCCCGCTGACGCCGGCGGGGAAGGTCGACGCCGCCGCGCTGGCCGCCGCGCGCGACCGGCGCGCGCACGAGCCCGCCGCCCCGGCGGCGCGCCCGCGCACCGAGACCGAGCGCCGCGTGGCCGAGGAGGTCTTCGAGCCGGTGCTCGGCCGCCAGGGGATCGGCGTCGACGAGGGCTTCTTCGAGCTGGGCGGGCACAGCCTCCAGGCGCTGAGCGTGCTCGCGCGCACGCGCAGCCTGTTCGGCGTCGAGATCCGCGTCGCCCAGTTCTTCCAGGTCCCGACGATCGCCGGCGTCGCCGCCGCCGTCGACGCCGGGCGGGCCGACGCCCTGGCGACCGCCGACCGCGACGCGCTGCTGGACGCCCTGTCGCGCGTCGAGCGGCTGGAGCCGACCACCGCGGCGGGAACGGAGGCGTGAACGATGGCCGCGACGCTCGAGCCCCCGCGGACGGTGCTGCGCACCGCGCCGCTGTCGTTCCTCCAGGAGCAGCTCTGGCTGGTCGAGCAGATCGAGTCGGGCGACGCCCTCTACAACGAGGTCCTCGGCCTGCGCCTGTGCGGCGCGCTCGACGCGGAGGCGCTGGAGCGGGCGATCGGCGCGGTCGTCGAGCGCCACGCCAGCCTGCGCACGACGGTGCGCACCGAGGCCGGCGAGCCGGTGCAGGAGGTCTGGCCGCCCGCGCCGGTGGCACTCGGGCCGGCCGTCGACCACACCCACCTGGGCCCGGCCGAGCGGCTGACGAGCGTCGAGGCCGCGGGGCGCGAGCTGGCCGAGGCGCCGTACGACCTCGAGCACGGCCCGCTGGTGCGCTGGGCGCTGCACCGGCTGGCGCCCGACGAGCACCTGCTGCTCGTCGCCGTGCACCACATCGTCAGCGACGGCGAGTCGATGGACGTCCTCGTCCGCGACCTCGACCGCTGCTACGCGGCGTTCGCCGCCGGGACCGAGCCCGACCTGCCCGCGGTCGGCGCCGACTACCTCGACTTCGCGCTCTGGCAGCGCGACGCCGTGCAGGCGGGCCGGCTGGACGCCGAGGCCGCCTACTGGGCCGACGCGCTGCGCGGCGCGCCGACGGTCCTCGAGCTGCCCGCCGACCGGCCGCGGCCGGAGCGGCGCAGCGCGCACGGGCGGCGCGAGGCGTTCCCGCTCGACGCGGCCTCGCGCGCGGCCGTCGAGCGGCTGGCCGGCGAGCTGGGCTGCACGCGCTTCAACGTCCTGCTCGGCGTGTTCGCGGCGCTGCTGCAGCGCTACACCGGCCAGGAGGACGTCATCGTCGGGTCGGGCGCCAGCGGGCGCCCCGGCACGCGGTTCGAGCGCACGTTCGGGCTGTTCGCGAACATGGTGGCGCTGCGCCTGCGGCCCGCGGCGGACGCCGCGCTCGGCGACGTGATCCGCGCGACCGCCGAGACCGCGTTCGACGCGCTCGACCACCAGCTGCTGCCGTTCGAGAAGGTCGTCGAGCTGCTGCGGCCCGAGCGCGACCCGAGCCGGCCCCCGGTGGTGCAGGTCGTCTTCACGATGTGGGACGCCGGCCCGCGCGAGACGACGGTCGGCGACCTGCGCGCGTGCGTCTTCGACGTCCCGCGCGGGCGCTCGCGCTTCGACCTGCTGGTCGAGGTCGTCACGGCGCCCGGGCGGCTCGACCTCGTCGTCGAGTACGACAGCGACCTGTTCGAGCGCGAGACCGTCGCGCGGATGGTCGACCACTACGAGCGCCTGCTCGGGCAGGCCGCCGCCGACCCCGCGACCACCGTGGCCGGCGCGCGGATGCTCGCCGAGGGAGAGCTCGACGCGCTGACCCGCGACGGCGCCGAGGTGCGCGACGGCGCCGGGAACGTCGTGCCGCCCGGGGCGGTCGGCGAGCTGCACTCCGGCGGCGCGCCGACCGGCCGGCTGGCCCGGCGCCGCGCCGGGGGCGCGATCGAGCTGGTCGAGGCCGCGGCCGAGCCGGCGCCCGACCTCGACGGCGAGCTGCCGCCGCTCGACGAGAACGCCGCGCTGGAGTCGGTCCTGACGGCGATCTGGAGCGACGTCCTCGACCTCGACCGCGTCGACCGCGACGACGACTTCTTCGCGCTGGGCGGGCACTCGATGGCGGCGTCCCGCGTCGCCCGCCAGGTCGAGGCGGCGCTGGGCGTCGAGGTGCCGCTCGCGACGATCTTCGACTGCTGCACGGTCGCCGAGCTGGCGGCCGAGCTGGCGTGGCGCCATCCCGGCCTCGAGGCCGAGGCCGAGGCCGCGGCGGGCGACGACGGCGGCGGCGGGGGCCTGGCATCGGAGCCTCCGCCGGCCGCCGGCCCCGCCTCCGAGGCGGCGCTCACGGCGCCGATGTCGGCGTCGCAGCTGCAGGTCTGGGTGGGCGAGCAGCTCGGCGCCGGCGAGGTGCGCGACTACGTCGCCGCGCTCGCCTACCGCGTCCGCGGGCCGCTCGACGCCGCCGCGCTGGAGGGCGCGCTGACCGACGTCGCCGCGCGCCACGAGCTGCTGCGCGCGTCGGTGTCGCTCGCCGGCGACGTGCCCGTCCTGCGGATCGCGCCCGAGGCGCACGTCGCGCTGCCGGTCGACGACCTCGCGCCGCTGGCCCCCGCGATGCGCGACGACGCCGCGGCGCGGATCGTCCAAGCCGAGGCCGAGCAGCCGTTCGACCTGGCGCGCGGCCCGCTGCTGCGAGCGCGCCTGCTGCGGCTCGCGCCCGACGACCACACCCTCCTCCTCGTCCAGCACCACCTGATCACCGACGCGGTCGCGATGGAGGTCCTGACGCGCGAGCTGGACGCCCACTACGCCGCCCGCGTGCGCGGCACGGCGGCGGCGGCGCGCCCGCTCGCCGTCGGGTACGGCGACTACGTCGTGTGGGAGCGCGAGTGGCTGGCCGGGCCGGACGCCGAGCGCGCGCGGCGCTTCTGGCGCGACCGGCTCGCCGGCGCCCCGGAGCTGCGCCTGGGCGACGGCCGCGTGGGCGAGCGGCGCACGTCGTCGGCGACCGCGACGCGCTCGCGCACGCTCGGCCCCGAGCCGGCCGCCGGCATCGAGCGCCTCGGCCGGACCGCGCGCGCCAGCGGCTTCATGGTCGTCACCGCCGCGCTGGCGGCGACGCTGGCCGACTGGAGCGGCCAGGACGACGTCGTGATCGGCACGACCGTCGAGAACCGGCCGCTGCCGGGCCTGCACGACGTCGTCGGCTGCTGCGTCAACGTCGTCGCGCTGCGGGTCGACTGCGGCGGGGACCCGACGTTCGGCGAGCTGGTCGCGCGCGTGCGCCAGGCGGTCCTGGACGCGCACGCCCACCAGGCGCTGCCGTTCGGCCACGTCGTCAGCGCGCTCGGGCTGCCCTCGGTCGGCGACCGCACGCCGGTCTTCCAGGTCACCTCGGAGTGGGTCGACCGGCGCCAGGTGTCGCTCGCGCTGGAGGGCTGCGTCGTCGCGGCCGAGCCGGTGCCGATGCGGACGCTGCGCTACGAGCTGGCGCTCTACGCGAGCCGCGAGCGCGACACGGTCGCGCTCGAGCTGGAGTACGCGACCGACCTGTGGGACCCGGCCGCGATCGACGCCCGCCTCGCGCAGGCCGCCGCAACGCTGGCCGCCGGCGTCGCCGACCCCGGCCGGCGCCTCTCCGCCCTCACCGCCGAATCACAGGAGGTCGCGGCATGACCGCCGCCGTCCCGCCGCCCGCGACGCTGTACCTGGTCGCGCCGCGCAGCCTGCGCAGCTGGCTCCCGCACTTCCTCGACGAGGGGGACGGCGACGAGGTCCTCCACGTCGGCGAGCAGCCGCGCGTGGACCTCGCGCCGATCCTGCGCGCCGTGGACGCCGACCCGCACCGCGTGTGCGTCCTGCTGTCCGGCCACGACTCGCTCGAGCGCGACTCGCGGCTCGCGGCGGCGCTGCGCCGCCTGGGCCTGCGCGCGATCGGCCCGTCGCCCGAGAGCGTGCGCGTCGGCACCGACAAGGAGCACATGAAGGACTTCTTCGACCGCCACGGCTTCCCGTCGCCGCGCTGGGCGCGCGCCTCGGGCGCGGCCGCCCTCGGCGGGCCGGACGACGCCGTCGTCGTCAAGCGCCGCGCGGGCACGCAGAGCGCGGGCACGCGGCGCGAGCGCCTCGGCGACTGCAGCGTCGCCCCGGGCGAGCTGTGCGAGGTGTACACAGATGGCGTCGAGTACTCGGTCACGGTCTACCGGGACGAGGAGCGCGAGCTGGTCTTCCCGCCGATCTGGAAGGGACGGACGACGGCCACGCTCGTCCCGCCGTGGATGCGGCTGCGGGTCTGCCCCGACCCGCTGTTGACGCCCGGGCGCGAGGAGGCGCTGCGGACGATCGCGCGCGAGCTGGCGCGAGCGATGGACCTGTGCGGGCACCTCGAGGTCGAGTACGTCGTCGGCGCCGACGGCGCCGTCCAGGTGCTCGAGGTCAACCCGCGCGTGGCCGGCACGATGCGGCTGGCGGCGAGCGCGACCGGCACGCGCCTGTTCTCGCTGCACCGCCTGCCGGCGGTGCGGGCCGACCTGCAGGCGGTGTGCTGCGCCGCCGAGGTGCCGTACTCGGGCCCGCCGTTCAGCGACCCGGCCGAGGGCGTGTTCGCGACGAGCCGCGTGACCGCCTGCGGCCCGACGTTCGCCGTCGCGCGGCGCAAGCTCGAGCGCGCGCTGAGCCGCGCGCGGGTCGCCGCGGGGGCGTCGGCGCGACCGGCGCCCGCCGCGCCGCGCCGCCCCGCGTCCCCCGCGCCGCCGGGGTCCGCCCGCCGGCCGGCGTCCCCGGCGGGGTCCGGGTCCGCCCACCGGCCGGCGCCCCCGGCCGGGCCGCCCCGAGCGCCGCGCCGCCCCGCGTCCCCCGCCGCGCCGCCCGTCGGCGCGGCCGCGTAGCCCCCTGCGATGCGGCTCTTCGCCTTCCCCCACGCCGGCGGCGGCGCGGCCGAGACGTTCGGGTTGCGGCGCGCGCTGGCGCCCGCGGTCGAGCTCGTCCCGGTCGCGCTGCCCGGGCGCGACGCGCTGTTCCGCGAGCCGCCGCTGACCTCGCACGCCGGCGCCCTCGCCTACCTGCGCGGCACGCTGTTCGACGCGCTCGAGCCGCCGTTCGCCCTGTACGGCCACAGCATGGGCGCGCACGTCGCGTTCGAGGTCGCGCGCGAGCTGCGCCGGGTGGGCCGGCCCGGCCCGGTCCGGCTCTGCGTCTCGGCCGCCCCCGCGCCGCAGTTCGGCCCGCCGCGCCCGTACGCCCACCTCCCCGACGACCGGTTCGTCGAGCGCCTGCGGACGCTCGGCGGCACGCCGGACGAGGTCCTCGCCGACCCCGGGCTGCTCGCGTTCGTGCTCCCCCGCCTGCGCGGCGACTTCGCCCTGTCCGAGAGCTACCGCTACGCCGACGAGCCGCCGCTCGACTGCCCGATCTCGGTCTGGGGCGGGCGCGCCGACGCGTACTCGGTCGAGCGCCTGCGCGCGTGGGGGGAGCAGACCCGCGCCGGCTTCGCGCTGCGGATGCTCGACGGCGGCCACTTCTTCGTGCGCGACAACGAGGCGGCGATGGCGGCGGCGCTGCGCGCGGACCTCGCGGCGGCACCGCAGCAGGTGGCGGCGTGAGCCGGGTGACCGTCGAGCCGGTCGCCGGCGGCGTGTGGCGCGCCGCCGAGCACCGCGACGGGCGCTGCGTCGTGTCGGCCGGGATCGTCGCGGTCGGCGACGGGACGGTCGTGTTCGACACGCTGGAGAGCGCCGAGGCCGGCGCCGTGCTGCGCGAGCGCGCCGAGGCGATCGGCCCCGTGACGCTCGCCGCCCTCAGCCACCGGCACGGCGACCACGCGGGCGGCCTCGCCGCGTTCGCCGACGTGCCGGTCGTCGCGACAGCGGAGACCCGCGCCGCGCTCGACGGGACCGCGCCGGGGCGAGGGGCCCGCGCCGCGCTCGACGGGACCGCGCCGGGGCGAGCGGCCCGCGCCGCGCTCGACGGCAAGGCGCCTGCGCCCGTGCGCCGCCGGCCGCCGCCCGCGCTCGCCCTCGACGGGACGCTCACGATCCAGCCGCGCGACCGCGCCGTCCAGCTCCTCGCCTGCGGCCGCGCGCACACCGCCGGCGACCTCGTCCTCTTCGTCCCCGACGAGCGCGTCCTCTTCACCGGCGACGTGGTGGTGAACGGCCTCCACCCGCGGCTGCGCGACGGCCCGCCGGCGAGCTGGCTGCGCGTGCTCGACCGCCTCGTCCGCCTGCGCCCAAGACACGTCGTCCCCGGGCACGGGGAGCCCTGCGATCGGGAGGCGATCGACCGGGTCGCCGCCTACCTCCGCGCCCTCGAACGCGGGGTCGCGGAGCCGCTCCCCGGCTGCGACGACCACGCGATCCACGCCGCCAACCAGCGGCTCGCGCGGGGCGCGCGAATCGCCGCGTAAGCGCCCCGGAATCCGGGAATGCCCGAATTGGGTCATTCGCAGTACAGCTCTTCATCGTTTTGAACGTTGCGAACGAGCTGAAAGAGTCGGCCCCACTCCGATGCACAGGGAGGCGACCATGATCGTTTCGATCGGGGGTTCCCCGTGACCCCCACGCTCGACGTCCGCTCACCGGCGCAGAAGACTCCCCTCGGCGCCCCGCGCGCCCACCGTCCGCCGCGCCGCGTCACCGTCGACGGGGCGACGCCCACGCCGACCGGCATGAAGTTCGAGACCACGTTCGGCTTCGACTCCTGGAAGGCGCTCGGCGCGCGCCTCGGCGCGTACTCCAGCGCCTCGCTGTGGTGGCTCGGCGACTGGCTCGACTTCGGGCGCCAGATGTACGGCTCGCGCTACAAGCTCGGCGTCGAGCTGACCGGCCTCGACTACCAGACGCTGCGCAACTACGCGTCGATCGCCCGCCGCTTCAAGCTGTCCCGCCGGCGGGACCGTCTGAGCTTCCAGCACCACGCCGAGGTGGCCGCGCTGTCGGACGCCGAGCAGGACGAGTGGCTGGACCGCGCCGAGCGGGGCAAGTGGTCGCGCAACGAGCTGCGGCGCCGCCTGCGCGCCGAGCTGCCGCGGCCGGCGGGCGCGCGCGGCGCGCTCGAGCCGACCGCGCGCGTGTCGGTCGAGGTCGACACCCGGCACCGCTGGTGGCAGGCCGCTCAGCGGAGCGAGTGCGACCTGCACGCGTGGGTCGTGCGCACGCTCGACCAGGCCGCCGACCAGCTGCTGGCCGCCGAGGCCTGAGCGCCTCAGAGCAGCTCGGCGGCCGCGCTGACGTAGGGCTCGACGATCGAGCCCTCCGCGTCCCACAGGTAGTTGACCGGGAGCCGCAGCCACCGGTCCGAGAGGCGGTCGGCCCGCGGGAACGCGCGGCCGCAGTTCGCTCGCGCCGCCGCGCGCACGGCACGGGCCGCCAGCCCGCTCCACTCCGGGGCGGCGCCGCGGAAGATCGGGTACCGGTGCAGCGGCTCGGTCGAGGGCGCGCGCAGCTTCGTGCCGGCGCGCTGCAGCAGCTCGGCGAGCTCGTCGCGCGTCCACCGGCACGACTCGTCGACCTCCACGACCCCGTCGTACCAGGCGCCCATCGAGCACCCGTCGTCGACGCCGACGGCGCCGATGCCGGGCAGCGCAGTGAGGCCGTCGACGAGCGCGCCGACGTTGGCGGCGCGGCGCGCGACCAGGTCGTCGAGCGCGTCGAGGTGGCTCTGCGCGAGCACGGCCGCGACCGGGGTCATCCGGAAGTTGCCGCCCAGGCCGGTGGCCAGGAAGTCGTCGTACGCGCCCGGCGGGATCGTCAGGTCGGTGCGGTGGCGGAAGTTCGCGAGCAGGCAGGCGCGCGCGTACAGGTCGTCGTCGTCGGTCAGCAGCACGCCGCCCATCCCACCCGAGATCAGCTTCAGGCCGCCGACGCTGAACACGGCGACGTCGCCGAGCGACCCGGCCGGCCGCCCGCGGTACAGCGAGCCGTGCGCGTGCGAGCAGTCCTCGATCACCGCCAGGCCGCGGCGGGCGGCCAGGGCGCGGATCGGGTCCATGTCGCAGGGGTGGCCCCACAGGTGGGTGACGGCGATCGCCGCCGTGCGCGGGCCGACGCACGCCTCGACCTCGCGCGCGGTGACCGTCCCGTTCGCGCACCCGGCGTCGCACAGGACCGGCACCGCGCCGAGCAGGAACAGCGGCGTCGCGGTGCTGAAGAACGTGAAGTCCGAGACGACGACCTCGTCGCCGGGCTCGATCCCGAGGGCGAAGTACGCCGCGAGGAGGCCCGCGGTGCCGGAGGTGAGCGCGAGCGCGTGGCGGCGCCGGTGCCGGTCGGCGAAGGCGCGCTCGAACGACGCCAGCTCCTGGCCGTGGTCGTAGTCGAACGCGCGCCCGCCGGCGAGCAGGGCCGAGGCGCGCTCGAGGGCGGCGGGCTCGTAGACCGGCCAGCGGCGCGGGTGCGCGATGGCGGCGGCGGGCGGTGCGGCGACGGCGCTCATGACGTCCTCCTCGCGACGAGCCGGGTGACCGCGTGCGTGTGGACCTCCTCGTGGCCGGGGTGCGAGCCGGTCGAGTCGGTGTCGGAGGCGTCGAGCACCTCCCAGCCGTCGTAGCGGCCCAGGTACCAGGCGTGCGGGAGCAGGCACGGCAGGTGCGACTCGGCGCTCGGGGGCTCGTAGGGGACGCGCGCGTTGAAGACGGTGAGCGCGTGCACGCCGCCGGGGCGCGCGGCGCGCTGCAGGCGGTCGAGCACGGCGGCGACGTCGCCCTCGGACGGCAGCCAGTGCAGCAGCGCGCACGCGAGGACGCCGTCCAGCGAGCCGGGGGCGAGCGGGAGCGTCCGCACGTCGGCCCGGCGCCAGGCGACGAGCGCCGGGCCCGCGGGCTCCGCGCGCAGGTGCCGGATCGCGAGCGCCGACACGTCGACCGCCTCCACGTGCGCGCCCTGACCGGCGAGGAACCGGGCGTTGCGCCCCTCGCCGCACCCGGCGTCGAGCACGGTCGCGCCGCGCAGGTCCAGGTGCCGCGCCAGCGCGAGGGCGGACGGGTCGGGCGCCCGGCCCCAGACGCACGCGTGCTCCGCGTACCGCCGGTCGCATCCGCCTGTCTGAGTGTCGGCCGCAGTGGTCATCGGCCGATCGTGGCACCGGGCCGCGAGGGCGCCAAAGGAGTGCGCGCTCAGGCGGCGGCGGGCGCCGCGGCGGGCTCGCGGCGGGTCAGGCACGCATCGCACACGCCGCGCCGCGCGCCGGTGCCGACCGCCGCCCGCAGCCCGGCGACGCTCAGGTACTCGAGCGAGGTCGCGCCGATCGCGTCGCGCACCGCGTCGAAGCGGCGGTGCGCGGCGAGCAGCTCGCCGGGCGCGCCGATGTCGACGCCGTAGTGGCACGCCGCGACGACCGGCGGGGCGGCGATGCGGACGTGGACCTCGCGCGCCCCGGCGCCGCGCAGCAGCGCCACGACGTGGCGCATCGTCGACCCGCGCACGATCGAGTCGTCGACCACGACGACCCGCTGGCCGCTCAGGTCGCCGGCGACGTTGAACTTCATCCGCACCGCCAGCTCGCGCAGCGCCGGCGTGGGCTGGATGAACGAGCGGCCGACGTACTCGTTGCGCACGAGCGCCTCGCGCAGCGGCACCCCGGCCGCGCGGGCGAAGCCGCGGCCCGCGGGGACGCCGGACGCCGGCACGGGGACGACGGCGTCGGCGTCCGCCGGCGACTCGAGCGCGAGCCGCTCGCCGAGGCGCTCGCGCACGGCCTCGAGCGGCTCGCCGTCGGCGCGCGAGTCGCGCCGCGACAGGTAGACGTGCTCGAAGACGCACAGGCGGCGCGGCGCGGGCGGTGCGGCGCGCCACGAGCCCGCGACGCCGTCCGGCGTCAGCGCGACCAGCTCGCCGG
>DASZEJ010000014.1:0-4532 GCA_035940955.1 Solirubrobacteraceae bacterium
GAAGTTTCCGAGGGGCGGTCCCATCCTCGCAAACCCGCACGAACCGGGCAGCCAGTTCTCTGTGTCGGCCTCGCGGGCCCGGGGGTTGAGCGGGGTCAGCCGCCTCCGCAGCGGCGGCGCGCGGCCCGCACGGTCGCGACGAGCACCGTGACCAGGCCGGCCAGGATGACGTAGTAGCCGAAGCGCGTCCGCCCGAGGTCCCCGGAGAACAGCCCGACCATGCCCGCCTCGGTCGCGCCGACCGTGGCGACGACCAGCGCGGCGAGCAGCCGGTCGGTCGTGCCGCCGGCGCGCGCGGGCGCCTCGCCGTCGCGCGGCCCGCGGGCGCGCAGGGTCGTGGCGAGCAGGATCGTCGCGAGGACCGCCGCGACCGGGCGCCACCACAGCCGCCCGCCGACGGCCGCGGCAGTGCGGTCGTCGCCGCCGTACGGGAGCGTCAGGAACGCGAGCACGGCCACGACCGTCCCGACCAGCGCGAGGCGCACCTCGAACGGCGCCGCGCCGAACCGTTCGACGGCGCGTTCGGCCTGGCGACGGATCGCCTCGCCGGCACGCCCGAACGCCTCGCCGGCGCCACCGGCGCCACCGGCGCCACCGGCGCCGCCGGCCGAGCCGCGGCCGGCACGGGTGCCTGCGGAGTGGCCGTCGTCGATCGGCGCGTCGAGCAGCTGCGTGGTGCGCTCGTCGCGCGCCACGACCTCCTCCTCGTCGTACGCGGTCGCGTCCCGCGAGCCGGCCGTCGGCAGCGCGTCCGGGAGGACGATCGCCGCGGTCGGTGGCGTCCCGCCGTCAGCGGTCCCGCGCGGAGCCGCGGGGGCGGGTGAAGGGGTCGCCGGGCGGCCCGCGGCGGCACCCACGCGTGCTCCGGCGCCGACCGTCGCGGCGACGGGCGTTCCGCAGGACGGGCAGAAGCGGCGTCCGTCCGAGACGGTGGACGAGCACGATGGGCAGCGCACGGGGACCTCCTCGGCCGATACGCAGCCGGTCGTACCCAGGCGGCGCCCTCGCCACCCCCGCCGCCACCGAGCCGGGAACGGCGCGTGCCCGCGCGCGGACGGGCAGTGACAGGACGCGCGTCTCCGCGACGACCACGACGCCGCCGTCGAGGGGGTCGCAGGAGACGAGGCGGGCGGCGTTGCGGGAGGCGACGGCGGCGGCCTCGGCGCACGGCTCGCCCGACACCAGCACGTCGGCAGCGGCGAGCGCGGCGAGGTCGGCGGCCGTGCGCGCCCGGGCGCCCGCGCGCAGGCCAGCGCCGAGCAGACCGACGGCGACCGCCACGACGAACGTGAGGGCCGCCGCGCCCAGGACGAGCGGCGTCGCGGAGCCGGTGTCGCGTGCCGCGACCGCGCGCCTGGCCGGTGCGGGCGCGGGGGCGCGGGTGGTGCGGCCGTTCACCACTCGTCCCCCTCCGGCTCGGCGCGCGCGGTGGCCTCGGCTGAGACGGTCGTCGCGGGGAGCAGGCGCGCGAGCAGCGGCACCGGCGGGCGCGCCGACCACGAGACGCGGACAGTGACGTAGCCGTCGGCGGCCGTCGTGGAGACGTCGGCGTCGTGGCGGGCGGCGCGGGTCGCGGCGTCGGTCACCTCGGCGGCGGTCTCGCCGCGCGCGGCGGCACGGGCACCGGCGCGGGCGGCCTCGGCGCAGCGCAGCGTCGCCCCGACCAGGCCGAGCGCCCAGACGCAGACGGCGACGACGAGCAGCAGCGCGGGCAGCGCGACGGCGGTCTCGGCGGTCGCGCTGCCGCGTTCGGCGCGGCCGCGGCGCGCGGCGGCGGCGTGGGCGTGCGGGCGGTGGCGGGGGTGCGTTCGCATGGTTCCAGCGTGGTGCGCGCGGAGGCGCCGTGCCGGTGCCGCCCGAATCTGTGGACGACGCGTGCGTCGTCCACAGGGAGAATGGGGAGTCGTGACCACCGACACCCCCGTGACGCCCGACCAGAGCGCGCCTCCCGCCCGCCGGCGGTGGTGGCAGCGGCTGCCGTTCCTGGTGCTGGTCGGCGTGCTGCCGCTGCCGTTCGGGATGTTCTTCCTGGGGTTCATCGCGATCGCCCTGCTGCTCAGCGACATGACGCGCGAGTCGGAGGTGCGGGCGGGCGGCGGGGTGCTGCTGCTCTGGTGGGCGTACAGCTTCCGGGAGGGCGAGACGTCGCCGTACCTCGGGGTCGCGATGCTCGCGGTCGCCGCGGTGCTGCTCGCGCGCGGGTGGCGGCGGCGCGTGACGAGCGGCGAGCCGGCGGGGTCGCCGTGGGCTCCGTTGGGGGGCGCGGCGCTGGCGGCGGCGCTGGGCGTCGTGGTGCTGGTGCCGTACGGCTACAAGGCGCCGGAGCTGACGCGGGAGGACGCGGCGCGGCGGGTGTTCGCCGAGCGGGCGGCGCGGCCGTGGAAGGTCGCGAAGGCGACGGACTACCTCGTCGACCCGGGCCGGCTGCGCGTGATCCACAAGCCGGTCTGGTACGTCGCGGTCTACGAGCGCAACCCGGCTGTGCCTCGTACGCAGGACGGGCAGCCGTGCTTCGCCAAGCGCGAGGTCTGGCGCGTGGACGCGCTCGACGGGACGCTGCGGAAGGCGACGTTCGACGAGGCGAGCGTCGGTGGGGACCCGTGCCTGCCGATCAAGCTCGGTACCGAGAAGGACCTCGCGCCCGCGCCACCGTCGTAGCGGGCGGCCGGGGCGACGGCGGCCGTCGCGGGGCGGGCGGTGCCGCCCCGCGACCGCACCGTCAGAACGCGAAGCTGAACGCCTTCTTGACCGCGTCGACGAGCAGGTTGGTGACCGACGGGGTCGTCAGGATCTTGATGAGGGCCCCGCCGAACCCGCACGCGGCGACGGTGGCGACGGCGTACTCCGCCGTGGCCATGCCGTCCTCGCGGCGGGCGCGGATCTCGCGCAGTCGGTTCATGACGTACCTCCCTGGGTGGGCCGGGAGCTCCGGCTGCCGGACGTTCCGGCGCCATCCAGCGTGCGGCGCCGAGCCTGTGGGTAACGGGCGGCACCCGAATCTGTGGACAGTCAGTGGAGAACGCCGCCGAGCAGGCTCGCGACGAGCGGCACGATGCCGAGCAGCACGAACGCCGGCAGGAAGCACAGCCCCAACGGGAGCACCGCGACGACGCCGGCGCGGCGCGCGGCGACCTCGCCTGCGGTGCGAGCGGCGTCGCGGGCGTCGTCGGCGACGGTGCGGAGCATCGCGCTCGGCGCGGCCCCGGAGTCGGCGCCCCGGACGACCGCGCGGGCGAGCGCGCGGACCGGCGGCGGGCGTTCCGGCGCGAGCAGCGGCGCCCAGGCGACCGGCGGCGGCAGCCCGAGGCGGGTCGCGCGCAGCGCGGCGTCGACGTCGTCCGCGAGCGGACCCGGCGTGGCGGCGACGGCGGCGGCGAGCGCCTCGTCCACCGGCGCGCCGGCGGTGACGCACGCGGCGACGAGGTCGGCGAGCAGGGGCACGGCGGCGGCGCGCGCGGCATCGCGTTCGGTGTCGGCGCGCGACGGCAGCGTCGCGACGAGCCGCGCGGTCGCGGCCGCCGCGGCGAGGGCGGCGAGCGGGCCGAGCAGTGCGTACGCGCCGAGGGCGGCGGCACCCACGGCCACCGGCGGCGGGAGCGCGCGTCGCGGCGGCGGCGCGGCGGCGGGTCGGCCGCGAGGGAGTCGGTGCGCGGCGACGGGACGTACGGCGGTGACCGCGATCGCGAGCGCGGCGGCGAGGGCGGCGAGGACGGCGGCGTTCACGGCGTGACGGCGGCGCGGGTGATGCGGCGTACCCACCAGACGCCGGCGGCGTCGAGCCCGGCGCCGGCGACGAGGCAGGCGAGGCCGGCGGGGTTGCCGAGGAGGAACGCGAGCGGGCGCGCGCCGAGCGAGGCGGCGAGCCCGATGCCCGCGAGCGGCAGCGCGGCGAGCACGGCGGCGGAGGCGCGGGGGCCGGCGAGCTGGGCGGCGACATCGGCGCGGCGGCGTTCCTCGGCGGCGTAAGAGGCGGCGAGGCGGTCGAGGCCGTCCGCGAGGCCGTTGCCCGCGTCGGCTGCGACGGACCAGAGGGCGCCGAGGGCGCGGAGGCGTTCGGCGCCGGGAAGGGCGGCCCAGTCGGCGGGGGGTGGCGAGGGGCCGAGTTCGGTGGCGGTGGCGAGGCGGCGTACGTGGGCGGCGAGGTCGGGTGGGGCGTCGGCGGCGGCGCGGGTGAGGGCGACCGACGGTGGGGCGCCGGTACGGAGCTCGGCGGCGGTGGCGCGGCAGAGCTCGGGCAGGGCCGCGGAGACGGTGGCGGCGGCCTTGGCGCGGGCGCGGGCGGCGGCGAGGCGGCGCGAGGCGGCGTAGCCGAGGAGGGCGGCGGCGGCGAGGGCCGGGCGCAGGAGCCCGAGGAGCGCGATCGCGGCGGGGACGAGCGGCGCGGCCGGGCGCACGTGGCGGCGGGCGCGGAGCCGGGCTCGCGCGGCGCCGGGGAGGCCCGCGAGCAGGACGGCGGCGGCGAGGAGGATCGCGGGGACGGCGGGTGTCACGCGGCGGCTCCGGGCGCGGCGGGGGCGGCGGGCGCGGGGGCG
>DASZEJ010000015.1:0-7591 GCA_035940955.1 Solirubrobacteraceae bacterium
CGACCCGGCCGATCAAGCCGTCGCCCCCGCGCCCGCGCAGGCGCCGCGAGGCGCCGGTCACGCCGCCGCCTCCTGCGCCGCCGGCCGACACGACCACGACCACGACCACCGTCCCGGCGGAGACGACGACCGCCCCCTGAACGTTGGCGCGCCGGCGCTTGGTACATCCGGCCGAGCGCGGGGCGTACCCCTCTCGCCGCCCGCGGCGATGACCGACCAGGAAACCACCGACCCGACACGGAGAACCACCAGATGAAGACCAAGACCGTTGCCCTCGCCGCCGTCGCCGCCCTGGCGCTCCCGGCCGCCTCTCAGGCCGCCAAGCCGGCCGAGCCCGGCAAGCAGGGTCGCGAGAAGGCCGCCGCCCAGTCCACGAAGACCAAGGGCGTCGCCTTCACGCTCAAGGGCACCGGCCTGACCGCGCTGCCGGTCGCCGACGGCGCGCTGACCGGCGCGCTCACGCTCGATCCCACCTCGGCGAACAAGCACGCGCGCACGCTGCTCACGCTGACCCGCGCCGACATCGAGGGCACCGGCACGGAGACGTTCGGCACCGCCGGCGACAAGGTCGTCGTCAAGTACGTCGGCCTGACCGCCGCCGACGCCCTCCAGGCGACCGACGTCGTCAAGGTCCAGGGCAAGATCGCCCGCACCGGCAAGGGCAAGGCCAAGACGCTCGGCGCGCTCGACGTCCGCCGCATCACCATCACCCGCGAGCCGGCCCCCAGCCAGCCGTAGGCGCTCCCCCCGCGCCGCGAAAGGGACGGGCCCGCCGAACAGGCGGGCCCGTTCGGGTTGAGGCGACCTAGACTGCGCCTCCGTGCAGACCCGCTACGAGCCCCGCGACGTCGAGTCCCGCATCGCGCGGCGCTGGGTGGACTCGGGCATCAACCATCCGGAGCCGGCCGGCTCGCCGGCGGAGAACTTCTCGATCGCCGTCCCGCCGCCGAACGTCACCGGCGCGCTGCACATGGGGCACGCGCTGAACGGCTCGATCCAGGACGTGCTGGTCCGCTGGCACCGCATGCACGGGCGGCGCGCGAAGTGGGTGTTCGGCACCGACCACGCCGGGATCGCGACCCAGAAGCAGGTCGAGCAGAAGCTCGCCCGCGCGGGCGTCGCGAAGGAGGACCTCGGCCGCGAGGCGTTCGTCGAGGAGGTCTGGCGGTGGACCCGCGAGCACGGCGGGATCATCCAGGAGCAGTTCAAGCGCCTCGGCGCGTCGCTGGACTACGACGACGAGCGCTTCACCCTCGACGACGGCTACGTCCGGGCGGTGCTGAAGGTCTTCGTCGACCTGTACGAGCAGGGCCTGATCTACCGCGACCACTACATGGTCAACTGGGACCCGGGCCTGCGCACGGCGGTCTCGGACCTCGAGGTCGAGGAGCGCGAGGAGACCGACACGCTCTACTCGATCCGCTACTCGGACGAGGTCGTCGTGGCGACCGTGCGGCCGGAGACGATGCTCGGCGACACCGCGGTCGCGGTGCACCCGGACGACGAGCGCTACCGCCACCTCGTCGGGACGGCGGTGATGCTGCCGCTCGTCGGGCGCGAGCTGCCGGTGATCGCCGACGACTACGTGCGGACGGACTTCGGCACCGGCAACCTGAAGGTCACGCCGGGCCACGACCCGAACGACTTCGAGATCGGCCGCCGGCACGGGCTGGAGGCCGTGACGGTCATCGGCGAGGACGGCCGGATGACCGCGGCGGCCGGCGAGTTCGCGGGGCTGACCGCGCTGGAGGCCCGGGCCGCGGTGGTGCAGGCGCTCGGCGACCGGGTCGTCAAGACCGAGCCGTACACCCACAACGTCCCCTACTCGCACCGCTCCGGCGAGCGGATCGAGCCGCTGATCTCGCTGCAGTGGTTCATGCGGATGGACGAGCTGGCCCGGCCGGCGATCGAGGCGGTGCGCGACGGGCGGATCCGGATCCGCCCCGAGTCCCAGCGGCGCCGCTACGTCGAGTGGCTCGAGGCGATCCGGCCGTGGTGCATCTCCCGCCAGCTGTGGTGGGGCCACCAGATCCCCGTCTGGTACCGCGGCGACGAGGTCCACTGCGGGCTCGAGCCGCCCGACGGGGAGGGCTGGGAGCGCGACCCCGACGTGCTCGACACGTGGTTCTCCAGCGCCCTGTGGCCGTTCGCGACGCTCGGCTGGCCCCAGGACACGGCGGCGCTGCGCGCGTTCCACCCGACCGACGTGCTCTCGACGGCGCGCGACATCCTGTTCCTCTGGGTGGCGCGGATGGTGATGATGGGCCTGCGCTTCACCGGCGAGGTCCCGTTCGAGGACGTGTACGTGCACTCGGTCATCCAGGCGCCCGACGGGCGGCGGATGTCGAAGTCGCTCGGGACGGGGATCGACCCGCTCGACCTGATCGAGCAGTACGGCGCCGACGCGACCCGGTTCGGGCTGCTCGCGATGTCCTCGACCCAGGACGTGCGGTTCAGCGAGGAGAAGATCGCGCAGGGCGCCCAGCTCGCGAACAAGCTCTACAACGCGTCGCGGCTGATCCTCATGAACGCCGACCCGGCCGCCGACGCGCCCCCGGCGACGGTCGAGGACCGCTGGATCCTCTCGCGGCTGGAGCGGGCCAAGCGCGACGCGGCCGAGCGGATCGAGGCGTTCGACTTCGCCAAGCTCGCCCTCGGGCTCTACGACTTCGTCTTCGGCGAGCTGTGCGACTGGTACCTGGAGATCGTCAAGCCGCGGCTCTACGACGGCGATCCGGCGGCGCACGCGACGCTGCTGCGCGTGCTGGAGGAGACGCTCGCGCTCGCCCACCCGGTGATCCCGTTCGTGACCGAGGAGCTGTGGTCGATGCTGCCGGGCGAGCGCGGGATGCTCGCCGCCTCGCGGATGCCGCCGGCCGACCCCTCGCGCGTCGACCCCGAGGCCGAGGCGGCGCTGGGCGACGCGATCGCGACCGTCCGCGCGCTGCGCACGTGGCGCGAGTCGGTGGACGCGCGGCCGGGGCTCCACATCCGCGGCGTCCCCTCCGGCGCAGGCGCGACGATCGACCTCGTCGCGCAGATGGCGCGGTTCGAGTGGGCCGAGGACGGAGCCGAGCCGGTCGCGGTGGTGCCGACGCCGCTGGGCGCGATCGGCGTGCTGGCGACCGACGGGCTCGACGTGGGCGCCGCGGAGCGCAAGCGGGCCGAGGAGCGCGACCGGCTCGAGCGCGAGATCGCCCGGGCGGAGGGCAAGCTCGGCAACGAGGGCTTCGTCGCGAAGGCGCCCGGCGCCGTCGTGGCGGCCGAGCGCGACAAGCTCGAGCGCCTGCGCGCCGAGCTCGAGGCGCTGTGACCGCGCGCGAGCAGGCGGCCTCGCTGGACGCCGAGCGGTGGCTGCTCGGCCGGGAGCTGTTCGGGATGCGGTTCGGGCTGGACCGGATGCGCCGCCTGCTCACCGCGCTCGGGTCGCCGCAGGAGGCGTTCCGCTCGGTCCACGTCGTCGGGACGAACGGCAAGTCGTCGACGGTCCGGATGACGGCGGCGATCCTGGAGGCCCACGGGATCCGCACCGGCTCCTACCTCTCCCCGCACCTCGTCTCCTTCCGCGAGCGGATCCGCGTCGGCGACCGCGACCTCGGCCCCGAGGAGTTCGCGTGCGCGATCGACCGCGTGCGGCGCGCGGCCGAGAAGGTCGACCGCACGCTGACCGGCGGCGACCGGGTGACGCAGTTCGAGGCGCTGACCGCCGCCGCGTACTTCGAACTGGCGCGGCAGGGCGTGGAGGCGGCGGTCGTCGAGGCCGGGCTCGGCGGGCGCTGGGACGCGACGAACGTGATCCCGTCGGAGGTCGCGGTGCTGACGAACGTCGGGCTCGAGCACACGCGCTGGCTGGGCCCGACGGTGCGGGACATCGCGCGCGAGAAGCTCGCGGTCGTCCGGCCGCGTTCGACGCTCGTGCTCGGCGAGGGGCTGCACCCCGACGCGTTCCTCGAGGCGCACGCGACGCCCGCGGGGCGGATCGTCGTCGCGCCGGCGGACCCGGGCGTCGCGGTGGGGGCGCGGGGCGCGTTCCAGCGGCGCAACTTCGCGACCGCGCGGGAGGCGGCGCGCGCGCTGGCCGGCCCGCTCGACGACGCGGCGGTGCGGGCGGCCGCGGACGCCGTCCGGGTGCCGGGCCGGTTCGAGGTCGTCGACTCCGACCCGGTGACGATCGTCGACGGGGCGCACAACCCGGGCGGGATGCGCGCGGTCGCCGACTCGCTGGGCGACCTGCACCATCCGCTGGTCGTCGTCCTGTCGGTGCTCGACGACAAGGACGCGACCGCGATGCTGCGCGCGCTGCTGCCGCACGCCGACGCGCTCGTCTGCACGTCGAACGCCAACCCGCGCGCGCTGCCGCCCGCGACGCTCGCCTCGCTGACCGACCAGCTCGGGGGAGCGTGCAGCGAGATGGAGCCGCTCGTCGAGCCCGACCCGCACCGGGCGCTGGCCCGCGCGCGCGACCTCGCCGGGCCGGACGGCGCCGTGCTCGCCACGGGCTCGATCTACCTCGTCGCCGACCTCCTGCGCCCGCGCGGGTCCAGCGAGCCGCGGTCGATGCTGTGAACGACGAGCCGCCCAGCGCGCTCACCATGATCGCGATCGTCGCGATCGTCGTGGCCGTGACGATCCTCGTCTTCTTCGGGCTGGGGTACTTGTTCGGCCGGGTGTTCCTCTAGCCTCTCCGCCCATGCTCGCCGTCTTCGGGATCGAGTCGGATGGCCTGAACCTGGCCGTCAACCTCCTGATCCTCTTCCTCGTCGTCATCTACCTGGCGCTCGCGTACTGGACGTACGCGGACGCGCGGCGGCGGATCGCCGACCCGATGCTCATCGGCTGCGCCGCCGCGGCGGCGATCCTGTTCCCGTTCGTCGGCGCGATCGTCTACATGATCGTCCGCCCGCCGGAGTACCTCGACGACGTCCGCGAGCGCGAGCTGGAGATGCAGGCGGCCGAGGCGAGGATGCACGAGCTCGGGTTCGCCCTCTGCCCGCACTGCGACTTCGAGGTCCGCCAGGACTTCCTGCGCTGCCCGAACTGCATGCGCAAGCTCAAGGACCCGTGCGGCAACTGCGGCAAGCCGCTCGAGCCCGACTGGAAGCTCTGCCCGTACTGCGAGGCCGAGATCCCGGGCGTCACCCCGGCCCCGCGCAGGTCGCGCCGGCGCCGCAGCGACCCGCTCGAGATCTCGGGCGAGCCGTACACCGAGGCGCCGCCGACGGGCTGACGGCTCTCGGCGCGCGTGGAGCGCCGCTCGCTCGCCTCGCGGCGGCCGTCAGGGGTCCGACTGCTCGGCGAGGGAAGAGTTTCGCCCCGGCGCCCGGGCCGCGTGCCCCCACAACGCACCACTCGAGCACCGATCCTCGGTCAGTGTGCAGTTGGGCGCGCTATAGCCGACGAAGTGCACACTGACGCGCGGTCACGCTCCGAGTGTTGCGTTCTGCGGCCCCGGCACGCGCCAAGGGGAGAGGCGCGGCGCCGGGCGCGGGAGGACTGCTCCGCCCTCGCCGAGCTGTCGACCACCGGCCCGCGTACGCAAGCGAGCCGAACGGAGCGCCGATCGCCCTCGTCGCGGCGGCCGTCCGCGGTCCGACTGCTCGGCGAGGGAAGAGTGTTCGCCTCCACGCCCGGGCCGCGTGCCCGCACAACGCGACACTCGCGCACCGATCCTCGGTCAGTGTCGGGTTGTGGGTGTCATAGCCGCCGAAGCGGACATTGACGGGCGGTCATGCCGCGAGTGTCGAGTTGTGGGGCCTGCGCACGCCCCTGGGGAACGGCGCGGCCGCGGGCGCGGGAGGAGACTGCTCCTCCCTCACCGAGCCGTCGGACCACCGGCCGGCGAAACGCACGCGAGCCGCACCGAGCGCCGCCGTCGGCCGGACCCGCGTAGTCTGCCGCTCCCTATGGAGCGCACACTCATCCTCGTCAAGCCGGACGCCTTCGCCCGCAACCTGACCGGCGAGATCATCGCCCGGTTCGAGCGCAAGGGGCTGCGCATCGCGGCGCTGAAGCACATGCAGGTCACCGAGGACCTCGCGCGGCAGCACTACGGCGAGCACGAGGGCAAGCCGTTCTTCGGCGAGCTGGTCGACTTCATCACCTCGGCGCCGCTGGTCGCGATGGTGCTCGAGGGCGCCGACGCGATCCGGGCGGCGCGGCAGGTGATCGGCGCGACGAACCCGCTCGAGGCGGCGCCCGGGTCGATCCGCGGCGACTTCGCGCTCGAGGTCGGCAAGAACATGGTGCACGGCTCGGACTCCGCGGAGTCGGCGGAGCGCGAGGCGAAGCTGTTCTTCCCCGAGCTGACCCGCTAGTCCTCGCCAGCCGCTCGCCGCAGCGGCGGGCGATCCTGGAGCAGCTGGGCATCCCGTTCATCGTCGCGCCCGCCGACGTCGAGGAGCTGGAGGAGGGCGACCCGGTCGCGGTGGCGACCGAGAACGCGCGCCGCAAGGCCGCCGCGGTGGAGGGGGACGTGGTGCTCGGCGTCGACACCGTCGTCGCCCTCGACGGGCGCATCTACGGCAAGCCGGCCGGCGAGCGCGAGGCGGCGGCGACGCTCGCGGCGCTGAGCGGCCGCGCGCACGACGTGGTCAGCGGCCTGGCGATCGCCCGCGGCGGGCGGATCGAGGTCTGCGCCGCGACGACCCGCGTGACCTTCCGCCCGCTGTCCGGGGCGATGATCCGCTGGTATCTGGCCACGGGGGAATGGCGCGACCGGGCGGGTGGCTACGCTGTCCAGGGACGGGGCGCTGCGCTGGTCGAGAAGATCGAGGGCGACTACCTCAACGTGGTCGGGCTCCCCGTCTCGCAATTGCTCGCCCGCGCACCCGGGCTGCTATGGGGGGCGCGGTAGATTGGCAGCCCGTTTCTCCCGCTACGCATGGGCTTCTTCAGCTACCTGACCGGATTCGGCGGCCGCGACATGGCGGTCGATCTGGGGACCGCGAACACCCTCGTCTACGTGCGCGGGCGCGGGATCGTGCTGAGCGAGCCGAGCGTGGTGGCGATCGACTCGCGCAGCGGCGAGGTCCACGCCGTGGGCATCGAGGCCAAGCGGATGCTCGGCCGCACGCCCGGGACGATCCAGGCGATCCGGCCGCTCAAGGACGGCGTCATCGCCGACTTCGACGTCACCGAGGAGATGCTGCGCCACTTCATCCAGAAGGTCCACCAGAACCGGTGGGCCCACCCGCGCGTCGTCGTCTGCGTCCCCTCCGGGGTCACCGGGGTGGAGAAGCGCGCGGTGGAGGAGGCGTGCCTGTCCGCCGGCGCCCGCCAGGCCTACCTCATCGAGGAGCCGATGGCGGCGGCGATCGGCGCCGGGCTGCCGGTCGGGGAGCCGACCGGCTCGATGGTCGTCGACATCGGCGGCGGCACGAGCGAGGTCGCGGTGATCTCGCTCGGCGGCATCGTCGTCAGCCAGTCGATCCGCGTCGGCGGCGACGAGCTGGACGAGGCGATCATCAACTACGCCAAGCGCGAGTACAAGCTGCTCATCGGCCAGCAGACGGCCGAGGAGGTCAAGCTGGAGATCGGGTCCGCGTACCCGATGGAGGAGGAGGTCCAGGCGGAGATCCGGGGGCGCGACATG